>NZ_CABVGP010000001.1:1592500-1910559 GCF_902497555.1 Amycolatopsis camponoti | reverse complement strand
CGGGCCGCGTCCTTCGCGGACGGCTGGGCGGGCACCTCGGGCTTGACCCCGGCGGCCTCGGCGGCCAGCAGTTCCTTGGCCTTCGCCGCGTAGATGTCGACGTACTCCTGGCCGGAGAGCTCCATCAGCGCGTACATGATCTCGTCGGTGATCGACCGCTCGATGAAGCGGTCGCCCGCGAGACCCTCGTACCGCGAGAAGTCGAGGGGCTTGCCGAAGCGGACCTCGAGGCGGCGCGGCCACCACATCTTGGAGCCGATCGGGTTGACCTTGTCCGTGCCGATCATCGCCACCGGGACGACGACGCCGCCGGACTCCAGCGCGATCCGGGCGACCCCGGTCTTGCCCTTGTACAGGCGGCCGTCCGGGGAGCGGGTGCCCTCGGGGTAGATGCCGAGCAGGTGTCCGGCCTTGACCAGGCGGGTCGCGGTGTCGAGGGCGGCCTGGGCGGCGTTGCCGCCGGAGCGGTCGATCGGGAACTGGCCGACGCCGGTGAAGAACCACTTCTTGAGCAGGCCCTTGAAGCCGGGCTCGGTGAAGTACTCGGACTTGGCCGGGAAGGTGACCTTGCGCTTGACCCGCAGCGGCATGAAGAACGAGTCCGCGACCGCCAGGTGGTTGCCGGCCAGGATCGCGCCACCGCTCTCCGGGATGTTCTCCGCGCCGACGACCTTGGTCGGCCACAGCGTCTTGAGCAGCGGTCCGATGAATACCCACTTCATGAGCCAGTACAGCACCGGTGCCTCAGTCCTCCATCGCAGCTCAGCCCCATCAACCCGCGCGAGACAGCCTACGAACCCCGGTGGCCGCCGCACAACGGAGACCACCCGGTTACCACGCGGGCGCGATCGATCTCACAGGGAATTCCGGGCCCGGGCGGAGCCCCACAAGGTCCGCGAGCCGTGAGAGCATGGGGGAATCCACCGCTCACACGGAAGGCGATCGCATGGGCGTGCTCGCCGGCGCGGAACCGTTCGCACACACCGGTTCGGCCGAGACCGGGTTCCTGCTCTGCCACGGGTTCACCGGTACCCCCGCGAGCATGCGGGCCTGGGGTGATCACCTGGCCGGGGCCGGGTTCACGGTGCGCTGCCCGCTGCTGCCGGGGCACGGCACCCGCTGGCCGGACCTCAACCGCACGACGTGGGAAGACTGGTACGGCGCCGTCCGCGAGGCGCTGCTCGCGCTGCTGTCGACGTGCAAGACCGTGTTCGTCGGCGGCCTCTCGATGGGCGGCACGCTCACCCTGCGCCTCGCCGAGGAGTTCGGTGACCGGATCGCCGGGATCGTCCTGGTCAACCCGTCGGTGACGCGGCTGAAGTGGGACACGAAGCTGCTGCCGGTGCTGGGCCGGATCGTGCCGTCGGTGCCGGCGATCGCGAACGACATCAAGAAGCCGGGCGAGACGGAGCTGGCCTACCCGCGCACCCCGGTGCGCGCCGCGGCGAGCCTGGCGAAGCTGTGGGCGCTCGTGCGCGCGGACCTGGGCAAGGTGACGCAGCCGGTGCTGCTGCTGCACTCGGCGGTCGACCACGTCGTCGAACCGGAGAACTCGCGGCTGGTGCTGGCGGGCGTCTCGAGCACCGACGTCACCGAGGTCGTGCTGGAGAACAGCTACCACGTCGCGACGCAGGACAACGACGCCGAACTCATTTTCACGCGTAGCGTCGAATTCGCGAAGACGCACGCCGCACAGCCCGAGGAGACCGCATGAGCCGGGGGAAGGACGGACCGGAGGACGTCGACGCGACGTTCGCCGAGATCGTCGCCGACCTGCGGGCCGACGGGTTCGGGCTCCCCGAAGAAGACACCGCGGACAAGGCCGACAAAGCCGACCGGGCTGACCGCGCCGACAGGGCTGACAAAGCCGACAAGACCGGCACCGCGGGGCCCGGCTTCGGGGTGGAGAGCGAATCGCGCCGGAAGCCGGACCGGCCCGCCGAACCGCCGGTCGTGGACACCCCGCCGGAGCCCGGCTGGCGGTCCGGCGGCACGTCGTGGGACGCGACGATGTTCTCCGACGACCCGGCCGGCGACGACGAGCACTACGTCCCGCCGGAACCGCCACCACTGCCGCGGCCGAAGATGGGCGCGTTCCTCATCCTGCTGCTGTTCCTGGCCGGGCTGTTCCTGCTGATCCTGCCCGGCGCGATCGGCGTGGGCCCGACCGTGGCGACGCCGCTGGGCATCCTGGCGCTCGCGACGTCGATCGCGTTGCTGCTGCTGCGCGTGCGCCAGGGACCGCCGCCCGGCGCCGATCCCAGCAACGGCGCCCAGGTCTGACACAGGCGCGATGAACATCGAGTTCAGCCCCTCGCGGCGATCGACCGTCGGCGCGGAATGGGAGCTCGGCCTGGTCGACCGGCGCAGCGGCGAGCTGTCCTCGGTCGCCGAGCGGATCCTCGAGGCCGTCCGCCCCGACGGGCGGGCCGAGCACCCGAAGATCAAGCAGGAGCTGCTGCTCAACACCATCGAGATCATCACCGGGGTCTGCGACACGATCGCCGAGGTCAAGGCCGACCTGAACGAGTCGCTCGACGTCGTGCACGGTGTCGCCGACCCGCTCGGCGTCGAGATGTTCTCGGCCGGGACGCACCCGTTCTCGAACTGGTACCAGCAGAAGGTCACCGACAAGGAGCGGTACGCGAAGCTGATCGACCGGACCCAGTGGTGGGGACGCCAGATGCTGATCTACGGCGTGCACGTCCACGTCGGGGTCGACCACCGCGACAAGGTGCTGCCGATCCTCGACGGGCTGCTGAACTACGCGCCGCACCTGCAGGCGCTCTCGGCGTCGTCGCCGTACTGGGGCGCCGAGGACACCGGGTACGCATCGAACCGGGCGCTGATGTTCCAGCAGCTGCCGACGGCCGGGCTGCCGTTCCAGTTCCGGAAGTGGGCCGAGCTGGAGAGCTACACCGAGGACATGTTCACCACCGGCGTGATCGACTCGTTCTCGGAGATCCGCTGGGACATCCGGCCGGCGCCGCACCTCGGCACGATCGAGATGCGGGTCTGCGACGGGCTGCCGACGCTGGAGGAGGTCGGCGCGATCTCCGCGCTGACGCAGTGCCTGGTCGACGACTTCAGCGAGCGCTTGGACGACGGCGAGATCCTGCCGTCGCTGCCGCCGTGGCACGTCCAGGAGAACAAGTGGCGCGCGGCCCGCTACGGCACCGACGCGATCGTCATCCTGGACGCGGCCGGGCGCGAGCGGCTGGTCACCGACGACATCGCCGACCTGCTGGACCGGCTGGAGCCGGTGGCGCGGCGCCTGGACTGCGTCGCCGAGCTGCGCGACGTCGAGAAGATCCTGCGGTACGGGCCCAGCTACCGGCGGCAGCGCGCGGTCGCGCAGGCGCACAAGGGCAGCCTCAAGGCCGTGATGGCGTCGCTGGTCGCCGAGATGCGCGACGGGACGCTGAAGGGCTAGAGCTTGTCGAGCCGGGTGCGGAGCGTGCCGGGGCCGAGGATCGACGCGCCGAGGGCTTCGACGCGCCTTTTGAGCTCCCGATCGGCCGTCGCCACCAGGACCTTGGCCTTCTCCTGGGCGACGACTTCGACGATCTTCGAGTCGCCATCGGTGTCCGCGGCGACGACCTCCACGCCCGGGACACCGGTGACGTGCTTGGCCTTGCCCTCGACGACCAGGACGATCCGCGGCCACCAGGTGACGGCGGCGTCGTCCGGGTCCGGCACGCCGGCTTCGACGAGTTTCGCGAGCTGGTCACGCAGGCGCTCGGCGGCACCGTGCCGATCGCGCCACCAGCCATCCGGCCGCGAGCCGACGACGTTGGCGCCGTCGACGACCAGGACCAGCTCCTGCCCGACGCGGTCGCGCAGGTCCGGCCAGGCGGCGGCGAAGTCGCGGTGCAGCCGGTAGGAGGGCACATCGTCGGGATCCACCCAGCGCACCTCCGCACTTTCGGTGTTGGCGACCCGCGCCTCGGCCCCATCGGCCAGGGCGAGGACGGTGGTGTAACTCCACTCCCCATGGTCCACCACGGACGCCGACACCGCGCGGAAGGCCTCGGCGGGAACAGAGGCTTCTTCGAACGCTTCGCGGGCAGCGGCGGTCACGGCGGTCTCACCGGCTTCGATGGCCCCGCCGGGAAGTGCCCAGGTCCGGCCGTGGTGCACCCACCAAGCCCGGCGCTGGAGAAGAACGCCACGCGCCGGATCGACGAGCAGCAGGCCGGCCGCACCGTACCGGCCCCAGTGCAGATGCCCGCAGGAACACCGGACGAAGACGCTCGCGGACGGGGCACTCACCGGTCCAGCCTGTCACAGGTCGGCCGCGGATCACGTCTCAGAGGAAGCCGAAGCTGGCCCCCGGCGCCCGCGAGCGAAGAGCCGCGGGAAAGGCCACGGCAGCAGACGGACGGCAACACGAACGGGGCCCACACCCCCCGCAACCCCGATCCGAAGCCAGAACACGGCCGGCGTCGCCGGCCGTAGTCACAATCGGGCTTCGGGGTGGCGGGGAAGACCCACGACGGGGTCGGCTACGGCCCGAGTCAGACCGGAGTCTTCGCCGCTTCCAACGCCAGCGCCGCCGCGCCCACGATCGCCGTGTCATCGCCCAGGTGCGCGGTCCGAATCCGAGCCAACGGCCGGTGCCGAGCCCCTGTGATGGCGCCCGCGTAGTGCTCGCGCGCCTCGTCCAGAAACAGCGGAGCCGACTCCGACACTCCCCCGCCGATCACGATGATCTCCGGGTCGAACACATCCGCCACCAGCGCCAAACCCTCGCCGAGCCACTTGGCCAGCTCGGCCATCGCCAGCTGCGCGATCGGGTCGCCATCACGCGCCGCGCCGGCCACCCGGCGGCCGGTCACCGAACCCGGGTCGCCCGCCACCTGCGGGGCCAGCACCGTCGAGCGGCCCGGGTGGCGCGTCAGCAGCTCCACCGCCGTCGCCGCCAGGGCCGTTCCGCTGCAGTAGCGCTCCCAGCAGCCGTACTTGCCGCACGGGCACGGCCGCCCGCCGCGGACCACCGTCAGGTGGCCCAGCTCGGGCGCCACGCCGTACGCGCCGCGGAACAGCTTGCCGTCCAGCAGCAGCCCGGCGCCGATGCCCGTGCCCAGCGCCACCAGCGCCGCCACGTGGGCGCCGCGGGCCGCGCCGAACCGGTGCTCGCCCACCATCGCCGCGTTGACGTCGTGCTCCAGCAGCACCGGCAGGCCGACGCGCTTCTCGATCCGATCCGCGACCGGTGCGCCGCGCCAGGCCAGGTGCGGCGCGAACATCACCGACCGGCGGTCGCGCGCCACGAACCCGGCCACGGCCAGGCCCACCCCGGCCACCTCGTGCCGGTTGCGCAGGCCCTCGATGACGCCGGCGATGGCGTCCTCGAGGGCGCCCTCCTCGCTCGGCGTCGCGACGCGTGCCGTGTCCAGCAGGGAGCCGCGCTCGTCCACCACGCCGGCCCGGACGCTCGTCCCGCCGACGTCCACCCCTATCGTCCGCACTCAGCTCTCCCACTCGTCGCGCCGGCGGACGGCGATGTGCTGCACCCGCACCGACACCGAAGCGTCCGCCGGCGGTCGCGGCGCGGGGCGGAACCCGGGCATGTGCACGCCCTCGTCCGGCTCCCAGCGGTCCGCGAGCACCGCTCGGAGCAACGCCACGAGCTGCGCCAGCTGTTCCAGGAGCCTCGCGGCGAACTCGGGACGCTCACCGCGCACCACCGCGACGATCGCACACAGCGGGCACCAGCCGCACCCCGAGCCGTCCGGTTTCGCCTGGTCAGGGTCCCCGTGCCCGGCGGCGACGACCCCTTCGAGCCACGGCGCCGCCTTCTCCACGACCATTTCGACGAGCAGGCGGATCTCCTCGGCCAGCCGCGGCCCGGCCGCCTCGTCCTCTTCGCTCACCCGCGTCCCCGGTTCCCGGCCAGGTTCACGACCAGGCCGTCGGCGTCGGATTCCGCGCCGGTGATCCGGCACGGCCGCAGCGACTCCGGCAGGGCGATGAGCCTGCGGAAGCCGTCCACGGTGATCGCCAGGTCGTCGTCGACGCGGGCGAGGTCGACCTCGGTGTCCCGCGCGAGCGGGATCGCGATGCGCAGCGTGTAGCCGTCCGGCGCCGGGCGGACCCGCAACAGCGGCGTGACCGGGGTGCCGTCGCCGGCCAGCGGATCGCCGTCGCCGTAGAGCCCGGCGGCGATCTCCAGCAGCGCGGGCAGCCCGACCGGCTCGACGGCCCGGTGCTCGACGCGGGACACCGCCGTGAACCCGGCGGCGGACAGTTCGGCCAGCACGGCGTCCTGCTGCGCCCGCCGGGTGCGCAGCCAGGACCCGGCGCCGCCGCGCCAGAACCCGGGCGCGGGCATCAGCCGGTTGGCGATCAGGCCGTCGACGGCGATCCCGCGCAGGGCCAGGGAGCTGAGCGTGCGCCGCGCTTCGGCGACGACGACCCGCTCCGGCGTCAGCACCAGCCGGACCGTGGTCACCGACGGCTCGGTGAGCAGTGCGCGCAGGGCGTCCAGGTGGACGCCGAGCCGGCGCACGGAGTCCGAGACGCGGCGGCCGAACACGCGGGTCAGGTAGCCGGAGAAGGCTTCGGGCAGGGCGAGCAGCCGCAGTGTCTCGGCCGTCGGCCCGCAGTCGACGACGATGGTCTCCCACGGCCCGTCTTCGGCGAGCCGCCGGACTTCGGTGAGGGCGAGCAACTCGTCGACGCCGGGCAGCACCGTGAGTTCCTCGGCGTCCAAAGTGTCGAGGCCGGCGCCGGACAGGACCGACTGCACCTCGGCCCGCAGCCGGTGCCAGGTGGTGTCGACCAGCGTCCGCGAGTCGATCTGGACGGCGGAGAGCAGAGCGTCCACTTCGGACGGTTCGGCGCCGAGACCGCGCCCGAAGGCGTCGCCGAGCGAGTGTGCCGGGTCGGTGGACACGACGAGCGTCTTCCTGCCGCGAGCGGCCAGGGCGGCGCCGGTGGCCGCGGCCAGCGTCGTCTTCCCGACACCCCCCTTGCCGGTGAACAGCAGGATCCGCACGCGGCTACCCCTCGGCCCGCTTCTTGAGCTCCTTCAGCGCGGTGTCCATGACCATCTTCTCGGCCTTGCGGCGCAGCAGGCCGATCATCGGCAGCGCCAGCTCGACCGACAGCGTGTACGTCACGCGGGTGCGGCCGCCGAGGTCCTCCAGCGCGTACCGGCCGTTCTGCGCCTTCTGCATCTGGCCCTTGACCAGGTGCCAGCTGACGCCGAGGCCGTCACCGTCCCAGTCGTACTCGAGGGTGTAGACGTCCTTGATCGGGCCCGCGTCGAGGGTGAGCTTGACCTGCTTGGCGCGCCCGTCACCGTCGGTGTCGAGGACCTCGGTCTGCCGGACGGCCTTGGCCCATTCCGGGTACGCGGGGAAGTCGGCGATCACGGCCATCACCCGGCTGGGCTCGGCGTCGACCTCGATGGACTGTGTGGACTGCTCGGCCATGGGACGAAGCGTAGCCGCCGCGGTCGGTCACCAGCGCAGCACGTACGGCTGCCCGGTCTCCTTGAAGTGACCGACGTTACGGCACTCGGTCAGCCCGACCCGGGCGCGTGGGGCGAGCGGCTGGTGCACGTGCCCGAACACCGACCAGCGCGGCCGCTGGGCGTGGATGAGGTCGAGCAGGGCCGTCGAGCCGATCTCGGCGCGGCGCGCGACGACGTCGTAGGTCAGCTCCGGCAGCGCCGGCGGGCCGTGCGTGCAGAGGACGTCGACCTCGGTGAGCTGGGCCACACTCGCGTCGTAGTCTTCGCGAACGCGCAGGTAGGGACGCCAGGCGGCGCCCTTGCGGGGACGCGGCACGACGCCGTCGGGCAGCAGCGCGCCGCCGACGAACCCGAACCGCAGGCCGCCGATCTCGGCCACCTCCCCGTCGAGGACCCGGATGCCCTCGCCGGCGAACTCGGGCCACAGCGCCGGGGTGTCGACGTTGCCGGGGGTGGCGTAGGTGGGCGCGGTCATCGCCGCGAAGAGCGCCGCGTACTGGGTGCGGATGGCCTCGTCGACGGCGCCGGCCGGGTCGTCGAGGCTCGCCCAGAGCGTCCGTGAGTAGGCAACGGTTTCGTCACGGGTGCCCTCCCGGCGCAGGCGGGCGAACCCGGCCACCTTCTCCGCGCCGAACAGGGCGCCCATGATGCCCTTTTCGTGGTCGTGGTAGTCGACGAAGTCGACCAGGTCGCCGAGCACGACCAGGGCGTCGGCCCCGTCTCCCGCGCGCTTCAGCCCGTCGACGTTGCCGTGCACGTCCGAGACGACGTGTACCCGCACCCCTGGCCCCCTCTAGCTTTCGCCGCGTGGAGGAACGCCGGGCTCGCGCCCGTCCTCCAGGATCTCCTTGAGCCCGAGCGCGATCTCCTTCGCCGCGCGGGCCCGCCGGTCGAACTCCCGGCGCAGGTCGCGTGGCGCCAGTTCCCGGGGCGTCCCGGCCGCGTCAGCGGGCGTCGCCCGCAGGAAGTAGTGCAGCAGGGTGCCGTCGAGCACCGGCTCGAGCCAGACCTCCATCGTACCGACGAGCGCGCCCCGCACGGTCCAGCGCAGGCCCTTGTCACCCCGGTCGGTGTAGACCTCGAGGACCAGGTCGGGCCAGTAGCGCCGCCAGGACGCCGGTGCGGCGAAGACCGCGGCCACGGTGGCCGGCGGAACGGCGAGGAACGTCTCGTCGACGATGTCGAGTGAGGGTGGCGCGTTCACGTGCGAAGAATGTCACGCCCTCGCCGTGCGACGGCGATCAGCATGGTCTTAAGGTGCTCACCACGCTAAGTTGACTGGCGGGTAACAGCGGTGTCGCCTGCCGCACGCGTTGAACACGGAGGTCCACGTGCGCGAATACAGCGCTCCCGCCGGCAAGCCGGTGGCCGACGACGAGAACATGTCCGATGTCGTCTGGGCGAACGCCGAGCGGTTCTCGGACGTGGTGAGCTTCCGCCGCCAGGTCGACGGAACCTGGCTGGACGTCACGGCCAAGGAGTTCGCCGGCCAGGTGCTGGCGGTGGCCAAGGGCATGGCCCAGGCCGGGATCGGCCGCGGCGACCGCGTCGCCATCATGTCCAAGACCCGCTACGAGTGGACGCTGATCGACTTCGCCATCTGGGCGGCGGGCGCGGTCACGGTGCCGATCTACGACACCTCCTCCCCCGAGCAGGTGTACTGGATCCTCTCCGACTCGGCCGCGAAGGGCGTGTTCGTCGAGACGAACGCCCACGCCGCGGCGGTCGAGGAGATCCGGGACCGGCTCACCGAGCTGGACAACACGTGGCAGATCGAAGGTGACTCCCCCGCCGTCGAAGAGCTGGCCGCGATGGGCGCGTCGCTGTCGGACGACGAGCTGCACGAGCGCCGCCGCGAGGTGAGCGCGGGCGAGCTGGCCACGATCGTCTACACCTCGGGCACCACCGGCCGCCCCAAGGGCGTCGAGCTGACCCACCGCAACCTGCTGGCCGAGATCCGCGCCGACATCGAGGCGTTCCCGCAGCTCATGGAGCAGGGCAACTCGCTGCTGGTGTTCCTGCCGCTGGCGCACGTGCTGGCCCGCGCGATCGCCGTGACCGCGCTGTCCGCCCGCGTCACCCTCGGGCACACGCCGGACGTCAAGAACCTGGTCGCGGACCTGGGCACGTTCCGGCCCACGTTCGTCGTCGCCGTGCCGCGCGTGTTCGAGAAGGTCTACAACTCGGCGAAGCAGAAGGCCCACGGCGACGGCAAGGGCAAGATCTTCGACGCCGCCGAGGCCACCGCGGTCGCCTACAGCGAGGCGCAGGACAAGGGCGGCGCCGGGCTCGGGCTCAAGCTGAAGCACCTGGTCTTCGACAAGCTCGTCTACGGCAAGCTGCGCGCGGCCCTCGGCGGCCGCTGCGTCGCGGCGGTCTCCGGCGGTGCCCCGCTCGGCGCGCGGCTCGCGCACTTCTTCCGCGGCATCGGCGTCCCGGTGTTCGAGGGCTACGGCCTGACCGAGACGTCCGCGGCGGCGAACGTCAACACGCAGACGGCGTTCCGCGTCGGCACGGTCGGCAAGCCGGTCAACGGCACGTCGGTCCGCATCGCCGACGACGGCGAGGTCATGCTCAAGGGCGACGTCGTGTTCGGGGCGTACTACAACAACCCGCAGGCGACGGCCGAGTCCCTCACCGACGGCTGGTTCCACACCGGCGACCTGGGCGAGCTCGACTCCGACGGCTTCCTCAAGATCACCGGCCGCAAGAAGGAGATCATCGTCACGGCGGGCGGCAAGAACGTCGCCCCGTCCGGCCTCGAGGACACGATCAAGGCGGCCCCGCTGGTCAGCCAGGCCATGGTGGTCGGCGACCAGCGCCCGTTCATCGCGGCGCTGGTGACGGTGGACGAGGAGTACTTCCCGTCGTGGAAGTCCCAGCACAACAAGCCCGCCAACGCTTCGGTCGCGGACCTGGCCACCGACGCCGATCTCCTCGCGGAGATCCAGGCCGCGGTCGACGAGGCCAACCGGCAGGTGTCCAAGGCCGAGGCGATCAAGAAGTTCACGGTGCTGGCCAACGACTTCACCGAGGCGGGCGGGGAGATCACGCCGAGCCTCAAGCTGAAGCGCAACGTGGTGACGAAGAACTACGCGAACGACATCGAGAGCCTGTACAAGAAGTAGCGAACCGCCGTCGAGGCCACCTCGCGGACGTCCGCGAGGTGGCCTCGACGGGTTTCACCGGGCGCGTTCCGCCGCGATGTGGTCGCGGTACCAGCGGTAGCTCGCTCTCGGGGTGCGGGCCTGCGTCGTGTAGTCCACGTGGATCAGGCCGAACCGGTGCTTGTACCCGTGCGCCCACTCGAAGTTGTCCAGCAGGGACCAGCAGAAGTACCCCCGCAGGTCCACCCCCGCCGCCGCGGCCGTGCGCGCCGCTTCGATGTGCTCGCTCAGGAACGAAATGCGCTCGTAGTCGGCGAAATCGCTGCGGTCGGCGTACACGCAGCCGTTTTCCGTGACGTACATCGGCGGGAGCCCGGGATAGCGGTTGTGCAGGCCGACCAGGGCTTCGGTGAGCCCCTCCGGCTCCACCGGCCAGCCCATGCCCGTGCGCGGGACTTCCGGCAGGCGGGTCGTGTCCACGCCGATGTCGGCCACGGTCCGCAGCGCCGGGTCCGGCTCGCGGTGCGGGGCGTCCGCGACGTGCAGCCGGTAGTAGTAGTTGACGCCCAGGTAGTCCAGCGGGACGCCGATCGTCTCCAGGTCGCCGTCGTGGCGGAACGAGAAGTCCGAGACGCCGGCGAACATCGCCGCCAGTCCCGGCGCGTACCGGCCGCCGAACAGCGGGTCGGTGAACTGGCGCCGCAGCAACGTGTCCTGGCGGGCCGCCGCCGCGGCGTCCGCGGCCGAGTCCGACACCGGCACCGCCGGCGACTGGTTGAGCACGATCCCGAACCGGTGCTGCGGCGACGCCTGCGCGCGCATCGCCCGCACCGCCAAGCCGTGGCCCAGCAGCAGGTGGTGGGCGGCGGCGAGCGCGCCGTGTCCCTCACGCGCTCCCGGTGCGTGCCGCCCTTCACCGTACCCCGCGATGGCGCACGGGTACGGCTCGTTCAGCGTCGTCCAGTGGTCGACGACGTCGCCGAGCTCCTCGTGCACCAGCGCCGCGTATTCGGCGAAGCGCGACGCCGTGTCGCGCGAACGCCACCCGCCGGCGTCCTCCAGGGCCTGCGGCAGGTCCCAGTGGTACAGCGTGAGGAACGGCTCGATGTTCTTCTCCCGCAGCGCTTCCACCAGCCGCCGGTAGAAGTCGAGGCCCCGGCGTTCGGCGTGCCGGCCGTCCGGCTGGATCCGGGGCCACGAAACGGAAAAGCGGTAGGAGTCGACGCCGAGGTCGCCCAGCAGCGCGAGGTCGGCGCGCCAGCGGTGGTAGTGGTCCGCCGCCGGCTCGCCGGTGTCACCCCCGGCGACCGCGCCGGGGACCGCGGCGAAGGTGTCCCAGATGGACGGTCCACGGCCGTCGGCGGTCGTCGCACCCTCGATCTGGAACGCCGAGGTGGCTACGCCCCAGCGGAAGCCGAGCGGGAAGCTGGAAGTCACGATGAGCTCCGGGAGGTCAGCCCTTGAGCGCGCCCTGCATGATGCCGCCGACGATCTGGCGGCCGAACAGCAGGAACACGAGGAGGACGGGGACGGTGCCGATGGTGGCGGCGGTGAGCACGAGGGTGTAGTCGGTGGTGTAGCCGCTGGCCAGGCTGGAGAGCGCGGTCTGGACGGTCGGGTTCTCCGGGACCAGCACGACCAGCGGCCAGAAGAAGTCGTTCCACGCCTGCATGAACGTGAACAGCCCGAGCACCGCCGCGGCCGGGCGGGCGGCCGGCAGCGCGACGTGCCAGAACAGCCGCAGCGAGCCGCAGCCGTCCATCCGCCCGGCCTCCAGCAGTTCCAGCGGCAGTGCCCGCTCGAAGTACTGGCGCATGAAGAACACGCCGAACGCGGTGACCAGGCCGGGCACGATCACCGCCTGCAGCTGCCCGGCCCAGCCGAAGTCGGCCATCATCATGTACAGCGGCACGACGCCCAGCTCGGTCGGGATCGCCTGGGTGGCGACCACGAGCAGCAGCAGCACGGTCCGGCCGCGGAACTTCAGCTTGGCGAAGGCGAACCCGGCCAGCGTCGAGAACAGCACCACGGACACGGTGATCGTGCCCGCGACGATCATCGAGTTCCCGAGCGCCAGCGCGAAGTTCGACTCGTCGAAGACACGGGCGATGTTCTCGAACAGGTGCCCGCCCGGCACCAGCACGGGCGGGACGCTGCCGACGGCTTCCGTCGTCTGCGACGAGACGACGAACGACCAGTACACGGGGAACGCCGAGCCGGCCAGGATCGCGATCAGCGCGGCGTAGGTCCACGGGCTCGCGACCCGGCGCACGAGGCGCCGGGCCCGCCCGGGGGCCGCCGGCGGCGCGGGCGCGGCCGGGGTCAGCACGGTGGTCATGTCGGCTCCTCAGTCCGTTTGGATGCGCCGGGTCACCAGGTACGACACGCCCGCGACGAGCATCGTGGCCACGGCCAGGATCAGCGCGATCGCCGAGCTGTAGCCGAAGTCGTACTTGGTGAAGCCCTGCTCGTAGAGGTAGAGCGCGGCCGTCTGGAACTGCCGGTCCGAACCCCCGGTGGCCGCGGCCGTGCCGGGGTTGAACAGCAGCGGCTCGGCGAGCAGCCGCATGTTCCCGGTCGTCGCGATCACCGTCGAGAAGATGATCTGCGGCCGCAGCAGCGGCACGGTGATCCGCCAGAACTGCTGCCACCCCCTGGCGCCGTCGAGCGTGGCGGCCTCGTACATGGTCGACGGGATCGCCTGCATCGACGCCAGGAAGATCAGCGCGTGGTAACCGGTCCAGCGCCACACCACCATCGCCGCGATGGCGGTGTGCGAGCTGGCCGTGCCGGCCTGCCAGTCGACGTGGCCGCCGCCGAACCAGCTCAGCGCCCAGTTCACCAGCCCGAAGTCGCGGCCGAAGAGCTGCGCGAAGATGATCGTCACCGCCGCCACCGAGGTGATGTTCGGCAGGATCATCCCCATCCGGAACAGCGTCCGCCCGCGCAGCCTGCGGTTGAGCAGGTGCGCGATGCCGAGCGCGAACAGGATCTGCGGGATCGTGGTCAGCAGCCAGAGGCTGACCGTGTTCCCCATCGCGTTCCAGAAGTACGGGTCGTGGAACAGCAGCTGCTCGTAGTTGCCGAAGCCGATGAACGTCGCGCCCTCGGCGTCGAGCAGGTTGCGCTTCTGCAGTGACACGAAAGCCGTGTACAGCAGCGGGAACAGCCCGAAGACGCCGAAGATCAGGAAGTACGGGCTGATGAAGCCGAACGGCGACAGCTTGACGTCCCACTTGTGCCGCCGGTCGGCCCGGGAGAGCGTCATCACTTGATCTTCGCGACGTCACCGACCAGCTGCTGCCACGCCGCCGCGCCGTCCTGCTTGCCCTGCTCGACGCGCTGCATCGCGTTGCCGAACTCGGTCTGCACGTCGCCGGCCTTCGGGCCCTGGTACTGCGGGTTCAGCTTCTTCGCGGCGTCGGTGAAGAGCTTGCCGACGGGCGCGTTGTTGAAGAACGGGTTGGTGTAGCCGGTGATCTTCGGGTCGGTGTAGAGCGACGGCGTCGAGGGCAGCAGGCCCTGGCTGGTGAAGACCTTCGCCTGCTGCTCGGGCGCGGTCAGCCACGCGGCGAGGTCGGCGGCTTCCTTGGTGTGCTTGCCCTGCTTGGGGATCGTGAGGTACGAGCCGCCCCAGTTGCCGCCCCCACCGGGCACGCTCGCGACGTCCCACTTGCCCGAGGTGTCCGGCGCCTGGTCCTTGATCTTCGTCATCATCCAGGCGGGGCAGGTGACGGTCGCGAACTGGCTCTGCGTGAACCCGGTGTTCCAGGTCGGCGTGCTGTAGAGCAGGCCGGCGCTCAGGTTCGCCTTGACGGCGTCGACGACCTGGTCCCAGCCCGTGCGCAGAGCCGGGTTGCTCGCGACGACGATCTGGTCGCTCTGGTCGTAGTAGCCGACCGGAGCCTGGCCGAAGATCGCGTTGAGCACGGTCGGGCCGCCGTCCATCCACTTGACACCGTTCGGTGCCTTCGCCTGGAATCGCTTGCCCGCGTCGAAGAACGCCTGCCAGGTGGGCCAGAGCGCGGAGACGGCGTCGCGGTCGGCGGGCAGCTGGGCGGCCTCGAACAGGTCGCGGCGGTAGCAGATGGCCAGGCCGCCGACGTCGGTGCCGTAGCCGATCTGCTGGCCGCCCTTGGCCAGCGAAGCCGACCACTTCCAGCCCAGCCAGCGGTCCTTGAGCTTGTCGCCGCCGACGGTGTTGAGGTCGACGAACTTGTCCGGCGTCGCCTTGAACTGGGCGACGTACCCGGTGTCGATCGCCTCGATGTCCGCGGCGCCGCCACCGGTGGCCAGGTGCGCGGCGAGGCTCTTGTGGTGGTCGGAGTACGACGCGGTCCGCTCGGTGATCTCGATGTCCGGGTGCGCGGCCTGGTACTCCTTGATCAGGTCGGTGTAGCCGAAGTTGCCGAAGAGGCCGAGGCTGAGCTTGACCTTCTCACCGCCGGCGTCACTGCTCCCGCAGGCGCTCAAGGCGGTGACCGCGGCCAGGACAGCACCCGCCACGGCGATCAGGCGGGTCCGTCGGGTTGTCGTTTTCGGGCGCATGAGATCTCCGTTGTTCTGCGGGCCGGTCGGAAAACGCGGGACCTATGAGAGCGCTCCCAGTAGTGTTTCGTCAAGTAACGAAAAGATAACACGCTCTGGCATTTACCCAGCCAGAGATCATGTGCTAGGAATGTAACCGGTTACAAGGTAGGAGGCCCGCATGGTTACCGCCCGGGAGATCGCCCAACTCTGCGGGGTGTCGGTCGCGACCGTGTCGCGGGTCTTCAACCGCCCCGCCACGGTGAGCGCGACGACGCGCGAAAACGTCGAGCGCGTCGCCCGGGAGCTCGACTTCTCGCCGAACGAGTCGGCGCGAGCGCTGTCACGCCAGCGCTCGGCGATGGTCGGGCTGGTCTGGGACACCGACCACCGGCGGCCCGGCTGGCGGCACCCGTTCCTGCAGGACCTGTTGCTGGGCCTCAAGTCCGCGCTCAGCTCGCACGGCTACCACCTGCTGATGCTCGCGACGAGCGACGACGCCCGCGACCGCAACCCCGGCGTGTCGCTGGCCGACCCGATCGGGTACGTGAGCATGACCCGGCGCCACCACCTGGCCGGGCTGGTGCTGATCGACAGCGGCACCGACGCCGAGGCGTTCACGACGTTCGCCCAGTCCGGGCTGCCGTGCGTCGCGCTCGACGTGCCCCTGTCCGGGCCGCGCGCGACCTACGTGACCTCGGACAACGCCGCGGGCGCCGCGGAAGCCGTCCGGCACCTCGCCGCGCTCGGGCACGACCGGATCGCGACGATCACCGGTCCCCGCGGCAACTCCCCCGCCGCCGCGCGCACCGAGGGCTACCGCCGCGGGCTGGCCGAAGCCGGGCTGCCGGCGCGCGAGGACTTCGTGGTCACCGGGGACTTCTACCGCGAAAGCGGGTTCGTCGGGATGCGGCGGCTGCTGGCCCGCAAGGACCCGCCGACGGCGGTGTTCGCGGCCAGCGACGAGATGGCGGTCGGCGCCCTGCTCGCGGCCCGCGCGGCCGGGTTGTCGGTGCCGGCGGACCTGTCGGTGGTCGGCTTCGACGACATCGAGGTGGCGTCCCTGGTCGACCCGGCGCTGACGACGGTGGCCCAGGACAAACCGGGCTTCGGCACCGCGGCGGCGGGCGCGCTGCTGGCGATGATCGACAACGCCGGCGCCCCGGAACCGGTGCGCCTGCCGACGAAACTGGTGGTCCGCGACTCGTGCGGCCCTACGCGGTGATCTTCGCGTCCCAGTCGATGTGGTGCTCGTAGACCCAGCCCGGCTTTTCGCCGACGTCCTGCCCCGCGCTCGACGCGACCAGCTTCTCGACGCGCTCGCGGCGAAGTCCTTCGTACGCCGCGAAAGCCGACGCCGGGTCCCGCAGGTCGCGCAGGCACTGCGCGAGCACGACGCTGTCTTCGATCGCCATCGACGCACCCTGCGCGTCGGCCGGGGCCGCGGCGTGCGCGGCGTCGCCGACGAGCACCATGTCCGGCGTCGACCAGATCCGCGTGCTCGGGACGTCGTAGGAGTGACCGCCGAAGACCTCGTCGCCGGTGGCGGCGATGATTTCCGTGCAGGGCAACGGTTCCCCGGCGAACGCCGCGTACGCGAACTCGCGCCACCCCTCAGGAGTCACCGCCGCGATCGCCTCGCGGGAGCGCTCGGCGTCGGGGATGCGGGCGAACCAGAACGTCGCGCCGTCCGGGGCGGTCGTGAACCCGAAGGCCGCCTTGCTCCCGCGGACCATGCGGTAGATCCCGGCCGCCGACGGCAGCCCGCGCGCCCGCGTGTAACCCCAGACGACGGTCTGGCCGGTGTAGCGCGGGGCGTCGGCGTCCGGGTCGATCAGCTTCCGGACCACCGAGTGCAACCCGTCCGCGCCGACTAACACGTCACCCGTTTCGGTGGTGCCGTCGGCGAACTCGACGGTAACGCCGGTGCCGTCCGGCTTCACGCCGACCAGGCGCTTGCCGCGTTCGACGGGGACGGCCCGGCGCGCGGCTTCGTCCTGCAGGACGCGGTAGAGCGTCGCGCGGGTCAGCGTGCGCGGTCCGTCGAGGCCTTCGGTGCCGAACTCGCGCCGCCCGGCCGTTTCCCCGTTCGGGGCGACGAGCTCGACGCCGTGGGCGGCGAACGAACTGTCGATCACCGGCCGTTCGGCACCGATCGCGCGCAGGGCGTCCATGCCGTTGTGCATGATCGTGAGGAACGCGCCGGCGTCGTCCCCGCCGGCCGGGTAGGCCTCGAAGACCACCGGATCGTGTCCCGCGAGCTTCGCCGCCATCGCCGTGACCGTGCCGGCGATCCCGCCACCCGCGACCAGTACCCGCACTTCGCATCCCCCCGTGAACTCCGCGTGCCGCCGATCACGACGTTACCGTGACGGCGGCACGCGGCGCTCACTCCTTGGCGCCACTGGTGGCGATGTCGCCGTTGAGGCCGCGCGGGTAGAAACCGCCCGAGGACACCTTGTCCGGGTTGAGGTAGGCGATGTTGAGCACGCGGTCGGCCGAACGCCCGAACGCGATGCCGTTCGCGTCCGCGGGGACGAGGTTCGCCTTGCCGTCCTTGAGCACGCCTTCGTCGTCGTCGGCCTTGCCGTCCAGGCTGTCGCGGGCGTCGGAGATCTTGTTCGTGATGTCGCCGAGGCCGCGTTCGAACAGCTGCCCGCGCACGATGCCCGCGTGGTAGGCCTCGACCGCGAGGATGCCCGCCGCCGCGTCGAGGAACGTCTTGTTGTTCACCAGCGGCGCCGCGCCCTTGTAGGCGGACACGCCGACGTCCTCGAAGAGGAACGCGGCGAGCAGGAAGTTGTTCTCGCTCGCGAACGGGTCGAAGGTCTGGCCTTCCTTGATGACCCCGGCGGCCTGCATGGCGGCGGTGAAGCTGTTCTGGAAGTCGATCTCCGGCTGCGCGACGGCGGCCTTGTCGAGCGCCTTGCGCAGGAACGTCACGTGGGCGACCTCGTCGCCGGCGATCTCCTGGACGATCTGCTTGGTGTGCTCGCTCTTGAACTTGACCGCGTGCCCACCGGAGACCTTGCCCAGGTTGCCGACGCCGTTGACGTACTTCTCGTTCAGCCCGTAGCCGTAGACGGCGAACGAGTACAGGTTCGCCTCGAGGTACTCCAGGTTGAGCGCGAAGTTCAGCACCGCGGCGTCGCTGGCGGCGGCGTCCTGCGCGTTCTTCTCCGGGTACTGCGAAGTCGCGCCCGCCGAGCCGAGGCCCAGCGACAGCGCGGTTCCGAGCGCGCCGGCTCCCGCGACGCCGAGCCCCGCTGCTCCCGCAGCCTTGAGGAAGCGGCGGCGGTCGGTCGCGTTCTCCGCGCTGCGCTCGACGAGCTGCTGTGTGTAGCGTTTTCCGAACACCGGGGGACGTCCTCTCGTGACGAGTTCGTCCACCTCACCCAACGGTGATACGTACCTGGACGGCCCCCGGCTCGGTCAAATCGGGAAAAAGTTCTTCCCGATTTCGTTTGCCCAGGTCAGGCGCGTTCGGCCGCGGCGAGCCGGACGCACACGGCGAGTGCGCGGACGGCCTCTTCGACGTCGGCGAGCACCGGGAACGTCGGCGCGATGCGGATGACCGCGTCGGCCGGGTCGTCGCCGTGCGGGTGGGTCGCCCCGGCGGGGGTCAGCGCGACACCGGCCTCCTTCGCCAGCCGCACGACCTCCTTCGCGGTGCCCTCGGGCACGGTCAGCGACACGAAGTACCCGCCGGTCGGCTTGGTCCACGTCGCCAGGCCCGAGTCGCCCAGCTCCTCGGTGAGGATGCGGTCGACGGCCTCGAACTTCGGGCCGATGATCTCGGCGTGCTTGCGCATGTGCGCGCGGACGCCGGCCTCGTCCTCGAGGAAGAGGGCGTGGCGCAGCTGGTTGACCTTGTCCGGGCCGATGGTGCGCTTGCCGATGTTGCCGACCCACCAGGCCAGGTTGGCCTCGGAGGCACCGAAGAAGCCGACGCCGGCACCGGCGTGGGTGATCTTCGAGGTCGAGCCGAAGACGAACACGCGGTCGGCGTTCCCCGCCTCGGTGGCCAGCGCGAGCAGGTCGGCCAGGGCCGGCTCGGCGTCGGTCAGGTGGTGCACGGCGTAGGCGTTGTCCCAGAAGATCCGGAAGTCGGGCGCCGCGGTGGTCATGGTGGCGAACCGCTTGACGACGTCGTCACTGAACGTGACGCCGGTCGGGTTGCTGTACTTCGGCACGCACCAGATGCCCTTGACGGCGGAGTCCTCGGCGACGAGGCGCTCGACGACGGCCATGTCGGGGCCCTGGTCGGTCATCGGCACCGGGACGAGCTCGATGCCGAAGCGCTCGGTGAGCGCGAAGTGGCGGTCGTAGCCCGGGACGGGGGCGAGGAACTTGAGGGTGGGCTCGTCGGCCCAGCGGCGCTCGGCGCCGGGGAGCTTGGAGAGCAGGGCCTGGACGACGGCGTCGTGCATCAGCTCGAGGCTGGAGTTGCCGGCGGCGAGCAGCTGCCCGGCCGGGACCTGCAGCGCGCCCGCGAAGATGCGGCGCAGCTCCGGCAGGCCCTTGAGGCCGCCGTAGTTGCGGACGTCGGTGCCGTCCTCGGCCTTGAAGGTGCCGTCGCCGGGGAGGGTCAGCAGGCCGTTCGCGAGGTCGAGCTGCGCCGGGGACGGCTTGCCGCGGGTGATGTCGAGGGAGAGGCCGCGGTCGACCAGGGCCGCGTAGTCGCGGCGGGCCGTGTCGACGTCGACGGAAGCAGTGGTCATGGCGTCAACGCTAAACCCGGCGTCGATACCATTTCGGGGCGGGTCCTGGCTAGGGTGGTTGGTGTGCACTTGGTAGTCCACGCCGACCAGCGGCAGTTCTCGTTGCGCGACTCCGGTTCCCGGCTGGACGGCAGCGGCTGGACGGCGCTCGCCGTGGAGTTCCACCGGATAGCGTCCGAGCCGGCCGGCCTGGCGATCTCGACGGCGCGCTCGGACCTGGTGGAGTCGTCGATCACGCTCCTGCCTTCGCCCCCGGCATTGGCGACCGACGCGGAGCACGTCGTGGAAGCGGATCTTCCGGTTCCGAGCGGGAAAGTCGTGATTTCCGGACCCGCGGACTACCCGTCGCAGGAAAAGTTCTTTTCGGTGTTGCCGGGGTTGTACCGGGCGCGGGTGTCGTACGTGCCGGCCGGGCCACCGGTGGCGGAGTGGAACGACCACGAGTTCGGCGAGCATTACCGGTATGTGGTGGAGATGTGGCCGGTGGTGTCGGAGTCGGGTGTCGAGGTGCTGAGGCAGGGCGCCGCGGTCTGGGACGGTTAGAGCGCCGTCAGGGTCGCCGACTTACCCTGCGAAGTCGATGTCACTTCAAGGGCACTCTTCCCAGACGCATCTTGGTCGTTATTTTCTTGTTGAGTCCGTCGGCGCCGATCTTCTCGGAGAGTGCGGCGAGTGCCTCAAAATATCCGAGGTAGTAGTCGACTTTCCTCAACTGCCGTTCGACGGCAACACACGGCGCGAGCTTCTCCCACAACGTCTCGCATCCGACCCCGAAGAAGGAGATCATCGGCCGGGCCGGCGCGAGACGATGACCCACCAGGAGGCCGACATGATCGAAATACTGCGCAACCCGCTCAGCCGCCCTCCTTACCTCGTCCGGCAAGTCCCGCAGGGCCGGAGCCGACTCCACGTCGAATTCCGACATCTCGAAGACCGTTCGCCGTGCCATCTTGAGATCGTCTGACCGGTACTCCTCGAACAACTTCAAGATCGCAGCCACCGCGTTCGCGTTCCGCGCGGACCGCCACTGTCGTCGCATCGATACCGCCGCAATTGTCAGAGCGATAGCGGAGATGATTATCGGAAGCACGTCAAGCGCGACCTGAGTTGTCATTTCTCGACCTTAACCCTGCGACGTCGATCTGGTAATCAACCCGCCAGGAGCTTTCCGAACACGACTAGAGCGCCGTCAGGGTCGCCAGTTTCCAGCGACCGTCGATCCGCTTCGCCGTCACCGCCAGCTGGGCCACGGACGACGACGGCGCACCCCCGCCCTGCGTCACCGTCTGCTGGTCGAGAAACAACAGCAGCGAAGCATCATCACCCACCAGAGTCCGCACCCCCACCGCCCGGACCGTCGTCGTCCGCACCAGCTTCTCCGCCGAAGCCCGCGTACGCGCCGAAGCGAACTGATCGCGGTACTGCCCGACGGCAGCCCCCGTCAAGACCTCCGAAGCCGCCCGCTCGGTGCGCGCGAGGTTCGCGTAGTCGTACGAGAACACCGACTTGACCGCGTCACTCACCTCGGACGAAACCGACGCGGTCGCCGCCTGATCCACCAAAGCCGCATTGTCGCCCGGGGACAGCGAGGCCGTCTCGATGCCGAACCACACCGCGCAGCCCAGCGCCACCACCACGACCGCCGCCAGCACTCTCCTCATGAGCCCGCCGCCTGGACGCCCGAGATCTTCCACCCGTCCGGGGAACGCGTGACGTCCACCGTCAATCGGTTCAGGCGGGGAGAAGCCGCCGAACCGCCCGTCGAGACCCGGACGTCCAGGACCGCCAGCAGACGAGCCGACCCGTCGGACACCTCCGTCACCGCCGCCTGGACCAGCGAAGCGGACGAAACTGTCCTGGCCGTCGTCGCCCGGTCGATCTGGACCTGGCGATCCCCGCTCAGGTCCTTTCCGTACTGACCCGTCGTCGCCGCGATCCAGCGGTCCACGTCCGCGCCCGCCGAGCGGTAGTCGATCGTGTTCAGCGTGACCAGTTCCGGGCCCGCCGCCGCCAGCACGGCGTCGCGATCGCGGCCCCGGGCGAAAGAGTCGTCGGACGAGGCCCGCCACCACGTATAACCGGTCGCCGAAGCGGCCAGCACCGCGAGCACCACCGCGACGATCAAAACCCTCACGGCGCGCCCAGCAGCTTGCCCAGCCCGCCCGCCGACGGCCCGGTCAGCAGGCTCAGCATCCCGGGCAGCTGCTGCGGAGCGGGCGCCGCCTTCTGCTGGGGCGCGGCCGGGATCGCCGGTGGCTTTCCCGCGTACGGCGCGTTCTGCGACCCGCGCACCCCCGTCGGGCTGCCCGGCGGCTCCGCGCAGTACGCGTTCATGTTCACCGGTGCCTCGGTCTCGTCGTTCGCCGGACGCTGCTTCGTGCCTTCGTAGCCCTTCGTGCACGAAGCCGGGTCGAAGAAGTTCAGCACCACGCCCAGGTGCCCGGTGCCGTCCGGGGACGTCGACGGCGAGAACGCCGAGATGATCGGGTAGGCCACCAGCAGTTCCTCGATGGCGTCCTTGCGCGACGTCGTGATCTGCGCGGTGGTCAGCAGGTTGGCGAGCAGCACGCCCAGGTCGGTCCCGGACGCCGCGAGCACGTCGCTGATCTGGCGGCTCAGCCGCGGCGCCTCCGCGATGACGCGCCGCAGGTCCGGATCGGACGCCTTCAGCTGCCCGGCGATCGTCTTCAGCCCGGAAGCGAAGTCGGTGATGTTCGCCGCCTGCCGCTCCTGCGTGTCCAGCACGATCCGCGAATTCGCCAGCAGGCCTTGCGTTTCCGGCACGTACCGCGCGGCCACCGCGGTCACCGAGCCGGTGCTGTCGAGCAGCTGCTGCAGTTCCGGACCCGCGCCGGCGAACGCGTTGTACGTCTCGTCGACGACCGTCCGCAGCGACTCCGGGTGCACGCTCGCGACCAGGTCGTCGAGGTGCGTCAGCACGGTGTCCGGCGACGGCGGCAGCGACGTCCGGTCCACCGTGATCACCGACCCGTCCGCCAGGAACGGCCCGCCGTCGTGCTGCGGGAGCAGGTCGACGAACTGCTCCCCCACCGCCGAGCGGTTCGCCACCTGCGCGTGCGCGTCGGCCGGGATGTCCGGGGCGCCGGCGTCGATGTCGAGCGCGACGTCGACGCCGTGCTCCGTCAGCGTCATCCCGGTCACCCGCCCGACCGTGACCCCGCGGTAGGCGACCTCGGAGTTGACGAAGATGCCGCCGGAGTCGGTCAGCTGCGCGGTGACGACGTAGCCGCGGTTGCCGAAGAGCCGGTCCAGCCCGGCGTAGCGGCCGCCCGCGTAGACGACCGAGACGACCGCGATGACGACGAACGCGACCAGCTGGACGCGGACCTTGCGCGTGGTCACCGGCCACCCCCGATCAGGCCGAGCAGCCCGCCCAGCAGATCGGGACCCGCGCTCTGCGGACCCGGTCCGAGGTCCGGCAGGGGCAGCGGCGGAGCCACGGCCGACGGCTGACCGCCGATCCCCGAAGGCAGCGCGATCGGCGGCTGCGACGAGTTGGTGAAGTTCTGGATCAGCGTGTCCAGATCGAGGTTCACGTTCGCCTCGACGTTCGCGTAGTCGCCCTTGATCACGTTGCCCGCGTAGTCCGGGAACGGGTACGTGAGCAGGATCTGCAGCGCGTTCGGCAGGTTCGACCCGGCCTCGCCGAGCTTGGTCAGCGTCGGCTGCAGCGCCTTGAGGTTCGCGACCAGTTGGTCACGGCTCTTCGTGACCGTGTCGGTGGCGACGCCGGAGAGCGTGTTCAGCGCGTTCAGCATGCCGACCAGCTGGTCACGCTGGTCGGTGACGATCTTCAGGCCCGGCGCGAGGTTGTCGAGCGCGTTCGACAGGTTCTGCGTCTGGCCCGCCAAGGTGTGGGACAGCTTCCCGAGCCCGTCGATCGCGCGCAGGATCTCGGTCCGGTGCCCGTCGAGCTGGGTCGCCAGTTCGTCCACACGCGACAGCAGCGCGCGGATCTCCGGCTCGTTGCCCGACAGCGCGTCGTTCAGCTCGTGGCTGATCTTCTGGATCTGCTCGACGCCGCCGCCGTTGAGCAGCAGCGAAAGCGCGCCGAGCACCTCCTCGACCTCGGGGTTGCGGTTGGTGCGCCCGAGCGGGATCTGCGCGCCGTCGCTCAGTTTCCCGGTCGCCGGTTCGGCCGTGGGCACGCTCAGCTCGACGAACTTCTCGCCCAGCAGCGAAGACTGCTTCAGCTCGGCGTGGGCGTTGGCGGGCAGCGCGATGTCGCCGTTGACGGTCATCGCGACCAGCGCGGACCGCGTGTCCGGCGTCAGGCTGATCTTGTCGACCCGCCCGACCGCGACGTCGTTGACCTTGACGCTGGACTGCGGCACCAGGTCGAGCACGTCGGTGAACAACGCCGTGACGTGGTACGGGTGGTCGCCGACGTCGGCGCCGCCCGGCAGCGGGGTGCCGTAGAGGCCGTTGAACCCGCCGTCGCTGCAGGCCGCCAGCACGAGCACACCGGCGAGCATTCCCGCGAGCCGCTTCACTTCGCACCGCCCGCGAGCTGTTCCATGACGTCGACGAGCGGGAGCGGCAGGGGCGGGAGCGTCCCGTTCTGCAGCGAGTTGAGCACCTGCGGGATCGTCGGCAGCTTCAGCACGCCGTCGAGCACCGGCGCGAGCTGCTTGCAGATGTTCCCCAGCGTGTCGGGGACTTCCTTCGGCGTGCCCGCGCTGATCAGCCGGCACACGGTGAGGATCGGCGGGTTGGTCAGCTCGTTCAGGTTGTCGCGGACGGCGATGGTGCCCGACGCGGCGTCGTAGGAGTTGATGAAGTTGGTGGCGCCGGTCGGCGCGATGTCGAGCACCTCGGCGAGCGACGCGCGCTGGTCGACCAGCACCTTCGACAGCGACGCCAGCTTGTCCACATTGGACTCCAGGGCGCCTTTGTTGTCGTTGACGAACTGCTGGACGTCGCCGAGCGCCCCGCCGAGCGACTGCAGCGCGGCCCCGACGTCGGAGGAGTCCGCGGCGAGGAACTGGCTGACGTCGGCGACGCGGCCGTAGAACTCGTTGAGCTGCTGGTCGCTCTGGGCCAGCGCACCGGTGAACGAGTTCAGGTTCTGCACGGTCGAGAACAGGTCGTCCTTCGAACCGTCGAGGGTCTTCGCGAGGTCGGCGAGCCGCCCGACCGTCGAGTTCAGCGAAGCACCATTGCCCTGCAACGTGTTCGCCGCGGTGTCCAGGACACCGGACAGCGCGCCGTCCTTGTTGGCGCCGTTCGGACCCAGCGCCGTCGACAGCTTGTCCAGGCTGGAGTACAGGTCGTCCAGCTCCACCGGCGTCGCCGTGCGGTCCTTCGCGAGCACCGTGCCGGTGGCCAGGACCGGG
Source organism: Amycolatopsis camponoti (assembly GCF_902497555.1). Classification (NCBI taxonomy): domain Bacteria; kingdom Bacillati; phylum Actinomycetota; class Actinomycetes; order Pseudonocardiales; family Pseudonocardiaceae; genus Amycolatopsis; species Amycolatopsis camponoti. Next base: position 1,885,367 of record NZ_CABVGP010000001.1, on the reverse strand, counting down.
CCGCTGTCGTAGGCCGGGGTCAGCTGGACGTAGCGGTCGCTGACCAGGCTCGGCGCGACGACGACCGCGCCGACGTCGGCCGGCAACGGCACGTCGTCGACCCGCATGTCCACGCGCACGGCGTCGCCCTGCGGCGTGACGTCGGTGACCCGCCCGACCGGCACGCCGAGCACGCGCACCGACGAACCCGCGTAGAGCCCGACGGTCTTGCCGAAATACGCCGAGAGCGTCGTGCCGGTGGAAGCGCGGAACACTAGGAAGAGCCCGGCGGTGAGGAGCAGCGCGAGGACGCAGGCGAAGGCCAGCCACGTCACCAGGCTGCGGCCGCGGTAGGTCCGGATGGTCATCGGCCGCCCACCCCCTGGTTCGGCGCCGCGATCGGCGGGGTGCAGCCCTCGGGGTTGATGTGCAGGCCGGCCGCGGTGATCGTCGGCGGCAGCAGCCCGCACAGGTAGCCCTCGAACCAGCGGCCGTTGCCGGTCGCGTTCGCGCCGACGCGGGCGAACGGCGCCATCAGCTGCAGGCTCTTGTCGAGGTTGCCCTGGTTGCGCTGCAGGATGTCGGTCACCTTGCTCAGTTTGTCCAGCGTCGGCTTGAGCTGCGCGCGGTTGTCCGCGACGAGCCCGGACAGCTGCTGCGAAAGCTGCTGGGTGCCGGTGAGCAGCGCGTGGATCGCCGTCTTGCGGTTCTGCAGCTCGGTGAGCAGCAGGTTGCCGTCGCTGATCACGCGTTGCAGCTGGGTGTTGCGGTCCGACAGCGTCTTGGACACCTGGCTCGTGTTCGCCAGCAGCGTGTGCAGGTCGTTGTCGCGGGACGACACCGTCTTGGCCAGCGAAGACAGCCCGTTGAGGGTGTCCTTGAGGTACTGCGGGCTGTCCTTGAGGCTGTCGGAAAGCGCGTTGAAGCTGTCCGCGAGCTGCTTCGTGTCGATGTCGCCGACCGTCGTCGACAGCTGTTCGAAGGCGTCCTGCAGCTGGAACGGCGTGCGCGTGCGGGCCTGCGGGATCGTCGTGTTCGGCTCTTGGGCGCCGCCGCCCTTCGGGTCGAGCGCGAGGTACTTCTCCCCCAGCAGCGTCTTGATCTCGATGGACGCCGTCGTCGCGTCGCCGACCCGGATGTCCTTGACGCGGAAGCGCACGAGCACCTGCTTGCCGGCCAGGGTCACCGACGACACCGTGCCGACCTTGACGCCGGCGACCTCGACCTCGTTGTCCGGCGCCAGCCCGGCGGACTCGCCGAAGTACGCCGAGTACGTCGTGCCGTTGCCGAAGAACGGGAGCTGGTCGGAGAAGTACGTCGTGGCCGTGACGAGCACGATCAGCACGAGCGCGACCGCGCCGACTCCCGCCTGGTTGCGATCCTTCAGCCGCTTCACGGACCACACCTCTCCGCGCGTTGCGTGCCGGGAATGGGGATGATCGGCAGGGTGATGTCGAGCGAGGAAATGCCGATGGTGCCGGTGATCCCGCACAGGTAGTAGTTGAACCAGCTGCCGTAGCTCAGCGTCCGGGTGAACTTCTCCAGGTTGCCCGGCAGCACTTCGAGCAGGTGGTTGAGCAGCACGCCGGAGTCGCCGAGGTTCTGCAACAGCACGCCGAGCCGCGCGACGTCGTCCTTCAGCGCCGGCCGCGCGTCCGCGAGCAGGCCCGTCGTGGACACCGCGAGGTCGCCGAGCGCGCTGACCGCGTCCCCGATCGGCTTGCGCTGCTCGGCCAGGCCGCTGACGAGCTTCTGCGTCTGCTCGATGAGGTCGCCGAGCTGCGGGCCGTGCGCGTTGACCGTGCCGAGCACGGTGTTGAGGTTCGCGATGACCTGCCCGATCACCTGGTCCTTGCTCGCGATCGCCGTGGTGAGTGACGCGGTGTGCTGCAGCAGGCTGGTGATCGTGCCGCCTTCGCCCTGGAAGACGCTGATGATCTCGGCCGAAAGCTGGTTGACGTCCTTGGGGCTCAGGGCCTTGAACAGCGGCTTGAAGCCGTTGAACAGCACGGTGAGGTTCAACGCGGGCTTGGTGCGCTCGGGCGGGATCGTGCCGCCGTCGGCCAGCGCGCGATCGCCCGGGACGTCGGTGCCGAGCGCGAGGTAGCGCTGGCCGACGAGGTTGCGGTACTTGATCGTCGCGGTCACCGTCTCCGGCAGCCGGTAGGCGTGCTCGACGTCGAACCGCACCTCGGCGAGGTTCTGCTCGCCTTCGACCACCCCGATCTCGTCGACCTGGCCGACCTTGACCCCGGCGATGCGGACGTCGTCGCCTTCCTTGAGGCCGGACGCGTCGGTGAACTTGGCCAGGTAGCCGGACGTCTCGCCGAAGTTGGTGTTCGCGATGGTGGCCGCGAGGACCCCGGTGAACAGCACCGTGACGACGGCGAACACCACGAGCTTGATCAGGGACGGAACGAAGCTCCTCACTTCAGCTCCACCTCCGCCCCGCGGTAGAGCGGCCCCACGAGCAGGCCCGCCCAGCCGGGCACGTCGCCGGGCGACGTCCCGAGCGCGGGTGAGGCGAGCAGGGCGATCAGCTCGCTTTCGTAGGCCGAGCCGACGATCGAGCCGTCGCCGCCGACGGCACCGCCCCCGGCGGGCAGCTCGCCGGACGGCGACTTCGGCGGCGCGGGCTTGCTGGAACCGTCCTTGATCGCGCCGTCCGGCGGGTACTGCGGCCAGACGCCCGGCTTCGGGACCTGCGGGTAGCAGCGCGGTCCGCGTTTGTCCTCGTACTTCGGCTCGTCGACGCCGGGCAGGTACTTGCCCCGGCTGGCGGCGAACTCGATGGTGACCCGGCTGACCTCGGGGTGCGCGGTGCCCTTGCCGAACGCCAGCTCGGCCGGCCCGACCTCCCCGGCGAGCTGTTCGAGCAGGCACGGGTACTCCGGCGCGTACTTGGCGAGCACGTCCAGCGTCGGCTGGACCGCCGTGGTGAGCCGGATGAGATTGTCCTTGTTGACCTGCAGGAAGCTCGTCAGGTCGACCGAAGCGGCGGTGACGGTGGCGTAGAGGTCGCTCAGCTGCGCGCGCTGGTCGACGATCGTCCGGCTCGTCGTCGTCAGGTCGGACAGCGCCTGCAGCAGGTCCGGGGCGGCCTTGTCGTAGGTGTTCGCGACGTTCGCGAGCCCGGTGATGTCGGCCTTGACGTCCGGCAGCGACGGGTTGAGCTTGCCGAGGTAGTCGCTCAGCTGCACGAGGGTCTGGCCGAGCTGCTTGCCGCGGCCTTCGAGCGCGGTCGACACCGCGGTCAGCGTGCTCGACAGCTTCTCCGGCTGGACGGCCTGCAGCAGCGGCATCACGTCGTCGAGCACCTTCTGCAGCTCGATCGCGGTGCTGCTGCGGTCCTGCGGGATGACGTCGCCCGCCTTGATCGGTCCCTGTGAAGATCCGGGCAGCTGCAGCGAGACGTACCGCTCGCCGAAGAGCGTCTTGGGCAGCAGGCGAGCCGAGACGTTCCTCGGGATGACGTGCGTCTTGTCCGGGTCGAGCGCCAGCTCCAGCTCGGCGTGGTCGCCCTTCGCCAGCACCGACCGGACCTCGCCGACGAGCATGCCGCGGACCTTGACGTCGCCGCCGGTGCGCAGCTGGCTGCCGACGTGGTCGGTCTCGAGCTTCACGAGCGTCACCGGCGTGAACGCCTTGTTGTAGACGGCGAGCGTGAACGCGATGAACAGGGCGGCCACGAGCAGGAAGGCCAGCCCCAGCACCTGGTACCGGAGCCGCTGCCCGAGCTCGCGCCTCATCCGGAGATCCTCACCGTGGTGTTCGCGCCCCAGATGGCGAGGGACAAGAAGAAGTCCAGCACCGAGATCAGCACGATCGACGTCCGCACCGCGCGGCCCACCGCCACGCCGACGCCGGCCGGGCCGCCGCTGGCGTTGAAGCCGTAGTAGCAATGGGAAAGGATCACGAGCACGCTGAACACGATCACCTTCCCGAACGACCACAGGACGTCGCCGGGAGGCAAGAAGAGCGTGAAGTAGTGGTCGTAGGTGCCCGCGGACTGGCCGTAGAGCCAGATGGTGATCTGCCGGGACGCGAGGTAGCTCGACAGCAGGCCGACCGCGTACAGCGGGATCACCGCGGCGACGCCGGCGAGCACCCGCGTCGTCACCAGGTAGGGCATGCTCGGCACGCCCATGACTTCCAGCGCGTCGATCTCCTCGGAGATCCGCATCGCGCCGAGCTGCGCGGTGAAGCCGCAGCCGACGGTCGCGCTCAAGGCGAGCCCGGCCGAGAGCGGCGCGACCTCGCGCGTGTTGAAGTAGGCGGAGATGAACCCGGTGAGGGCGGCCGTGCCCAGCTGGTTCAGCGCGGAGTAGCCCTGGAGACCGACGATGAGACCGGTGAACAGCGTCATCCCGATCATCACGCCGAGCGTGCCGCCGATGACGGCGAGGCCGCCGGTGCCGAAGCAGACTTCGGTGAGCAGCCGCAGCGTTTCCCGGCTGTAACGGCGGATCGTGCGCGGCGACCAGGCGAGCGCCTTCGCGGCGAAGGCGAGCTGCTTGCCGAGGCCTTCCAGGCTCTGGCCCGGACGCGCGATGTACTCGAGCGTCCGGTCGGTGGTGTCGAGGGGTTCCGCCGTCATCACATGGCCTTCGGCGGGACGATCCGCAGGTAGATCGCGGTCAGCACGACGTTGATGAGGAACAGCAGCAGGAACGTGATGACGACGGCCTGGTTGACGGCGTCGCCGACGCCCTTGGGCCCGGGCGGCGGGTTCAACCCGCGGAACGCCGCGACGACCCCGGCGACGAAGCCGTACAGCAGCGCCTTGATCTCGCTGACCCAGAGGTCCGGCACCTGGGCCAGCGCGTTGAAGCTGGCCAGGTACGCGCCGGGCGTGCCGCCTTGGAGGACCACGTTGAAGAAGTAGCCGCCGAGCACGCCGACGACACTGACCAAGCCGTTGAGCAGCACCGAAACGACCATCGCGGCGAGCACGCGCGGCACGATGAGGCGCTGGATCGGGTTGACGCCGAGGACCTCCATGGCGTCGATCTCTTCCCGGATCTTGCGCGCGCCGATGTCCGCGCAGACCGCGCTGCCGCCGGCGCCCGCGACCAGCAACGCCGTGATCAGCGGGCTGGCCTGCTGGACGATGGCGAGCGCGCTGGCCGCGCCGGTGAACGACTGCGCGCCGATCTGCGCGGTCAGCGAGCCGAGCTGCAGCGCGATCACCGCGCCGAACGGGATGGCGACGAGCGCGGTCGGCAGGATCGTGACGCTGGCGAAGAACCAGCACTGCTGGATCCACTCGCGGGTCTGGAAGGGGCGCTTGAAGATCGCGCGCAGGACCTCCCACGAGAGCGTCGCGAGGCGCCCGACCTGGGTCAGGGCCGCGGTGCCCGGGAGCGTGCCCGTGCTCTCGCTCACCACACCTCCCAGTAGGTCGTCGCTGACCTCCGAGTGTTCTCCATACCCGGTGCCCGATTTTCGTTAGCGGTGTTAACTGATCACGTCAGAAACTCAGGTTGAGCGCGTGCGACGCCGTGGCGCCGCCGTCCGCGATGAACTCCGCTCCCGTGCAGTACGCGCTTTCGTCGCTGGCCAGGAACAGCACCAGCTTCGCGACGTCCTCGGGCTGCCCGACGCGGCCGAGCGCGACCTTCTTCCCGACGTACGACATGTCGACTTTCTGCCCGCCCGCGGCGGTCTCGACCATCTGCGTGTCGATCGCGCCGGGGTGGACCGAGTTGACGCGGATGTGCTTCCTCCCGAGCTCCATCGCGGCGACCTTGGTCATCCCGCGGATGGCGAACTTGCTCGCGGTGTAGGCGACGAGGTAGGGCATCCCGGCCAGTCCCTCCACAGAGGACACGTTGACGATGGAGCCACCGCCGGCGGCGGTCATCGGTTCAACGACCGAGCGCATCCCGAGAAACGCCCCGATCTGGTTCACCCGGATGACGCGTTCGTAATCGGCCAGCTTCGTCTTGCCCAGTTCCGAGAAATGGAGGATGCCCGCGTTGTTGACCAGCACGTTCGGCGCGCCGAACTCGGTGGTCACGCGGTCGAGGGCGGTGACCCAGCTGTCTTCGTCGCCGACGTCGAGGTGCTGGTAGACGGCCTGCTCCCCCAGTTCGGCGGCGAGCTGCTTGCCCTCGTCGTCCAGGATGTCGGCGATCAGCACCTTCGCGCCTTCGGCGACGAACGCGCGCGCGGCGGCCGCGCCCTGGCCGCGCGCCGCTCCGGTGATCAGGGCGATCTTCCCGTCCAGCCTCATGACTCTCCCAGGATCTCGGTGGCGGCGAACATCCGGCCGGGGTCGCGGTCGGCGAAGAAGGAGCTGACCGACGTCTCGAGCTCGTCGAGGGACCAGCGCTGCTCGATCCGCGGCGCCCCGACCAGCGACACCGCGCCGCCGTGGACGATGAACACCTGGCCGTTGACGTGCTCGGCCGCGGGCGAAGCGAGATAGGCGACAAACGGGGCGACGTGCTCGACCGAGAGCGGGTCGGCACCCTCGGCGGGAGGAGCACCGAACACGCCCTCGGTCATCGCCGTCCGCGCGCGCGGGCAGATCGCGTTGGCGCGGACGCCGTACTTGGCCAGGCCGCGAGCGGCCGACATGGTGAGCGCGGTGATGCCCGCTTTGGCGGCGGCGTAGTTGGGCTGACCGGGCGAGCCGATGAGGAACGCCTCGGACGCGGTGTTGACCAACCGGCCGTACACCGGCTGTCCGTCCGCTTTGGACTTGTCGCGCCAGTACTTCGTGGCGTTGCGGGACAACAGGAAGTGGCCGCGCAGGTGGACGCGGAGCACGGTGTCCCACTCGTCGTCGGACATCGAGAAGAGCATCTTGTCGCGCAGCACGCCCGCGTTGTTCACGACGATGTCGAGCCCGCCGAGGTCGAGCGCGGCGGCCACGAGGGCGTCCGCGGTGGCCCGCTCCCCCACGTCGCCGGCGACCGCCACGGCCCGGCCACCAGCGGCTTCGATCTCTTCGACGACGTCCTTCGCTTCGGTGACGTCGTTGACGACGACCGTGGCACCCCGGGCCGCCAGGGCGAGCGCTTCGGCCCGTCCCAGTCCCGCGGCGGCGCCGGTGACGATCGCTGTCCTGCCGGTCAGGCTCACGCGCGGCCTCCTCGTCGAGTCCTGTGACCGGGCCTACACTAGAATCTGTTCTCGCCCTTTGCAAGAGATTCAGTGAACAGTGCTAACTGGCGATGAACAGGGCGTTCTTCGGACACCCTTTGACCGCATCTGTAACTTGTTCTACTCGATCGGCAGGCACCGGGCCCGGCTGGATGACGAGTTCTTCGTCGTCGTCGAGGTCGAAGACGTCCGGCGCGAACCCCAAGCACACCGCGTTCGCCTCGCAGAGCGAACGATCGACGCCGATCTCCATGCTTCCTCCGCCGCGTGAGTCCTGGTACAACTAGAACAGGTTCTACTATAACGCCGGATCGAGGTGACGGGTGCGGATCGACTACACACCGGAGCAGCGGGCACTGGCCGCGGAGCTCCGGGAGTACTTCGCCGAGCTGATGACGCCGGAACGTCGGGCCGGCCTCCGCGGCGCCGAGTACGGCGACGGCCTGGCGTACAAGGAGATCGTCCGCCAGCTGGGCAAGGACGGCTGGCTGGCGCTCGGCTGGCCGGAGGAGTACGGCGGGCAGGGCCGGCCGATGCTCGACCAGCTCATCTTCACCGACGAGGCGGCCGTCGCCGGGGTGCCGGTCCCGTTCCTCACGGTGAACACCGTCGGGCCGACCATCATGCGCTACGGCACCGACGAGCAGAAGGCGTTCTACCTGCCGAAGATCGCGGCCGGCGAGCTGCACTTCTCGATCGGCTACTCCGAACCGGAGGCCGGCACCGACCTGGCGTCGTTGCGGACGCGCGCGGTGCGCGACGGCGACGAGTACGTCGTCACCGGGCAGAAGATGTGGACCAGCCTGATCGAGCACGCCGACTACGTGTGGCTCGCGGTCCGGACCGACCCCGAGGCGAAGAAGCACCGCGGGCTGTCGATCCTGATCGTGCCGACGTCGGCTCCCGGGTTTTCGTGGACCAAGGTGCACACCGTCGCGGGTGCGGGCACCAGCGCGACGTACTACGACGACGTGCGCGTGCCCGTGTCCGCGCGCGTCGCCGAGGAGAACGCGGGCTGGCCGCTGATCACCAACCAGCTCAACCACGAGCGCGTCGCGCTGACGTCGTCGGCGCCCGTCCGCAAGGCTCTCGCCGACGTGCTGGCGTGGGCGAAGGAGACCGGCGCCATCGACCAGGAATGGGTGCGGGTGCACCTCGCGCGGGTGCACGCCGGCGCGGAGTACCTGAAGCTGCGGAACTGGCGGATCGCCTGGGCGGCCGCGGCGAGCGAGCTCGGACCGGCCGAGGCGTCGGCGACGAAGGTGTACGGCACGGAGTTCGCGATCGAGGCCTACCGCCTGCTGATGGAGGTGCTGGGCGCGGCTGCCGTCGTCCGCGACGGCTCGCCGGGCGCGCTGCTGGCCGGGCGGATCGAGCGGCTGCACCGGTCGGCGCTGATCCTCACCTTCGGCGGCGGCACCAACGAGATCCAGCGGGACATGATCGCCGCGACCGCCCTCGGCCTGCCCGTCACGCGCTAGGAGCGTCTCATGGACTTCACCCCCTCCGAGGCGTCGGCCGACCTGGCCGCGCTGACCCGGCGGATCGTCACCGACAAGGCCACGCACGACCCGCACGGCACCGGCGGCTTCGATGCTCCACTGTGGACAGCCCTGGGCCAGGCGGGCGTCCTCGATGCGGCGCTGCCGTCGTCGCTCGGCGGCGGCGGGTTCGGCCTGCTGGAGCAGTGCGCGGTGCTCACCGAGATCGGCCGCGCGGTGGCCGCGGTCCCCTACCTGCCGTCGATCACGATGGCGGCGTCGGCGCTGGCGGAGTTCGGCACGCCGGAGCTGGTGGACCGCTGGGTGCTGCCGGTGCTGCGGGGAGAACGCGTTCTAGCGGTGGCGTTGTCCGGTTTCACCGCTTCGGACGGCGTGCTGTCGGGCTCGCAGACCGCGGTGCACTTCGGCGCGTTCGCCCACGGCTTCCTCGTGGCGGCGTCCGGCGAGGTCTTCCTGGTCGACGCGTCGGCGCCGGGCGTCTCGGTCCGGCCCCAGCAGACGGTCGACCACGCGGACGCTTGCCTGCTGGAACTGTCCGAGGTTCCGGGGGTTTCGCTGGGCGACATCGGCGAATGGCTGCGCCTGCGCGGGACGGCCGGGGTGTGCGCGCAGCAGCTCGGCGTGGTCGAGCGGGCCCTGGAGCTGACCGCGGCGTACGCGGCGGAGCGGAAGCAGTTCGACCACGTGATCGGCGGGTTCCAGGCGGTCCGCCAGCGCCTCGCGGACGCGTACGTCGACGTCGAGGCGGTCCGGCTGACGTCCCTGCAGGCGGCCTGGCGGCTGGCGTCGGACCTCCCGTCGGCGGAAGCGGTGGCGACGGCCAAGTTCTGGGCGGCGGAGGCGGGCCATCGCGTGGCCCACACGACGGTCCACATCCACGGCGGCGTCGGCATCGACGTGGACCACGAGGTCCACCGCTACTTCACGGCGGCGAAGCGTCTGGAGTTCCTGCTGGGCCCGGCCACCCCGCAGCTCCAGGCCCTGGGCACCGAACTGGCAACCGGCGCCTGACCGCCAACCCGCGTACCCAGCCAGTCGGCCGACCCCGGCCGCGAGCTAGCTCGAAGCCGCGTAGGTCCAGAACTCGCGCATCAGCCGGGTCGGTTCCGGGCTCGTCATCTCGACCTGCGTCAGCAGGATCGTGACCGTGCCCGTCGCCGGGAGCAGGTGCCAGGCCGTTCCCGCGCCGCCGACCCAGCCGTAGCGGCCGGGGACCTCCCACGGCTGCGTCGCCTCGACGTCGACCGAGCCGCCGTACCCCCAGCCTTGGCCGTGCAGGAACACCCGCCCGGCCTCCCGCTGGGCCGGCGTCAGGTGGTCGGCCGTCATCCGGTGCACCGACTCCGCCGTGAGCAGCCGGTGGTCGCCGGCCGTACCCCCGTCCAGCAGGAAACGCGCGAACGCGAGCAGGTCGTCGGCCGTGGACACCAGGCCCCCCGCGCCGGACGGGAACGGCGGCGCCGCGCTCCAGCGCCCCTCCGGCGAGTCGATCAGCCGCAGCCCCGCCCCGCTCGGCCGGTACGCGCTGGTGAACCGGCCCAGCGCCGCGGTCGGCACGGCGAACCCGGTGTCGGCCATGCCCAGCGGCTCGAACAGCCGCTCCGCCAGGAACTCCGGCAGCGGCCGGCCCGACACCCGCGCGATCAGCACGCCCTGCAGGTCCGAACCGGTGTCGTAGAGCCACGCCTCCCCCGGCTGGTGCAGCAGCGGGACCTGCGCCAGCGCGGCCGTCCACTCGTCCGGCGCCAGGGCCCGCGGTGCCGCCGCCGGATAGCCGAGCACCTGCAGCAGCAGGTCGACCGCGGGCAGCGTCATGTCCGCCGCGAGGCCGTACCCACAGCGGAACGTCAGCAGGTCGGCCACCGTGATCGGGCGGACGGCGGGCACGACGTCGTCGATCGGCCCGGCCGGCGTCCGCACGACCACCGGCGACGCCAGCTCCGGCAGCCACCGCGCGATCGGGTCGTCGAGGGCGAGCTCGCCGTCGTCGACGAGCAGCAGCACCGCCGCGGCGACGATCGGCTTGGTCAGCGACGCGATGCGGAACAGCGAGTCTCGCGCCATCGGCACGGTGCCCTCGGCGTCGGCCGAGCCCACGGCCGCCACTTCGACCAGGTCGCCCTGCGCGACGAGGGCCACCGCGCCGGGCAGGTCCGTGGCGTACTGCTTCAGCAGTTCGGTCAGCAAGGTTCAGTCCAGGGGGTTGATGGCGCGCAGGCGCCGCGGGCCGGTGTCGGGCCGCGACGGCGGCGGCCCCAGCACGAGACGGGCGTTGGCGACGAAGGCGCCGTCGGGCGACGCGAGGATCGGGTCCAGCACCAGGGACCGCACCTCCGGGTTGTCCTCGGCGAGCGCGGCGACGCGCAGCACCATGTCCTGCAGGGCGGCGAGGTCGGCGGGCTCGTCACCGCGGTAGCCGGTGAGCAGCGGCGCCGTCCGCGGCTCGCGCAGCAGCGTGGCCGCGTCCACGTCGGTGAGCGGCACCGCCCGGTAGGCGCGGTCGCCCAGCAACGTGCTGACCAGCCCGGACAGCCCGAACGACACGAGCGTGCCGAACGACGGGTCGTCCTGCAGCCCGATCACGCACGACAGGCCCTTCGGCGCCATCCGCTGGACGTACACGTCGTCGTCATCGGAGATCTCGCGCAGCGTTTCGTAGGCGGTGCGCACCGAGTCCGCCGACGCCAGGTCGAGCCGCACCCCGGCCAGGTCGGGCCGGCCGCGCAGCCGCTCGTCGACGGCCTTCAACGTCACCGGGTAGCCCAGCTCGGCCGCCGCCGCGACGGCTTCGTCCACTGTGGACGCGACGCGGAACGGGACGACGTCGATGCCGTAGCAGCCCAGCAACCGCACGACGTCGGTGTCCGACAGCAGCGTCGTCCGGCCGTCCTCGCCTTCGAGGAGTTCGCGGACGATCACCTGCGCCTGTTCGGTGTGGATCCCCGGCGGCGTCACGAGCGTGCCCTGCGGGCGCTGCCGCCAGGCCGCGTACCGGACGATCCGGGCGAGCGCGTTCACCGCGCGTTCCGGGCTCGGGTACGACGGGATCGACCCGCGCGTCGGCACACCGTCGTCCGTCGACACGGCCAGTTCGCGCGGCACGCCTTCGGCGGCGAGGAACGTCGAGACGATCGGCTTGTGCTGGCCCAGTTCGACCACGGTTTCGCGCAGGGCGCGCGCGTACGCCGTGCCGGGGATGGCCACCGGCGGCGCGAACACCACGACCAGCGCGTCGGCGTCCGGCGAGGTGAGGGCCTCGCCGACCGCCTTGGCGAAGTCGTCCGGCCCGGCCTGCGGGCCGACGTCCACGGGATCGAACGCCAGCCGCAGGCCCTGCATCCGGGCGGTGTCGGCGGCCAGCAGCCCGATCGCGCTGGAGTTGCCGACGATCCCGATCCGCGGCCCGGCGGGCAGCGGCTGGTGGGCGAACACGAGCGCGGTGTCGAACAGCTGCGCCAGCGAGTCGACCCGGACGACGCCGGCCTGCTCGAACAGGGCCTGGACGCTGGCTTCGTCGATCTCCGTCGACGTCGCGGCCAGCTGCGGGCGCACGGCGTGCCGCCCCGACTTCACCGCGACGATCGGCTTCGTCCGCGCCAGTCGCCTGGCCAGCCGCGCGAACTTGCGCGGGTTGCCGAAGGACTCGAGGTACAGCAGGACGAGGTCGGTGTCCGGGTCGGTTTCCCAGTACTGGAGCAGGTCGTTGCCCGAGACGTCGGCGCGGTTGCCCGCCGAGACGAACGTCGACAGGCCGAGGCCGCGCGACTCGGCGTCGGCGAGGATCGCGGTGCCGAGCGCGCCGGACTGGCAGAAGAACCCGGTGCGCCCGCGCACGGGCAGGCGCGGAGCGAGGGTGGCGTTGAGCCGGACGCCGGGCGCGGTGTTCAGCACGCCGAGCGCGTTCGGGCCGACGACGCGCATGCCGTGCGCCCGCGCCTCGCCGACCAGCCGCAGCTCGGCGTGCAGGCCGTGCGGCCCGGCTTCGGCGAAGCCGCTGGACAGGATCAGCAGCGTCTTGACGCCCTTCGCGAGGCAAGCGTCCAAAACGGACTCGACGGACTCGGCGGGCACCGCGACGACGGCCAGGTCGACCGAGTCCGGGATGTCCAGCACCGACGGGTACGCGCGGACACCGCGGACCGAGCGGTGCTCCGGGTTGACCGGGTAGACGGTGCCGGTGAACGCGGCGGCGAGGAGGTTCGCGAAGGCGACGTGCCCGACCTTGCCCGGCTCGGCGGACGCGCCGATCACCGCGACCGACGTCGGGTGCAGCAGGTTGTGCACGCTGCGTGCCTCGGCGGCCTGTTCCCGGGAGCGCGCGACCGCGAGGGACTCCTCGGTCGGGTCGATGTCGAACTCCAGGTGCAGCACGCCTTCCTCGAACTCGCGGCTGACCTGGTAGCCGGCGTCACGGAAGACCCGCACCATCGCGGCGTTCTCGGCGAGGACCTCGGCGACGAACCGGCGCAGCCCGCACTCCGCCGCGGCCGCGGCGAGGTGTTCCAGCAGGATCGAACCGAGCCCACGGCCCTGGTGCGCGTCGCTGACGACGAAAGCCACCTCGGCCGACGGCCCGTGGTCGAGCCGTTCGTACCGGCCGACCGCGACGATGTCGTCGCCCAGGAAGGCGGCGAACGCGACCCGGTCGTGGTGGTCGACGGTGGAGAACCGCTTCAGGTCCTTCTCGGGAATCCGCGGGTAGGCGCCGAAGTAGCGGAAGTAGCGGGTGCGCTCGGACAGCTTGCCGTGGAAGGCGACGAGGCCGTCGGCATCGGTGGGGACGACCGGGCGCAGGTGGACGGTGCCGCCGTCGGACAGCACGACGTCGGCTTCCCAGTCGCGGGGGTAGTCGAAGGGGTCCCGGCCGGCCATCGTCAGTCCCTGGGGTCATCCGGGTCGAGCCCGTGCAAGGGGAAGACGGCCCGGCGGGTGTCCCGGACGGCGACGTCGACCGGGTCGTCCTCGCCGTCGCCCCACGGCTTGAACTCGGTTTCGCGGTCGTCGGTCATCGCTCGCGGCAGCTCGGCGTTCGGAGCGGCCTTGGTGACCGTTTCGACCCAGCCCGGCGGCAGCGGAGTTGCGGGGGCGACGTCCCGGTCGAGGACGGTGGCGATCAGGTGCGTCCACGACCGCGGGACGACCCGGATCAGCTGGTAACCGCCCCCGCCGACGGCGATCCACTTGCCGCCCGCGTACGTCTCGGCGAGGTCGCGGAGGGTGGCGTAGATGGTGCGGTGCCCGTCGACGGACAGCGAGAGGTCGGCCAGCGGATCTTCCTCGTGCGAGTCGACACCGCACTGGGTGAACAGCAGCTGCGGCTCGAAGTCGGCGAGCAGGGAGGGGACGACGGCGTTGAAGGCACGCAGCCACCCGGGATCCCGGGTCCGCGGCGGCAGCGGCACGTTGACCGAGGTGCCGTCGGCCTTCCCGCGGCCGGTCTCGGCGGAGTAGCCGGTGCCCGGCCAGAGCGTGAAGGGGTGCTGGTGCATGGAGATGGTGAGGACGCGGGGGTCGTCGTAGAAGGCGGCCTGGACGCCGTCGCCGTGGTGGACGTCGGTGTCGATGTAGGCGATGCGCTCGAAACCGTGGTCGAGCAGCCACGAGATGGCGACGGCGCAGTCGTTGTAGACGCAGAACCCGGACGCCTGGTCGCGCATGGCGTGGTGCAGGCCCCCGGCGATGTTGACGGCCCTGGTGGCCTCGCCTTCGGCGATCTTCCGGGCGGCGAGCAGCGTCGAGCCGACGACGAGGGCGGAGGCGTCGTGCATGTCGGAGAAGACGGGGTTGTCGGAGGTCCCGAGCCCATGCCCGACGTCCCACCCGACGAGCGGCGCCTCCCGCACAGCGGCGATGTATTCGGGGGCGTGGATCCGGAGCAGCTCCTCGTCCCCGGCACCGGAGGGGATGAGGAGCGGAACGTCGTCGAGCACGCCGAGCTCGGTGGCCAGCCGGACGGTCAGCTCCAGCCGGACGGGGTTGAACGGATGGTCCCCGCCCAGGTCATAACCGAGAAGGGCGGAGTCCCAAACAACAGCCGGCGACATGCGGTCGACTGTAGTGCCGATCGCGCCGGTCCGTGGACTCGGAAGCGCCGTGGCCCGGTTCGCGCGCTTCGCCAGACCCGCCAGGCGCGAACAGGCGATGCCGGAGTCGCAGTCGCGGGTGACACCCCGCCGCGCCCTGGCCGCTCTCACCCCTGCGTGGGTCGCGCACAGTGCCCCCGCCGGCGCCGGCGGGGGCTCGTCGCGGCAGAGTGCCCGTCGCCGTCGGCCAGGTCAGCCCGGAAGGGCGCCCGTCGCGGCGGGGCGTTCGGGGTCTCGGGACCAGTGGGACCACGAGCCCGCGTACAGCCCCGCGCCCGGGTGGCCGGCCAGCTCCAGTGCCAGCACCACCGAACTCGCCGTCACGCCCGAGCCGCAGTACGCGCCGACCGGCTCGCCCGGGCGCAGGCCCAGGTCCGCGAACCGGGCGGCCAGCTGGTCGGGCGCGCGCCAGTGGCCGGCGTCGTCCGTGTGGGCCGCGAACGGTGCGTTCACCGCTCCCGGGATGTGGCCGGCGCGCGGGTCGACCGGCTCGGTCTCGCCTGTGTAGCGGGGCGTGGCGCGGGCGTCGAGCAGCAGGCCGTCTCGGGCGAGCGCCGCCGCTTCGTCCGCGTCGAGCACCGGCATGCCGCCCGGACGGACCGTGAGGTCGCCCGGCTCCGGCCGCGGCTCCTCCGTGCTCACCGGGTGGCCGCCGGCGGTCCACGCAGCGTAACCACCGTCGAGCACCGCCACCTCGTCGTGGCCGGCCCAGCGCAGCAGCCACCACGCCCGCGCGGCCACCGAGCCGTCGGCGTCGTCGTAGACCACCACCGGCGCGCCCGTCCGCACCCCGGCCGCGCGCAGGTCGCGCTGCAGGGCGGCCGGGTCGGGCAGCGGGTGCCGGCCGCCCTCGCCCGGCTCGCCCGCCAGCACGTTGTCGAGGTCGGTGAACACCGCGCCCGGCACGTGGCCTTCGCGGTGGGAATCGGCGCCGGGCGGGCCGGCGAGCCGCCAGCGGACGTCGAGGACGACGGGCCGGTCCCCGGCCGGGCCGGCCAGCGCGGCGGCGAGGTCGGTGGTGCTGATCAGCGGACGCATGCCTCCCATCTTCCAGCGGCCGCCCACCCGGCCGCGCCGGGGTGCGGACATATCCGTCACGGGCGAGTCGTTATCTCCAAGGCCCGCCGCTGCTGTCGGGGTCAACGACTACGATGAGCAACGCGGACGAAGGGGACAGCGTGAACGATCTCATCGACACCACCGAGATGTACTTGCGTACGATCTACGAACTCGAAGAAGAAGGTGTCGTCCCGCTGCGCGCCCGCATCGCCGAGCGCCTGCAGCAGAGCGGCCCGACCGTGAGCCAGACCGTCGCCCGCATGGAGCGCGACGGGCTGGTCGTGGTGGCCGACGACCGGCACCTCCAGCTGACCGACCACGGCCGCGAACTGGCCATCGCCGTCATGCGCAAGCACCGCCTGGCCGAGCGCCTCCTCGTCGACGTCATCGGGCTCGAGTGGGAGCACGTGCACAACGAGGCGTGCCGGTGGGAGCACGTGATGAGCGAGGCCGTCGAGCGCAAGCTGGTCAAGCTGCTCGACCACCCGACCACCTCCCCCTACGGCAACCCGATCCCCGGTCTGGACAAGCTGGGCGACGGCGACCCGGCACCGCCCGCCGAGGCCGACCTCGTCCGGCTCGACGAGTTCGCCCGCACCGGCGGCGGCCGCGTCGAGATCCGGCGCATTGCCGAGCACGTCCAGCTGGACGAGTCGCTGATGACCGAGCTCAAGTCCGTCGGCATCGTGCCGGGCGGCACGGTCACCATCGGCCGCGCCAACGGCGGCACCATCGAGGTCACCGGCGGGGACACCACCGCCCAGGTCGCCAGCTCCGCGCTGCACGCCGTCCTGGCGCTGGCCAGGTGAGCCCGGCCTCGGAGGCCGCGGCGGCGTTCCGCACGGTGCACGGCGGCGAGCCCGCCGGCGTGTGGTCCGCGCCGGGGCGCGTCAACCTGATCGGCGAGCACACCGACTACAACGACGGCTTCGTCCTGCCGTTCGCCCTGCCGCACCGCCTGGCCGCGGCGGCGTCCCCCCGCGAGGACGGCGTCCTGTCCGTGGCCACCCTGGGCGACGACGGCCAACTCCAGCGCTCCGGCGACCTCAAGATCACCGACCTGGCGCCGGGCACCGTCGACGGGTGGGCCGCGTACCCGGCGGGGGTCGCCTGGGTACTGCGCGACCAGGGCTTTTCGGCCGGCGCGGACGTCGTCATCGCCGGGGACGTGCCTTCGGGGGCGGGGCTGTCCTCCTCTCACGCGCTCGAGTGCGCGGTGTCCCTGGCGTTGCTGGGCCTGGCCGGGCTGGAGCTGGGCGCGCCCGGTGACCGCGTCCCGACGCGGCCCGAGGTCGCGCGGTGGGTCCAGCGTTCGGAGAACGACTTCGTCGGGGCACCCACCGGCCTGCTCGACCAGACGGCCTCCCTCTGCTGCACCGAATCCCATGTGCTGTTCCTCGACGTCCGGTCGGGTGAGCAGGAGCAGGTGCCGTTCGGCCTGGCCGACGCCGGGCTGCAGGTGCTGATCATGGACACCCGCACGAAGCACTCGCACGCCGAGGGCGGGTACGGCGAGCGCCGCCGCGGCACCGAGCGGGCCGCCGAGCTGCTCGGCGTCAAGGCGCTGCGCGACATCACCGTCGACGGGCTCTCCGCGGCCCTCGACCGGCTGCCCGAAGACCTGGTGCCGCTCGTCCGGCACGTCGTCACCGAGAACCAGCGGGTCCTCGAAGTGGTCGAGCTGCTGCGCGCGGGCCGGCTGGCCGACATCGGCCCGTACCTGGACGCCTCGCACGTCAGCATGCGCGACGACTACCGGATCTCCACGGCCGAGCTGGACCTCGCGGTCGACTCGGCGCGGGCGGCCGGCGCCCTCGGCTCCCGGATGACCGGCGGCGGTTTCGGCGGCTCGGCGATCGCGCTGGTCCGCGACGCCGACCTGGACGGGGTCAAGGCGGCCGTCGAAGCGGCGTACGAGAAGGCCGGCTACCGGCGGCCGCGGATGTTCACCGCGGTGCCTTCCCGCGGCGCCGGGCGCGACGAGCTCTGAGGCCGCGCGGGTCCGTGCGGGGCAACCCCCGCGCGGACCCGCGCGTCGCCATGGGGGAAGACTGAGGCTTGTTCGGGCCGGCCCGTCGCGCCCCGCGTGCGGAGCGCCGGTCGGCACGAATGGCAGGCGACGGGCGACGGCTGGACAAGCCTCACCGTGGCGGACAGTCACCCTCGGCAGGAAGGCCTGGAAGTGTCGGAGCAGAGCAACGCCCTGAAGCTGGTCGTCACGGGCGGAGCCGGGTATGTCGGCAGTGTCTGCGCCGCCCGGCTGATCGAGGCCGGGCACCAGGTCACGGTCGTCGACGACCTGTCCACCGGGCACGCCGACGCCGTCCACCCGGACGCGCGGTTCGTCGAGGGCGACGCGGCGGAGGTGGCGGGCAGCCTGCTGCGCGAGGGCTTCGACGGCGTGCTGCACTTCGCGGCCAAGTCGCTGGTCGGCGAGTCGATGACAGAGCCGGCGAAGTACTGGGAAGGCAACGTCGTCACGTCGCTGCGGCTGCTCGAGGCCATGCGCGAGCACGGCACGCCGCGCCTGGTGTTCTCCTCGACCGCGGCGACCTACGGCGAGCCGGAGCAGTCGCCGATCCCGGAATCCGCGCCGGCCCGGCCGACCAACACCTACGGCGCGACGAAGCTGGCCATCGACCACGCGATCACCAGCTTCGCCGTCGCGCACGGGCTGGCGGCGGTGAGCCTGCGGTACTTCAACGTCGCGGGCGCGTACGGCGCGTTCGGGGAGCGCCACACCACGGAAACCCATCTGATTCCCCTCGTCCTCCAGGTCGCCACGGGCGACCGCGAACAGATCAAGATCTTCGGCGACGATTACCCGACGCCGGACCACACGGCGATCCGCGACTACATCCACGTCGCCGACCTCGCCGACGCGCACCTGCTGGCGCTGAAGCACGCCACCGCGGGTGCGCACCGCATCTACAACCTGGGCAGTGGCACGGGCTTCTCCGTTCTCGAGGTGATCGAGGCGTGCCGCGAGGTGACGGGCCACCCGATCCCGGCCGAGGTGGCACCGCGGCGGGCGGGCGATCCGTCGGTCCTCGTGGCGGCCAGTGACCGGGCACGGGAAGAGCTGGGCTGGAAGCCGGAGCGGACCGAGCTGACCGGGATCGTGCGGGACGCTTGGGAGTTCACCCGGGCTCGGTAGGGCTGAGGTCGGTGGGGCTTGGTCGGCTGCCGCGCTTGTGCAGTGGCCGGCAAGCCCTGAGCGATCCCGCGGGCAATGCCGGACCGGACGGCTTCGCCGCGACCGGGATCGTGCGCGACGCTTGAAAGCTCACCCGAGCCCGGCACAGCCGAGGCCACCAGAACACTTGGCGGCCACCGCCCCACGCAGCGGTCGACAAGCTTGAGCAATCCCGCGCGCGAACGCGGGAGCGGAAGCCTTCGCCCACCCGAACCGACCAGGTTCGAGCGCGACGCCCGGCACTTCACCCTGGCCCGGCACCCAAGCGGAAGCCACCGCCGACCTTCACCCCGGCTCCGGCGCCGCTCAAGGCTTTGCTCGAGAATCCTCCAGACCTCCGCACGCGGCCCCCAGTGGCAGGAACACGCCGGGCTCGGTGAAGTCCGTCGGATCCAAGCCGAAACCGGACAACCCGGTCTGGTCCGCGGCCAGTGCCAGGCCCAGCAGCTGTTCCGGCGACATGCCGTGGTTCAGCACCGTCCACAACAGCCTGGCCAGTACGTGGTTCTGTCTCGCCTCCAGCGCGTTCTCCAAGGCCATGCCCGCGAACGTGCCGTCGCCGCGCATGAAGGCCGTGTAGCCCAGCAGGGCCGCCGCTTCCGCGCGTTCCGGCGCCGGGAGCTCCTGGACGAGCGTCAGCCACAGGCGTTCCGCTTCCCGCGCGGCCGGGGCGTGGGGTGGGACCGCCATCGCCAGGCACACGTCCCGGATTTCCGGGACCTTCAGCGCGTTCGCCAGCAGGACCGCTTCCTCGTCCGTCGGCGGCTCCGAGCCGCGCCGCTGACGCTCGAACGCCGCTCGGATCACCGAGGCCGCGTCGGACACGCACGTCGCGTCGGGCCAGGGCAAGGACGGCGTCATCGCCGCAGCCCGGCGAGCGAGGGCTTCCGGGGAACGCGGAGCCAGCAACGCCTCCAGCTCGTGGCGGCTGTCGAACGCCACCGAGCCGCTCTCCGTCGCCATCGCCGCCATCACGGTCGCCCGGGGGTCCGGCAGCTTGCCGCCGCAGTCCGGGTCCGTGTAGCAGCCCCACGGCGCGTCTTCGGCGATGTCCGCCACCCACATCGCGTGCAGCACCGGGAGGCCGACCTCGCCGAGGGCGTCCGCCAGCAGCTCGACGAAGCCCGCGTGGGGTGGTGGGCTGCCGGGTCTTCGGCGGCCGCCGAGCACTACCACTGTCACGCCCGTGTGCGGGACGAGAGCGAACCGGGGAGCGAGGGCCCGGGCCTGCTGGACATCGTCGTCCGGGTGGGGGAGGTCGCCGCGCAGCACCAGGCCGAGGCGGTCGCCCCGGTGCCCGAGCAGGACGACGGAGTTCGCGGGCCGGAAACCGACCAGGTAAGGGAGCGCGGCCAGGAGCTGCGCGGAGCTTCGGAGGTCGACCGGCGGACGGCCGGTCGGGGTGGCAGTGGTCATGCCTCCACTTTGGGGCCGGCCGGGGCCGGTTGGGGCGGTGGCGGCAAATCTGTGGATGGGCGGGGCCGATGTGGACGGAACCGGCCGGGAGCCGGCCGGGCGGCGGGTTCTTGTCGGCGGGGCGGGCTATGCTGCCCGGCCCCACCGACCGGTCCGGCTCAGCCGCAGTGCTCGAACCCGCTTTCGTAGGTGTTGCTGCCGACCGAGCCGCCCCACTTCACGCAGGTGGCTCCGGCCGCCTTCTTCACCGGCCCGGCGTAGTAGGTGAAGCTGCCGGAGTCGGTCACCCGCGCCGAGCCCTGGACCTCGAGGAACGCCGAGACCGGGCTCGCCGTGCCGAGCGACGTCGCCTTCAGCGTCGTCACGCAGTTCGCCGCGGTCGAGGCGTTGTACAGCAGGTACGTCGTGCCGGACGAACCCGCCAGCGCCTGCTGGTCGACGACGGAGAAGCCCGACCCGCAGACCTCTTCGGCCGAATACGGGTTGCCGCCGCAGTTGTTCTTGCTCGTGAAGTCCGTGTGCCCGTAGTACGGCACGGCGACGCCGTTCAGCTTCGCCTTCTGCACGACACCGTTCAGCCGCTCTTCGAAGTGCAGGTGCGGGCCGGTGACCCCGCCGGTCGCGCCCGCCTTCCCCAGCTCCTTGCCGCCGGCGACCGACTGCCCGACCGAGACCTCCTGGGCCGACAGGTGCGCGTACCGGGTGCGCCAGCCGCTGCCGTGGTCGACCTCGACCCACTTGCCGTAGCTCGTGCTGCCCTCGTCGGCCACCCGCGTCACCGTGCCGGACGCCGCGGCGAGCACCGGCATGCCCGTGATGCCCGACTTCTGGAAGTCGACCGAGTACTCCGGGCTGTGGCCGCTGAACGTCGCCGCGGTCACCGTGACCCCGCACTTGAACGGCACCTGGAAGTTCGGCGCGGCGGACGCGGTCGCCTGCCCGGCGAGGGTGAGGCCGAGCGCGGGCAGCGCCGCGGCGGCGGCGAACACGGCGAGCCGTCGCAACCTGGACATGGGGGAACCTCCTGACGAACGGGACATCTCGACACCGCACAGCGAAGCTCCTGTCGGTACATTTTCCGTACAAGCACCTGCGGAGGACACCCGGATGACGCCCCGACGAGCCAAGTTCCCCTCAGCACAGGGCTGGCTGCGCTGGGCGCTCATCGCGGTGCCGATGGTCACCGCGATGCCTCGCGCGCACACGCTCGCCTGGGTGCTGATCGTGGTCACCCTCGCCCTGTCGATCCCGATGCCGTGGATCCAAGACCTCGGCGCCCGGACACCGTCGGCGGTCTTGGCGCTCGCCGTGATCGCGTCCGCGGGTGCGCTGTGGGTGGTCCTGCCCGGCAGCTGGGCGTCGGTGGCGATGTTCAGCACGACGTTCTTCGTGGTGCTGCGGCAGTCCCCGGTGCCGATCGTGCTGGCGGTCGCGCTGAACGCCGCGCTGATCACCGCGGTCTGGGTGATCCGCCAGGATCCCTGGGAAAGTGCCTTGTCGACGTACGCGGTCCTCGCCGTGATCACGCTGATGGGGCTGAACCGGCGGACCCGGCTGGCCCGGATCGAGCAGACCGAGCTGGCACTGGCCCGCGCGCAGACGGCGACCGAGGAGCACGCCCGCGCGGCGGCGCTGGCCGAACGCGCCCGCATCGCCCGCGAGCTGCACGACGTCCTCGCGCACTCGCTGGCCGGGCTGTCCCTCAACCTGCAGGGCGCGCGGCTCATGCTGGTGCGCGACGGGGCGAGCCCGGACGCCGTCGCCCAGGTCGAACGGGCCCAGAAGCTGGCGTCGGAAGGCCTCGCCGAGGCCCGCAAGGCCGTCGCGGCCCTGCGGGAGGACGCCGTCCCGGTCGAACGCACGATCGCGGACCTGCTCGCCGCCTACCGGCTCGACAGCGGGGCCCGCGCGGACCTGACGGTCGAGGGCGAGCCGCGCGAGCTCGACCCAGCGGTCGGTACCGCCCTGGTCCGCGCGGTGCAGGAAGCGCTGGTCAACACGCGCAAGCACGCGACGAAGGCCGAGGTCGACGTCACCCTGGACTACAGCGCGGGCAGCGTCGCGCTGACCGTCGCCGACCGGCAGGGCAGGCGTCCGCCGGACGCACCGGCGGCAGGCTACGGTTTGCGCGGGATGAGCGAACGGGTCGCGCTGCTCGACGGGCGGCTCGAGAGCGGGCCGGGGGAGGACGGATGGCGGATTCACCTGACGGTGCCGGCGTGACGCTGCGCGTCGTGCTGGCCGACGACCAGGCGGTCGTCCGGGAAGGCCTGGTCACGCTGCTCGGGCTGCTCCCGGGCGTCGAGGTGGTCGGCGCCGCCGCCGACGGCCTGGCCGCGCTCGACCTCGTCGCCGAGCACCACCCCGACGTCGTGCTCGTGGACCTGCGGATGCCGCGCTGCGACGGCGTCGAGACCACCGAGCGGATCCGCGCCGAGCACCCGGGCACCGAGGTCGTCGTGCTGACCACGTACGCCGACGACGAGTCGCTGCTGGCCGCGCTGCGCGCCGGCGCCCGCGGTTTCCTCACGAAGGACGCCGACGCCGAGGCGATCGCCAGGGCGCTGCGCTCGGCGGCCGCCGGACAGTCCACAGTGGATGGTGAACTGCAGCGGCGGCTCGTCGAGGCCGCCACCCGCAGCACACCCACGCGGGTCAAGGAGATCGAAGGCCTGACCGCCCGCGAGATCGAGGTGCTGCGGCTGATCGCGGCGGGCCTGTCGAACACGGAGATCGCGCGCACGCTCGTGGTGAGCGAAGCGACCGTGAAGACCCACGTGAACCACCTGTTCACCAAGGCCCGGCTGCGGGACCGCGCGCAGGCCGTCGCCTTCGCCTACCGGACGGGCATCGCGGACTGACTCACCTCGCGGGCGGGATGTTCGCGTTGTGGTGGAACACGTTCCGCGGGTCGTAGTCCGCCTTGATCCGGGCGAGCCGTTCGTACTTCGCGGGACCGTACGAGGTCCGGACCCGGTCGGCTTCGTACTCGGCCATGAAGTTGACGTACCCCGCCGAGTTGGACGAGAACGGCACGAGCGCCTCCCAGAACTCGCGCACCCACGCGCGGTCCGCGGCGAACGGCTCCGGTTCGGTCGCGAGCGAGTCGATGTTGATCAGGATGCTCTCCCGCCGCGGGCCGCCGAACGCCGTCGCGTCGTCGTCGACCTCCGTGAAGGCACCGCGCATCGAGAAGATCGGCATGATCGACATCGGTGAGGTCTTGCGCGGCAGGAAGTCCGCGATCACCTCGATGACCTCGTCGGTGAACCCGTCGGCGTAGGCGGCCTTTTCGTAGCCGAGGATCCCCCACGGAGCGGCGTCGTCGAGCATCCGCTGCAGCTCCACGTACGGGATCGGCGAGACGAACTCGAACAGCGGCGCCGGCCCGGACCGCGCCGCCCGGACCGCCTCGGCGTGCTGCGCCTCCCCCGAGAACCCGGCGACCAGCAGGGCGTAGCCGGGCCGGAAGTGGTGACGCTCGGGGACGAACGGCGCCGGCGGCGCGTTGAGCCCGGCGACGAGCGCGCCCATCTCGCCGGGCAACGTCGCGAGCACCTCGCGGGCCTGGGTCAGCGCGGCGACGCCGTCCTCGAGGCCCCAGAAGAACAGGCCCAGGTGGACGAGCGGGCCGACGGGGTGCAGCCGGAACTCGAACTCGGTGACGACCCCGAAGTTGCCCCCGCCTCCGCACAGCGCCCAGAACAGGTCGGGGTGCTCCTCGGCGGACGCGCGCAGGACGTCGCCGCCGGCCGTGACGACCTCGGCCGAGAGCAGGTTGTCGCAGGACAGGCCGTGCTTCCCGGTGAGCCAGCCGAAGCCGCCGCCGAGGGTCAGGCCGCCGACGCCGGTGTGGCTGATCGTGCCGCCCGGCACCGCGAGCGCGTGCTCCTGCGTGGCGGCGTCGAGCTGGGCCCACGTCGCGCCGCCGCCGCAGCGCGCGGTGCGGCCGGCGGGGTCGACGCTGATCGCGTCGAGGGAGCTCAGGTCCAGCACGAGGCCGCCGTCCACGACGGCCGCACCGCCGTAGTTGTGGCCGCCGCCGCGCACCGAGACGTCGAGGGCGGCTTCGCGGGCGTAGGTGAGCGCCGTCGCGACGTCGGCAGGCCCGGCGGGCCGGACGACGACGGCAGGGTGGCGGTCGATCTCCCCGTTCCAGACCGACCGGGCGACGTCGTAGCCGGGTTCCCCGGCGGTGAGGACGGCTCCGGACAGCCGGGTGCGCAGGCTCTCCAAGGTGGGTTCGGCGGTCGAGGTCATGGCGAGTCCTCTCACAGCGGATCGAACGCACATAAGTCGCCTGACCTGCGAAGATCGTTACCGTCAGCGATCGTCACCACGGTCGGTGAGCAGCAGTCGCTGGGTGAATCCCGCCGCCGCGAGCCGGCCGAATGCCCGCTCGACCACGGGCGGGACGACCTGCGGGACCACGAAGCCGCGCGCGGCGTACTCGGTGATCCGCTGCGTCTCGCCGACGAGCATGCTGATCACGCGGTCGGCGTCCTCCTCGCCGCTGAGGTGGTCTTCGAACGACGCCGCTTTCGACGCGCACACGATGTCGATGCCGGGCCAGAGCCGCTTCGCCGTGGCGTAGGCCCGTCGCTGCTGGTACGGCCGCGTCACCAGCGTCACCGACCGGATCTCCCGCTCGGCGAGCAGCTTGCGGGTGAACACGATGTTCTCCCCCGTGTTGCGCGCCGCGGGTTCGACCAGGATCGCCTCGTCGGGCACGCCGAGCTCCAGCGCGATCTCGCGGTAGTGGACCGCTTCGCCGCGCGGGAAGCGCTCCACCGTCGTCGGCGCGTTGGCCCCGGTGAACACCACGAGCGGGAACCGTCCGGCGTGGAACAGCTCCGCCGCGTGGACGGCGACGCCGGGATCGCGGCTGCCCAGCCCGATCCCGGCGTCGGACCGCCGGGGCTCGTGCCGCAGGTCGTGGTAGTCCCACAACGTGCGGACGTCGGCGTCCAGGTACTCCGGCAGCATCAGCCGAACGCGGCTCGCAGGGCCGGCTTCCCGCCCGTGACCGGGAGCGTCACCGACGTCTTGGTCAGGTCGAGCGCCAGTCCCGCGCCCGGCTTCGGCCGCAGCGTGTAGTCGTGGTCGCTGGACGCCAGCAGGAACTCCAGGCGGTGGCCCGCCGCGAGGATGTAGTCCTTCGGCATCAGCTCGACGCCGATCCGGTAGGTCTGCCCGGGCGTGATCGGCTCGGTCCGGGCCGGCGACGTGCGGTTCTGCGGGTCGGTCCAGCCGCGGCTGATGATGTGGGATGTGCCGTCGGCGGCGCGGTCGAGCAGGATCACCGAAACGTTCGCCGCGGGCCGGTCGAACGCCAGCGCCAGGTCGGCCCGGACGGTGCCCGAGAGACGTACGGACTGCTTCGCCGCCGAAGTGGCGTACAGCAGCCGGTTGCCCGACGACGCCAGGCCGGCCAGCTGCTCGACCGTCTTCGACGAGTCGTCGGCGAGCGTTTCGACGGCCGCCGTGCCCGGCACCGGGTTGCGCGTGTCGATGGCGCCCTTCGACCGGCCGCCCGGCCACGGGTACACGCGGACGTCGGCGGTGCCCGGCGCCGGCCAGTCGGCCTCGTCGGTCCACGACAGGTCTTCGCGCTGGATCGTCGCCTTCGGCTCGTTCTGGATGCCGTTGTCGATCCCGTAGAGGTAGTGCGACATCCACTTGTTCAGCGTCGTGAGCCAGACGTCGCGCCGCAGCGAGTACGGGTCGGCGTGGCCGGACTGGTGCAGCCAGATCTTGTGCTCGACCCCGTGCGCCTTCAGCGCTTCGTACCACTCGGCGACCTGGTCGGTCTTGACGTTCCAGTCGTTGAGGCCGTGCACCGCGAGGACCGACGCGTGGACCTTCGCGACGTCGTTGCGGTAGTTGCGGACGTCCCAGAACGGCGTGTAGTCGCCGGTGACGCGGTCCTGGTCGCGGGTGAGCCCGTCGATCACCGGGCGGCAGACCTGCCGGTCCGCGCGGGTGTAGACGTACTCGGCGAGCACGTCGGCGTCCTCGCCCTGGTAGCCGCCGGCGGCCACGACGGCGCCGTCGTTGCGGTAGTACTGGTACCAGCTGGAGATGGCGGCGATCGGCACGATCGTCTCGAGGCCTTCGACGCCGGTGCTCGCGACGGCGTTGGGCAGCGTCCCGTTGTAGGACACGCCCATCATGCCGGTCTTGCCGGTGCTCCAGTCCGCCTTCGCCGCGGCGCCGGCGGCGTCACGGGCGGGTGCGCGGCCGTTGAGCCAGTCGACGACCGAGCGGGCGCCGATCGTCTCGTTGACGTCACCCGTGGTCGGGCAGCCGGTCGAGAGGCCGCTGCCGAGCGATTCGCCGTACACGACGGCGAAGCCGCGCGCGGTGAAGTAGTCCTGGTAGCGCCAGGTGATCGGGGCGGCCGGGCCGACCCCGTGCGCGGCGACGCGCGGGCCTTCGGCTTCGCGGGCGTACCCGGGCGCGGACAGTTCGACGTCGACGTCGTGGTTGGCGACGTCGTTGCCGCCGGCGTAGTACGGGCTCGCCTGGTAGACGACGGGGACCTTCAGGCC
The DNA here is from genome assembly GCF_902497555.1 of Amycolatopsis camponoti. Lineage (NCBI taxonomy): Bacteria > Bacillati > Actinomycetota > Actinomycetes > Pseudonocardiales > Pseudonocardiaceae > Amycolatopsis > Amycolatopsis camponoti. Next base: position 1,858,471 of record NZ_CABVGP010000001.1, on the reverse strand, counting down.
CTGCTGCGTCGCGCGCGGGCGCACGACCTGGGCGTGGACGAGGTCGTCCGTCCCGTCGTGGTCGCTGTCGACGGGCGCGGTGACCCAGACGTCCTCGCGGACGACGTCGGCCGGGTCGAACACGGGCTGCGCCTGGCCGCCGGTGAAGACCGGGCCGGGTGGATCGGCGGCTTCGGCGGTGACCGCCGCGAGCGGCAGGGTGGCCAGTGCGAGGAGCAGGACTGCGGTTCGTGCGGCTTTCACTCAAACCCCCAAGCCGGGCGAAGCGGACGACTGTCGAGACTTCCGCCCCGGCCTCGGGAGTGTCAAGAGACTAACGTCGGGGGCATGCCGACCGTGGAAGCGCCGATCGCCGCCGTGACCGTCTACCCGCAGCAGGCCCGGATCACCCGCCGGGGCAAGGCACCGCTCGACGGCGGGCCGCGCCTGACCTTCGCCGGGCTGCCGCCGGGCCTCGACCCGGCGTCCGTGCGCGTCACCGGCACCGGTCCCGCGCTGATCACCGGCGTCGACGTGCGCACCGAACAGCACGCGACGCCGGCCGACGCCGCGTTGCGCGCTTTGGTGGAGCAGCGACGCGCGGACCAGGCGACGCTCGACGGCGTCGTGGACGACGAAGCGGCCGAAACCATGAAGGTGGATTTGCTGACTTCGCTCGCGAAGCGCAGCGGCGGCAGCTTCGCGAAGGCGCTGGCGGCCGGAACCGCCGAGCCGTCGCGCGTCGCCGAAGTGACCGACGCGCTGAGTGCGCGGCTGGCGTCGGCGTTGAAGGCCCGGCGGGTGTTGAGCGAGCGGATCACCCGGCTGCGGGAAGACCTCGCCGCCTTGGATCGGCGGATCGAGTCCCACCGCGCACAGTCCTATCAGGACAGTACGACGGTCGTCGTGGAGCTGGAGATCGCGGATACGTCGGGGTCGGCCGAGCTGGAACTGTCCTATGTGGTCCAGGGCGCGAGCTGGCAGCCGGGCTACGACGTCCGCGTCCGCGACACTTCCGTCACCGTGGTGTCGTACGGCTTGGTCAGCCAGTACACGGGCGAGGACTGGCCGGAGTGCGAACTGGCCCTGTCGACGGCGCGGCCGGCGATTTCGGTGGTGGTGCCGGAGCTTTCGCCGTGGTACCTGGACCGCGTCCACCCGGTCCCGGCGACCCCCGCGGCGGCGTACGGCGGTTCGGGCGGCGGGATCCCGGAAGGTTCGCGAATGCGGTTCGCGGCGGCGGCCGCTGCTCCGATGGCACCGAAGTTCGCCGCGGTCGAGCAGGGGACGACGGCGGTGACGTACCGGCCGTCGCGTCCGGTGGCGGTGCCTTCCGGGGCCGAGGGGCATCGGACGACGTTGGCCGAGCTTTCGTTGACGGCGGTTTTGGGTTACGTGACGGCACCGCTGTTGGCCGAAGAGGCTTATCTGCGGGCAACGGTCGTCAATACGTCTTCGTTCGCGTTGCGGCCCGGGCGCGCTTCGGTTTTCCACGACACCGAGTTCGTGGGGACGACGACGTTGGACGCGTGGGCGCCCGGGGAGGAACTGGAGCTGGCGTTGGGGGTGGACGACCGGATCCGGGTCGAGCGGGAGCTGGTTCGGCGAACGGCGTCGAAGGCGACTTTGTCGGGGCAGAAGCGGCGTGAGGCGGAGTACCGGATTTCCGTCACGAACCACGGGCCGCGCTCGGCCGAGGTCACGGTGCTTGATCAGGCACCGGTTTCCCGGGACGACACGATCACGGTGCGGGATGTGAAGACTTCGCCGGAGCCGGTGGAGACGTCGGCGCTGGGTGAGCTCACGTGGAAGCTGACGCTGGGGGCGGGTGAGAGCAAGACGGTGACGTTGTCCTACCGGGTGGATGTCGCGAAGGGCGTGGAACTCTCCGGCTGGCGCGAGTAGCCCGGACCGATCCCGATTCCCGGAAAGCCGAAACAACGGGCCGGAAAACGCTACGATGCGCGACGCCGGGAGAGCGGCGGAATCGACGATCGGAGTCAGGGTGAAAACGGGGGCGGACGCCGCGCGAGCGGAGATCGTCGAGTTCTGGCGCACCGTGGAAATGTTCAGCCCGCAGACGGTGGACAAAGTCAACCGGGAGAAGGCGGTGTTCGGCGTCCGTCCGGGCCAGCCGTTGCCGTGGGACCCCGAGCACGACCTCGCACGCCGGAAACTGCTCCCGCACCAGGCCTGGCGACACGTCGTCTATCTGGGCGTCTACCGCCTCGACGAGGTGTTCGAGGCATTGGCGCGCGTCTTCGAACCGGACAAGGACAGCTACGACGAGCGCCCCACGGGGGACAGCGCGCTCGCCGCCTTCGTCGTGAACGAAGACGGATGCGCCCTGCTCGACTCCGAAGTCCTGTCCTGCTGCGCGTGGGCGACCGGTCAGGTCGTACGCGATCACCGCTGCGAGCCGGACTGGCCGGCGCTCTTCCAGGACGACCTGCTCCGCTTCTCCGGCGCGTGGCGGGATCTGGTGACCGACGAGCTGCACGTGGAGGGCGAAGCCCTGCAGTACGTCCCGCAGGTGCTCGACCACGAAGCGCTCACCGAATGCCTGGCCGCCGCGGTCGCCGCCGCCGGAACGGCCGGGACGCTGTCCAGCCCGGAGATCCGGATCAGCAGCCAGATCGTCGCCCGGCGCAAGGCGGACGACGTGGCCGGTCACGACTTCCTCAACAGCTTCATCTTGGACGACCTCGACCACGTCTCCCGCCGGGTGGCCGAAGGCCACTTCGGCGCCGCGCTGCACGATTACCTGCTGCCGCACGCCGCATTGCGCACGGCCGAGCGCGTCGACGTGCGCACCAATCCCGACGTCGTGCTGGCCGCGACGGCCCCCGACGCCGTGCCGGACGGCCGCTGGCCGAGCAAACCGGAGCACGCGCTCGCGCTCAACCAGCAGCTGGCGGTGAGCACGGCGCTGCGGACGGCGGACGAGGGTGGCGTGATGGGCGTCAACGGCCCACCCGGCACCGGCAAGACCACGATGCTGCGCGACCTCATCGCGGGTCTGGTGGTGCGACGCGCCCACGAGCTGGCCGCGCTGCCCGAGCCCGGCGACGCCTTCACCGGCCGGAAATCGACGTGGCGCACCGGGGACCGCAAACGGGCGCTGTCCCACTGGCGTCCGGAACTCACCGGCTTCGAGATCGTCGTTGCCTCGGCGAACAACGGCGCCGTGCAGAACGTCACCGACGAGATCCCGGCCGCGTCCGCCATCGACGAGAACTGGGCGGACCGGGCGGCCGCCGTCGACTACTTCCCCGCCATCGCCACCGCGTTGCTCGCACCGGACCCCGAGGCCGACCCGCGGAAGCCGCACGACGCGCCGTCCGACCACCCGGCTTGGGCGCTGATGGCGGCTCGGCTGGGGAACAAGGGCAACCGCGGCCGGTTCGTCAGCACGTTCTGGTACCACACTCCGGACGACCCCGAAGCGGACGACGCGTGGTACGGCCTGCTGTCCGTGCTCAAGGGCTACGAGCAAGAAATACCCGAGCAGTCCTGGTCCGCGGCCGTCCGCGAGTTCCGGGCCGTCGAAGCCCGCGTCGCCGCCGGCCGGGCCGAACGCGCGGAGTTCCACCAAGCCGGGCAACGCCTTCCGCGGTTGCGGAAGAGCGTGGTCCGCCGGCACGAAGACGTGTCGACCGCGGACACGCGAGTAGCGAAAGCGGAAGCCCGGCGCACAGCAGCCATCGGCGAGGAGAAAACCCGGGCCACCGAGGCACTCGGCATTGCTCAGAGCCGCCGAGCCGAGCTGGAGGAACTGGCCCGTGACCGCGTCGTCCACGCGGAACGGTTCGTCGAGGCGCGCCGGTCGGACCTCGAGCGCATCGGCACGGCCGGTCTCGCCGAAGCCGAACGGACCGTGCGGACACGACGAGCCGAGCTGGACGGCCGGGAGCAGGCCCTCCTCGCCCACCGGTCGGCCCTGCCCGGGACCTGGGACCAGCTGCGGACACTGGGGCGTGCGCGCAAGCAATGGGCCTGGCACCACGATCGGCTGGTCAACCAGGAAGGCGCGGCCAGGCAGGAGCTGGCGGCGGCGCAGCGGAGTCGCGAGGCCGTCCAGTGGGAGGTCACCACCGCTCAGCGCGCGTTCGACGACGCGGTGCGCGAGCTGAGCGAGGCGCGCGCCACGGTGACCGCCGGCATCCCCCTGCCGGACGTCGACTACCGACCGCTGGTCGCGGCCCGCCGGGAGGTGGCGCTCGCCGACCAGGAGCTGTCCACCGGGCTCCAGGCCCGGGCTGAGGCACAGCAGCGCCTGCAAGCCGACGAGCGCGAGCTTTCCGCGAGCACCGATCTGATCGAGAAAGCGAAGATCGCGCTCGGTCCGCACTTCCCCGACGACACCTGGTGGGAGGATCGCGAACGCCGGGAGTCGAGCGCACTGTGGACCGACGCCGGCTGGAACACCACGCGAAGCGAACTGCTGTTCGCCGCTTTGGCGCTGCACAAGGCATTCATGCGGCACGCGGCCACCAAGGTGCGGCAAAACCTCCAGGCCGCCATGGACGTTCTCAGCGGCGACGCACCTCGTGACGCGCCGGCCGAGGCGATCCGGGTCGCGTGGCAGAGTCTCTTCTTCGTGGTCCCGGTCGTTTCGACGACGTTCGCGTCCTACGCGCGCCTGTTCGGCCGTCTCGGCAAGGAGGCTCTGGGTTGGCTCCTCATCGACGAAGCCGGGCAGGCGACGCCGCAGAACGCGGTCGGCGCCCTGTGGCGGACGCGCCGCGCACTCGTCGTCGGCGACCCCCTCCAGCTGGAGCCGATCACCACATTGCCTTTCCGCGCCGAGCAGGCGATCCGCGCCGAACTGGGCGTCGACGAGCAGTGGCTGACCAGCCAGACGTCGGTCCAGCGCCTGGCCGACCGGCTCACCAGGCTGGGCACCCCGCTGCGTGACGACGAGGGCGAGACGTGGGTCGGGGTCCCGTTGACCGTGCACCGGCGGTGCGACCAGCCGATGTTCCACATCGTCAACACGGTCGCCTACGACGGTCTCATGATCGACGGCACCTCGCCGGCCTTGGGCCGGAAGTTCGCCGAATCCTATCCGGATCTCCCGGCGTCGAAGTGGATCGACGTGACCGGCGACAGTGCGCAGGGACACTGGATCCCCGACGAGGGCCGTCAGCTCGATCGCATCCTCGAAACGTTGACGCGGCTGGACTTCGACATGTCCGAGGTCATGGTGATCGGCCCGTTCCGGGACATCGCCCGCCAGGTCGCCATGCGCGCCGGCCGTCACCGTGGGCTGGTGGCCGGAACGGTGCACACCGCCCAGGGCAAGCAGGCCGACATCGTGATCCTGGTGCTCGGCAGTGCGCCCGACCGGCCGGGCGCCCGCAACTGGGCTTCGAGCAAACCCAACCTGCTCAACGTCGCCGTGAGCCGCGCCAAGCGACGGCTCTACGTGATCGGCGATCACCGGGAATGGGCGCGGTGGCGGTATTTCAAGACGCTGGCCGCGCACTTGCCCCATTCCGCACCGGTCGGGCGGTGACACCCGGTCCGCGACGCACCGCGGGCGCTCACCCGGCATCGGGTGAGCGCCCGCGTTCGTCCGTCGTGACCGGACGTCAGCCCTGGGAGATGTAGGCCTCCAGTTGTTCCTGGCTCTGCTCCAGCTGCTCCATCCGGTTCTTCACCACGTCCCCGATGGAAATGATTCCCGCGAGGCGGCCGTCGGCCAGTACCGGGACGTGGCGGATGCGGCGCTGGGTCATCAGCACCGACAGCTGGTCCACCGAATCATCCGGTGTGCAGCTCGCCACCAGCTTCGTCATGATCTCCGACACCGGCCCGTCCAGCAGGCCCGGACCGTGCTCGTTCAGGCGCCGGACCACGTCTCGTTCCGACACGATCCCCGCTATCGATCCGTCCGGGGCGACGACCACCATCGCGCCCACGTTGTTTTCGGCCAGGCCGGCCAGCAGCGCGGTCACCGTGGTCTCCGGGGTGACCGTTGCGACCGCCGACCCCTTCTTGCGCAGCAGATCCGCAATCCGCATGGCGATCCTTCCCGTCGGTGAGCTGGATCACCACAGGGTAAGGGCACCGGGACGTGCGCGAAAGTCCGGCAAACGGGGCGAATTCGTGGTATGAAAAAGTTTCAGCCGAGACGTTCGGCCAGGCCGTCCAAAGCCAGGCGGATGCCGGCCGCGTAGTCGTCGTCGCACAGGGCGTCCAGACGGCGCCGGGCCAGCTCCAGCTGCTCGCGCGCCGCCGCGAGATCACCCAGTTTGCGGTAGTCCTCGCCCAGGTTGAGGTGCAGCGACGGGTAGAACCCGCGCACGGCCAGCGACGAGTGGTATTCCTGGGCCCGCGAGTCGGTCAGCGAGTCCGCCGCCGCCAGCGCGCGCAGGTCCCACTCCAGCTCCTCCGCCGGGTCGTCGCAGACGTCGGCCAGGTGGTGCGCCAGCGCGACGCGGTGCAGCGGGTCGCCGTCCGGCCCGATCGACGCCCACAGCTCCGTGAAGGTCGCGTACGCGCCCGCGCGGTCGCCGCCGATGTGCTGCCGCAGGCCGGCGTCGATCGCCACCATCACGTCGTCGGTCATGCCGCTCCCTCGTCCGCCAGCGCCCGCAGCCGGGCCAGCCCCGGGCCGATCCGCTCGGCCGCGACCGCACCGTAGCCGAACACGAGCCCGTGCCGCCGCTCCCCCACGGCGAAGTCCCCCAGCGAGTACAGCCGGACGCCGTCGCGGCGCGCGCGGCGGACCAAAGGCGACAGATCCACCGGAGCGGACGCGCTCAGGTGCAAGCCCGCGGAAGACGGCAGCGGCGTCAGGAAATCGAAGTCCCGGAGGAGCGACGACAGCAGCTCGTGCCGTTCGCGGTAGACCTTCCGCATCCGCCGGACGTGCCGCGCGAAGCCGCCCTCGGCCATGAACGCCGCCAGCGCCGCCTGTTCGACGTTCGGCGCGTGCCAGTCGGTCAGGTACCGGGCCTTCACCAGCGACGGCACGAGCGACGGCGGCGCGACCAGGAAGCCCAGCCGCAGTGCCGGGGAGAGCACCTTCGAAAACGAGCCGACGTACACGACCCGGCCACGGGAATCCAAGCTGTGCAACGGTTCCAGCGGCCGGCCGGTGTAGCGGAACTCGGTGTCGTAGTCGTCCTCGACGAGCACGGCGTCGTTCCGCTCGGCCCAATCGAGCAGCTCGAGCCGCCGCTCCAGCGACATCGACAACCCCAGCGGGTACTGGTGCGACGGCGTCACGTACACCAGCCGCGTCCCGGCCGGGATGGCGCGGACGACGATCCCGGACGCGTCCACCGGCACCGGCGCGACCCGCACGCCGCGCGCGGCCAGCACCAGCCGCGGCGGCGGGTAACCGGGGTCCTCGACGGCGGCCACGTCCCCCGCGCGCAGCAGCACGCGCCCGACCAGGTCGGTCGTCTGCTGGGCGCCGGCGGTGACGACGACCTGGGCCGCGCTCGCCCGCACGTCGCGCGACACCCCGATGTGCCGCGCGATCTCGGCGCGCAACGCGGGGAGACCCTGCGGGTCGCCGTAGGTCATCAGGTCGGCCTGGCCCGCGCGCAGCCGCTGCGTGACGAGCCGGCGCCACGTGTCGAACGGGAACCGCGTCAGGTCCGGGACGCCGGGCCGGAAGTCGAACTCCGGCGCCGGGGCGAACGGCGCGGGCGGCGACGGCACCGCGTCCCACTCCGGCAGCGGCCGCACCCCCGAAACCGAGGACGGCGCGGGCCGGGTCAGCGACGAGGCCGTGACGAACGTACCCGCGCCGACGCGTCCGGCGAGGAACCCCTCGGCGGTGAGCCGGTCGTACGCCGCGCTGACCGTCGTCCGGGAGACCGCCAGCCGCTGCGCCAGCTCCCGCGTCGGCGGCAGCGCGTCACCGGACCGGATCCGGCCGTCCAGGATCGCCGCGCGCAGCTGCCGGTAGATCGCGTCGCGGTGCCCGCGCGTCCCGGACAGGTCGATGTGGACGTCCATCGCTCCAGATTGGCACACTGGAAGTGGTCGAGCTTTGGCACTGTTCGTGGTCCGCTCCCCCGCCTAGCGTGCGAAGCATGGATCGCCGCGAACTCGACCGCCGCAGCCTGCTCGTGCTCGACAAGCTTGTCGCCACCGTCACGCCCGCCGACCTCGCCCGCCCCACCCCGTGCGCCGGCTGGACCCTGGCCGACCTCCTCCGCCACCAGGTCAGCGAGAACCACGCGTTCGCGACCGCGGCCCGCGAAGGCTCGGCCCCGGACTGGGACGCCGGCGACCTGGGCGACGACGCCCCCGCCGCGTACCGGGCTTCCGTCGACGACTTCCTCGCCGCCATGGCCGACGACGCCGTGCTCGACCGGCAGCTCACGATCAACCACTTCGGCACGTTCCCCGGGACGGTCGCCGCGCACATGCACCTCGTCGACACCGTCGCGCACGGGTGGGACCTGGCCCGCGCGCTCGGCCTGCCCTACGAGCCGGACGCCGAAGCCGTGCACGTCGCGCTGAAACTGGCCGGGCGCATCCCCGACGAAGGCCGCGAGAAGAACGGCTCGTTCGCGCACCGCGTCGAGCCCGAAGCGGACGCGAGCGAACTCGACCGGTTCCTCGCCCTCCTCGGCCGCGACCCGGCGTGGACGGTCAGCTGACGTCGCCGGGCCCGGCGCTCCACGTGTCGCACGCCTTCGTCGTCTTGACGTCGTAGCCGGCCTTCGCCCAGGACAGCTGGTGCGCGCGCGAGCCGTGGGTGTCGCTGTCGTTGGCGCGGCCGTAGTCGGCGACGGCGGCGTTCGCCAGCGAGCGGCTGACCGAGCCCGAGCCGGCGACCGCGGCCAGGAACAGCGCGCCGAAGCAGTTCGCCTGCAGCTCGATCCGGCGGACGACCTCCTTGTCGGCCGCGCTGTCCTCGTTCGGCGAGGTCATCTTGTCCGCCGCCGCGGACAGGATGCCGCTCTCGCGCTGCACGTGGTGCCCGTACTCGTGGGCGATCGTCGCGATGTGCCGCGCCTTGTTGAGCCCGGCGTCCGACAGCATCCAGTCGGTCGGGGCGTAGATCGTGGTGTCGCCGCCGCAGTAGTAGGCGACGGCTTCGTTCTTCGTCGGCGCTTCGCCGCACGCGCTGTGCTCGGGCAAGGTCACCGAGACGGTCGCGGTCAGCGTCGGCTCGTTCGCCTTCCGCAGGGCCGGGCGCCACGACTGCTCCAGGCAGTCGACGAGCGCCCCGTAGTAGGCCTTGAGCTGGTCGGCGGCCCGGCCGAGATCGGGCAGCGAGCACGTGGCGGGTCCGGGCGTGATGCCGTCGGAGAGCAGCGGGTTGCGGGCCAGCTCGGGCACGGCCTTCGCGGGCTTCCCGTCCGAGCCGCCGCTGTACGCGCGGCCGGTGTCGACGCCCTGCGCCACGAACGCGTGCCCGTCGACCCGGTGCGGGATGGTGGCCGCGATCAGCGAGATCGCCAGCACGACGATCATGACGCCGGCGACCGCGCCCCAGAGCCGGTTGCGCGGCGGGGCGATCGGGACCGGGGGTGCGGCGGCCCAGTTCGGCGCCCAGGGGTTCGGTTCGGGCACCCACGCGGGCTCGGGAGACCGGGCCACCATCGGCGGCGGTGGTGGCGGCCCGGACTCGCCCGGACGTCCCGAGCCGTCGGTGTCGGTCACGTTCTCCCCCTGCTCGATGGCACCAGCATACGGACACCCGAAGAGGGGAGGATCACGAAACGAAAACACCGCCCGGTGGCCGGCAGGACCGCCAGCAGGCGAAACTGAACCTTGTTCCGGTCAGAACGGCGCTACGGGCCGAAACTTCGCTCACCTGCGTGACCGTTGCGCCGGGCGACGGCTGAATAAGGTTCACTGTCGGCATGAGTGTCGAGGATCCCCACCTGTGGCTGGAAGACGTGACCGGCGAGGAAGCGCTGGACTGGGTGCGCGCCCGCAACGGCGAGACGCTGGCCGAGCTGACCGAAAGCCCCCGGTTCGCCGAGCTGCGTGACGAGCTGCGCGAGGTGCTCGACGCCGACGACCGGATCCCGTACGTGCGCCGCCGCGGGGAGCTCCTCTACAACTTCTGGCAGGACGCGAGCCACCCGCGCGGCCTGTGGCGGCGCACGACGCTCGAGTCCTACCGGCGGCCCGAGCCCGAGTGGGAGCTGCTGCTCGACGTCGACGCGCTGGCCGAGGCCGAGGGCGAGAATTGGGTCTGGCAGGGCGCGACCGTGCTGCGGCCGGACTACCGCCGCGGCCTGGTCGAGCTGTCCCGCGGCGGCGCGGACGCCACGGTCGTGCGCGAGTTCGACCTGGACGCGCACGAGTTCGTCGAGGGCGGCTTCACCGTGCCGGAGGCGAAGACGCGGATCGGCTGGATCGACGAGGACCGCGTCTACATCGGCACCGACTTCGGTGAAGGCACGCTGACCAGCTCCGGCTACCCGCGGCTGGCCAAGGAGTGGCGCCGCGGCACGCCGCTCGAGGCGGCGACGACGGTCTACGAGGGCAAGCCCGAAGACGTCTCGATCGGCGCGTCCCACGACCCGACCGAAGGCTTCGAACGCGACTTCGTCAGCCGCTCCGTCGACTTCTACCGTTCCGAGCTGTACCTGCGGACGCCCGAAGCGCTGGTCAAGATCGACGTCCCCGACGACGCGAGCGCGTCCGTCCACCGCGAGTGGCTGCTGGTCCGGCCGCGCACGGCGTGGACGACCGGCGGCACCGAGCACCCGGCGGGGTCGCTGATCGGCATCCGGTTCGACGACTTCATGGCCGGCGACCGCGCCTTCACGACGCTCTTCACGCCCGACGACCACACCTCGCTCGACTACTGGGCCTGGACGCGCCACCACCTGCTGCTCGGCACGCTGCGCGACGTCCGCACCGAGCTGCGCACGCTGACACCGGGCCCGGACGGCTGGGCCGAAGAGCCGCTGTCCGGCGGGCCGGAGTTCGGCAGCGCGGACATCTTCGACACCGACCCCGACGTCAGCGACGAGTACCTGATCAACTCCAGCGGCTTCCTCCAGCCGTCGACGTTGAGCTACGGACACGTCGGCGAAGAGGTCGAAGTGCTGAAGCAGGCTCCGGCGTTCTTCGACGCTTCGGGCATGGAGGTCGCGCAGTACTTCGCGACGTCGGAGGACGGCACGAAGATCCCGTACTTCGTCGTCCGGCCCTCGGGCGCCGAAGGCGGACCGACGCTGCTGACCGGCTACGGCGGCTTCGAGGTCTCGCTGACGCCGTCCTACAGCGGGATGATCGGCCGCGGCTGGCTCGCGCGCGGCGGCACGTACGTCGTCGCGAACATCCGCGGCGGCGGCGAGTACGGGCCGAGCTGGCACACCCAGGCGATCAAGGCGCACCGCCACCGCGTGTACGAGGACTTCGCCGCGGTGGCCGCGGATCTGGTCGAGCGCGGCATCACGACGCCGGAAAAGCTCGGCATCCAGGGCGGCAGCAACGGCGGCCTGCTGATGGGCGTCATGCTGACGCGCTACCCGGAGCGGTTCGGCGCGATCGTCAGCCAGGTGCCACTGCTGGACATGCGGCGCTACCACCTGCTGCTGGCCGGCGCGTCGTGGATGGCCGAGTACGGCGACCCCGACGAAGCGGCCGAGTGGGAGTTCATCGCGAAGTACTCGCCGTACCAGAACGTCCACAGTGGACGCGCGTACCCGCCTTCGCTGTTCGTGACGTCCACGCGCGACGACCGCGTGCACCCCGCCCACGCCCGCAAGATGGTGGCGCGCATGCGTGAGCAGGGGCACGACGTCCGCTACCACGAGAACATCGAAGGCGGCCACGGCGCCGCGGCCGACAACGAGCAGCTGGCGTTCAAGTGGGCGCTGGTGTTCGAGTTCCTGTGGGAGCAGCTCACGAAGTACTGAGCCGTTGGTTACCAATCCGACCACAGTCACGGCCGGATGGCTTTCGTGGCAACGGTTGCCTGCCGCTCAGGGGCCGGCCTACTTTAGGTCGGATCAGTAACGTGCGCGAGCACGACGCCGCCGACGATCAGGGCCAGCGCGGCCACCCGGCCGACGCTGAGCGGGTCCTTGGTCACGACGACGCCGAGCACGATCGCGCCGACGGCGCCGATCCCGGTGAACACCGCGTAGGCGGTGCCCACCGGGACGGTGTCCATCGCGCGCGAGAGCAGGTACACCGCGGCGGCGCCGAGCACGAAGCACAGCAGCGTCGGCCACGGCTTCGTGAAGCTCTCCGTCGGCTTGATGCTCTGCGACCAGGCGATCTCGACGAGCCCGGCGCAGACGAGCGTCACCCAGCCCATGAGACGCCTTCGAGAGCCTGACGACGGGAAGCCACGCGGTCGGCTTCGCGCGCGGCGAGGTGCGGGTCGACCAGGGCGTTGGTCAGCTCGGCGTGCACGAACCGGACGTCGTCGACGTCGTAGTGCCCGGCGAAGAAGTCGCGCAGGTAGCGCTCGTGGTGGTCGAACGGGGCTCTGGGCGTCCCGGGCGCATACGTCCCGCCGCGGGCGCCGGCGACGACGAACGCCTTGCCCCGCAGGGACATTCGCGGGAACGTCACCTGGTCGATCCACGTCTTGAGCGCGGCGGGGATCGAGAAGTTGTACATCGGCGCGCCGATCAGGACGACGTCGGCTTCGAGCAGTTCGGTCAGCAGCGGTTCGACAATCGCCCAAGCCTGCTTCTGCGCCGGCGTCTCGACGACGTCGGCGTAGTGCGCGGGATTGGTGATGCTCGCGGTCAGGAGTGCGTCGCAGATTTCGGTCCAGGCCTCACCGATCACCGGGACCGGGTCGGCGGCGAGGTCGCGGTAGGTGCGGGTGCCCGCCCAGGTGGCGGCGTAGCGCGCGGACAGCTCGCGCGAGAACGACGCGCGGCGGGCGCTGGAGTCGAGGTGCAGCAGGTGGCTCACGATTTCCTCCTCAAGTGGACACGGCGTCCACTTGAGGTCAACTGGACGTCTTGTCCGCTTATTCCCTAGGCTCACGCCATGCCCGAACGCGCCGACGCCGCCCGCAACCGCGCGAAGATCCTCGCGGCGGCCGACGAGCTGTTCACCGCCCACGGCGCGGCCGACGTGACGATGGAGGACATCGCCCGCGCGGCCGGCGTCGGCCGCGGAACGCTCTACCGCCGCTACCCGGACCGCGCGTCGATCGCCGTCGCCCTCCTGGACGAGCACGAACGCCGGTTGCAGGAGTCGCTGCTGCGCGGCGACCCGCCACTGGGCCCGGGCGCGCCGCCGGCCGAGCGGCTGGCGGCGTTCTACGCGGCGATGGTGGAGCTGCTGGAGCGGCACGCGCACCTGGTGCTGGGCACGGAGGTGGGCCACTCCCGCTTCACGACGGGCGCGTACGGCTTCTGGCGCACGCACGTCCGGGTCCTGGCGGCGGGAGCCCCCGACCCCGACGTCCTGGCCGACATCCTGCTGGCGCCGCTCGCGCCGGAGCTGTACCTGCACCAGCGCGCGCGAGGCGTGTCGCCGGAGCGGATCACGGCGTCGCTGCGGGAACTGGCCGGCCTCCTCTAGTCGAGCCCACGTGGCCGGGCCCGCTTCGGGACGTACACGCGCTGCGGTTTCGGCTCTTCACCACGGATCCGCGCAAGGGCGGCTTCGAAGGCCGTGAGCACGTCGGCGACGAAGACGAGCCGGCCGACGCCGAGCCGGCGCAGCGCGGGCCCGTGGTCGGCGGCGACGGTGACCGCGACGCCGAGCAGCAGCACCCGCCAGGCCCCGAACACCGCGGCACGCACCGGTTTCGCCAAGCCCGCGAACCCGACCCGCAGCCGGTGGCAGTGGAAGGGCACGTGCCGTTCCTCGTCGGCGAGGATCCGGGCGGCGACCTGCGTGACGAGCGGGTCGCCGGCGCCGTCGCGCAGGGCGCGGTAGTACCGCAGCGCGACGACCTCGGCGATGAGCAGCACCATCAGCTCCAGCCGCAGCCCGAGTGCCCGCCGCAACCACACGAACACGGTGTCGGACCAATGCGTCGCGATGGTGGGCACTCCGGCGGCGCCGAGGAGCGCGGCGAGCATCCGCGCGTGGTTCTGCTCTTCGGCGACGAAGAGCCGGACGGCGGCGAGGTAGTCGCCGTCGCCGGCCTTGGCGATGAGGTTGGCGCCGTCCCCGGCCTCGCCGACCTGGAACCGTTGGATGCTGCGCGCGACGTCGGGGTGCAGCCGGGCCCCGCGCGCCCAGGGCGGATCCTCGCGACGGCGTCGGCACTCGGCTTCCGCTTCGAATTCCCGCAACCAGTTCATCGAACCCGATGATGCCGCCCGGCCGTGGATTTTCCGAGCGGCTCCGGTGGAGATCCCGTGAAGGTCGACGGCTACTAAGTTAGGATGCTAGCATCCTGTCATGGCGGACAAGGACGTCAAGCAGTTCAACGTGTACCTCCCCGTCGACCTGATCCGGGAGGTCAAGCACTACGCCGTCGACACCGGGCAGTCACTGTCGGCGCTCGTCACCGAGGCGCTTCGCCAGTACCTCGCCACCGAAGGAGAACAGCGATGACCACCACCGGGATCACGGCCGTGTACCTCGAGACGCACAACTGGGGGAAGGCGGCCAAGTTCTTCCAGACCCTCGGCTACGAAATCGACTTCGCGACCGACCACAATTCGGGGTTGCTGCGCAACGGCGACGGGCCCTACCTGTTCATCGCCGAGGTACCCGAAAGCCGGCCGATCGGGACGCAGCTCGTCCTGAAGACCGACAGCGACGTGCCACCCGACGTCGAGGTCGTGTCGCCGTTCGAGGACACCCACTTCGGGACGCGCGAGATGACGGTCCGTGATTCCGACGGGCGGGAGTGGATCCTCCAGGCCGGGAACTGAAGCAAGGACCGGGCTGCCGTCCACGGCCGCCGTTGTCCGGCGGCCGTCCCGGGAGGATGGGACGCCGGGACGGCCCGGCTGCTCGTCGGCCTCGGCTTCGACGCCCTGGCCACGACGAGCCTCGGCGTGGCCAACGCGGTGGCCGGACCCGCGCGACCCGGGCGGAGGTCCTGGCCAACGTCCGGGAGATCGCCGAGGCGACACCCCTGCCGGTGAACGCCGATCTCGAGAACGGTTTCGCCGACGACCCGGCGGAAGCGGGCGCCGACGTGCTGTACGCGCCGGGCCTGCGCACGCTCGACGAGATGCGCGCCGTGGTGTCGTCGGTGGGCAAGCCGGTCAACGTCGTGATGGGGTTCGCGGACCCGTCGATCACCCTGGAGCAGCTGGCCGGGATCGGCGTCCGCCGCGTCAGCATCGGCGCGGCGCTGTCCCGGCTCGCGTTGAAGTCCTTCATGGACGGAGCCCGCGAGATGCGCGCGGGCCGGTTCGGCTTCGTCGGCGACCTGCCGCCGATTTCCGAGCTGTGGCAGGCGTTCGACTGAGTCGGACGCCTGCCACAGCTCGACGGTCAGCTACAACCCGAAGTCGCGCCGCAGCCTTCGCAGGCGTAGCACGAGCCTGCCGGGCGCATCTTCGTTCCGCACGTCATGCACAGCGGGGCGTCCGCCGCCTTGCCGAGGCGGAGCTCCATCAGCTCCGTCGTCGTCTGGGCCTCGCGGTGCGGGTGCTCCGGCTCCGCCACGTGCGGCTCCGGCGTGGAGTCCACTGTGGACTGAAGGGCTTCGAGGTCGACCTTCGGGGCGCCGTAGGTGGCCTCCACCTCCGCCGATCGCTCGTCCGCCGACAGGATGCCCAGCTGCGCACGCTTCTCCTGCGGCAGGTAGTCCAGCGCCAGGCGGCGGAACAGGTAGTCCATCACGCTCGTCGCGATGCGGATGTCCGGGTCGTCGGTCATGCCCGCCGGCTCGAAGCGCAGGTTCGAGAACTTCGAGACATAGAACTCGAGCGGGATGCCGTGCTGCAGGCCCACCGAGATCGACATCGAGAACGCGTCCATCACGCCCGCCAGGGTCGACCCCTGCTTGCCCAGCTTGACGAAGATCTCGCCGAGGCCGTCGTCCGGGTACGAACCCGCCGTCAGGTAGCCCTCCGCGCCGCCGACGGTGAACGACACCGTCTGGCTCGGGCGCTTCTTCGGCAGGCGCTTGCGCACCGGCCGGTACTCGACGACCTTCTCCGGCTCCGCGGCCGCTTTCTCCTTCTTGGCCGTCGACAGCGGCTGGCCGACCTTGCAGTTGTCGCGGTAGATCGCGAGGGCCTTGAGACCGAGCTTCCAGCCCTGGAAGTAGATCTCCTCGACCTCTTCGACCGTCGCCGACTCCGGCATGTTGACCGTCTTCGAGATGGCGCCCGAGAGGAACGGCTGCACCGCGGCCATCATCCGGACGTGGCCCATCGGCGCGATCGAGCGCTCGCCGACCGCGCAGTCGAACACCTCGTAGTGCTCGGGACGCAGCCCCGGCGCGTCGACGACGTGGCCGTTCTGCGCCACGAACTCGACGATCGCCTCGACCTGCTCGTCCTGGTAGCCGAGCGCGGTCAGCGCGCGCGGCACCGTCTGGTTGACGATCTGCATCGAGCCGCCGCCGACGAGCTTCTTGAACTTCACCAGTGAGAAGTCCGGCTCGATCCCGGTGGTGTCGCAGTCCATCATGAAGCCGATGGTGCCGGTGGGCGCGAGCACCGATGCCTGCGCGTTGCGCCAGCCGTGCTTCGTACCGATGTCGAGACCCTTCTTCCACTCCTCCGTCGCCAGCGCGCGGACCGCGGCGTCGTTGGCGTGGTAGGTGCGGACGAGCTCGTTCGCCGCCGCGTGCTTGCGCATCACGCGCTGGTGCGACTCGGCGTTGCGCGCATAACCCTCGTACGCGCCGACCGCCTGGGCCATCTCGGCCGAGCGCCGGTACGACACGCCGGTCATCAGCGACGTGATCGCCGCCGCCAGCGCGCGGCCGCCGTCGGAGTCGTACGCGTGGCCCAGCGCCATGAGCAGCGCGCCCAGGTTCGCGTAGCCGATGCCGAGCTGGCGGAACTTCCGCGTCGTGTCGGCGATCGGCTCGGTCGGGAAGTCCGCGAAGCAGATCGAGACGTCCATCGCCGTGATGACGAACTCGACGGCGCGCGCGAACAGCGGCGCGTCGAACGTGCCCTCGGGCGTGACGAACTTGAGCAGGTTCAGCGAGGCGAGGTTGCAGCTCGAGTTGTCGAGGTGCATGTACTCGCTGCACGGGTTGGACGCGGTGATCCGGCCCGACTCCGGGCAGGTGTGCCAGTCGTTGATCGTGCCGTCGTACTGGATGCCGGGGTCGGCGCACTCCCAGGCCGCCTGCGCGACGTCGCGGAACAGCTTCTTCGCGTCGGTCCGCTCGATGACCTCGCCGGTGAGCCGGGCACGCAGGCCGAAGTCGGTGCCGTTCTCGACCGCCTGCATGAACTCGTCGGACACGCGAACCGAGTTGTTCGCGTTCTGGTACTGCACCGAGGAGATGTCCGCGCCGGAGAGGTCCATGTCGAACCCGGCGTCGCGCAGGACCTTGATCTTCTCCTCTTCGCGCGCCTTCGTCCGCACGAACTCCTCGATGTCCGGGTGGTCGATGTCGAGCACGACCATCTTCGCCGCGCGCCGGGTGGCGCCGCCGGACTTGATGGTGCCCGCGGACGCGTCGGCGCCGCGCATGAACGAGACCGGGCCGGACGCGGTGCCGCCGGAGGTCAGCAGCTCCTTCGAGGAGCGGATGCGGGAGAGGTTCAGGCCGGCGCCGGAGCCGCCCTTGAAGATCAGGCCCTCCTCGCGGTACCAGTTGAGGATCGACTCCATCGTGTCGTCGACGGCGAGGATGAAGCACGCGCTGACCTGCTGCTTCGAGGCCGTGCCGACGTTGAACCAGACCGGGGAGTTGAAGCTGAAGACC
Source organism: Amycolatopsis camponoti (assembly GCF_902497555.1). Classification (NCBI taxonomy): domain Bacteria; kingdom Bacillati; phylum Actinomycetota; class Actinomycetes; order Pseudonocardiales; family Pseudonocardiaceae; genus Amycolatopsis; species Amycolatopsis camponoti. The sequence goes on along the minus strand of NZ_CABVGP010000001.1, from coordinate 1,840,719 downwards.
TGGTGCAGCAGCATCCAGGTGAGCTCGTGCTCGAAGATTTCGAGGTCCTGCGGCGCGGCGAAGTAGCCGTGGTCGCGCGCCGCCTTGACGTACGTCTTCACGACGCGGTCGATGAGCTGCTTGAGGCTGCGCTCGCGCTGCGGGCTGCCGACCGCGCCGCGGAAGTACTTGCTGGTGACGATGTTGGTGGCGTTGACCGACCAGGACGCGGGGAACTCCACGCCGCGCTGCTCGAAGTTCACCGAGCCGTCGCGCCAGTTCGTCATCACGACGTCGCGCTGTTCCCAGGTCACCTGGTCGTAGGGGTGCTTCCCCTCGGTGGTGAAGACCCGCTTCACGCTCAGCCCGCCGGCTGCCTTGCTCTTCTTGCCGGCGGCGGCGCCGGTCCTGGTTCCCACGGTTTCGGTCATCGGTCGAACCCTCACTCCCGCAGCGGGACGGTCAGTCGCCGTCTGCTCGCTGATCGCTCTCCTCCGGGGCAGCAGAACCCGCAATGGCCTCACGAAGATCGGCGATCTCCTTCTCGAAGTCCTCGACGGACGAGAAGGAGCGGTAGACGCTGGCGAACCGGAGGTAGGCGACCCCGTCGAGCTCACGCAGCGGGCCCAGGATGGCCAGGCCGACCTCGTGACTCGGGATCTCCGCCAGACCGGCGGAGCGGATCGACTCCTCCACGCGCTGCGCGAGCTGCTGCAGCGCGTCGTCGTCGACCGGCCTGCCCTGGCAGGCGCGGCGGACGCCGCTCACCACCTTGTCCCGGCTGAACTGTTCGGTGACCCCGGACCGCTTGACGACGGCGAGCACCATCGTCTCCGAAGTCGTGAACCGCCGTCCGCACGACGCGCACGAGCGCCGCCTGCGGATCGCCTGGCCTTCATCCACCTCTCGGGAGTCGACGACCCGGGAGTCCGCATGCCGGCAGAACGGGCACCTCATCCGCCGATCACCTTCCCCTCACGGCCGGCCGCCCCGGTCGACGCCCACGCGGCCACCATGCACCCCTGCACCTGGTGATCGTTTTGTGGACATCCGGTGGGTAAGAGCCGACCAGCTGTGGACAACTGCTGCCCAGTCTACCCCAACCTGTGGACCAACTACAGCGGTGTAACTACTACATATAGCGGGCGAGCGTAGAACTCGGAGGGGACGGACGCAAGCGGCGCGGCCGGGGCGGGACCCGCCCGGGTGAGGATGAATCGGTCTCGGGTCGGAGGCTCGGAGTGGCTTGGGACGGGCCGGGGAAGCCGCGGGGACGACATCACCCTGGTGGAGCAGTGGGACCGGGGGGTCGAGCGGCCCGGGCCGGTGTCGTGAAGGTGGCCGGGTTCCGCCTCCTGCGGGATCGGCGGTTTCACTGGAGCGGGTGATTCACGGCGGTCGTTCGGGACAGGCGGGACCGGCTCGTGCCGGTGGGCGTCGTTCGGTTCATTCAGGGTGGCCATTGGCCACCGGACTCATGTCACCCGAATGGAGCAGCGAGACCGGGGCGGCGAGCACCGTGTGGGCCTGGCAGCCTCGCAGGTGCGGCTCTCCCGCCACGATCGGCGGTATGCCGACGGGCAGTCATCCGCGAGGCACCCCTCTGCCGAGCGATCAGCGCCATCTCGGCGGACCGTCATCCGAGGGACAGCATCGACCGCGCGAACAGCAGCATTCCGGCGGGCCTGACAGCGCTGCGGGGGCCATCTCCCGCGCGATCGGCGGCATCCCGGCGGGCTCGACGGAGCCGCGGGGCACCCACCGCCGGGCGATCACCGACACCTCGGCAGGCAGTCACCCTCGAGCACCCGCTGACGCACGACCGCCGACACCTCGGCGAGCCAGCACCGCTGGACACCCTCCCTCGCGCAACCGGCGGCATCCCGGCGAGCGAGCAATCACTCCCGGAGCACCATCCCCCGCACGACCGGCCGCATCCCGGCAGGCGATCATCCCCGAGAAGGCGTCACGGTGCGGGAACGGCGTCGGCGACCGGGACCGTCAGCGGCAGCCCGGGCACCAGAATCGCCTCGTCCAAGCGGTTGAGGTCCTTGATCCGGGCGACGACCGCGCTCGCGTCGCTGTCCGGGGCGAACCGCGCGGCCAGCGAAGAAAGGGTGTCGCCCTGGCCGACCGAGACCGTCGCCGTGCGCTCCGGCACCGGTGCGTTCGCCGCCGCGCCGCCGCCGAACAGGCCCAGCCCGGTGACCACCAGGCAGCTCGCGACGGCGAGCGCGGCCAGCCACGGCCACCGCACCGGCACCCGGCGGGGCGCCGCGCACGGGGAGCCGGCCGGCCCGCGACCCGCGACGACCCGCGCGCGTGTCGGCGGGCGCTGGACCTCGCCGCGGCGTCCGCGCAGGACGCGCACGGGGCGGGGTGGCGCCGGGACCGGGATCGCCGGGCGGGCTTGCCCGCGTTCGGCCAGAATGGACATCCGAACCTCCTCGAAACCCTGGTGTCCGCCCGTTTCCGGGGCCGGTGCCGGCCCGTGGATCAAGGTCGAACAGGCGTTCTATCGAACGCCCGTGCGAAGGTCTACCACCTACCACCGACAAAATCGAGCGGACACGGCGTGTCGATCGAACAGATGTTTGAAATCGTCGTGCCCGGGGGCTAACGTCGGTGACCAGGGCATCTGCCGGGCAGATGCCGCCGGCGAGCCTGCCCGCACCCCGCGGGCGGCGGCCGGCGCGCGATACGTGCAGCGAACGTCTGGGAGGCGACGCAAGTGGCGAAGGAGAACAAGGCGGGCAGGACCAGTGGGTCCCCCGGGGGCAGTGTGCACCCCATGCCCGAGGTCTACGACGTGGACGAGACTCTCACCGTCCGCCAGCAGCAGGTGCTCGACGTGATCCGCGGCTGGGTGAGCCGCTTCGGCTACCCGCCGAGCGTCCGCGAGATCGGGGAGGCGGTCGGGCTGACGTCGACGTCGTCGGTCTCGCACCAGCTGCGTGCCCTGCAGCGCAAGGGTTACCTGCGGCGGGACGCGAACCGCCCCCGCGCGGTCGGCGTGCTCTCGGCGACCGACGACAACCCCATGGGCATCGAGATGGACCAGCAGCCGGTCATGCCGAAGGCGGCGTACGTGCCGCTGGTCGGCCGGATCGCCGCCGGTGGCCCGGTGCTGGCCGAGCAGGCCATCGAGGACGTGTTCCCGCTGCCGCGGGAGATCGTCGGCGAGGGCGAGCTGTTCCTGCTGAAGGTCACCGGCGACTCGATGATCGACGCGGCCATCACCGACGGCGACTGGGTCGTGGTCCGGCAGCAGCCGGACGCCGACAACGGTGAGATCGTCGCGGCGATGATCGACGGCGAGGCGACGGTCAAGACGTTCAAGCGCAAGGGCGGCCACATCTGGCTGATGCCGCACAACGAGGCGTACGACCCGATCCCCGGTGACGACGCCACGGTGCTCGGCAAGGTCGTGGCCGTGCTGCGACGCCTTTGAGAGGTGGCTTCCGGGCTATCGCACGGCCCGAAAGGTTCACCTGATCAGATGATCTTGGCCGTGGGGAGCCGAGATCGGCAGTGGAGCCACCGCGGGCGTGATCCCGCCGGCGGGCAGGACGGGAAGCCCGGCCCGTCCCCCGCCGAGCCGGACGACGTGCTCGTGTTCGCCCCTCCGTGCGATGCGCAGGACGCGCGGCCGCAGCGGCCGCGCCCCGCACCGCGCGGAGGGGGCGGCCGGTTCACCGGACAGCCGATGCGGGAGAGCGCCGCGATTCGAGTCCCGCAGACGTTTCAGCCGCGGCGGCGCCGCAGCCTGTTGAACCCGAACCACCCGAGCCCCACCGCGGCGACCGCGATCCCCGCCGCCGGCAGGACCGGTACTCCCCCACTGTCCGAAGCGGACCCGCCGCTCGCGCTCGACGTCGGCTTTCCGTCCGTCGAAGGCGCCGAAGCCGCCAGTGCGGCCGCTCCGCGAACCGCGCGGATCGGCTCACCGACGCCTTCGCTTCCCGACAGCAACGTCCCGTCCGGGTCGAACGCGATCGCCTCGCCCTGCTTCTCCCCCGGCAACGGAATCCGCACCGGCGTCCGCTGCAACGCCGCCAGCACGTCGCCGTCCGGCGCCGGATAGACATACGCATCCGTATAGGTCCGCAGCGCCACGACACTTCCGTCGGCCGACGTCGCGCCGCCCGTCACGAGCACCGAACCGAACGAGCCCACCGGGCCGCCCTGGGTGTCGGTCTCCGAGAGCCTCACCGTGCCGACCTTCTCCAGGTTGGTCGGCCCGGGGCTGGCCAGCGGCCCCGACGGCCGGTACACGCGGGCCTCGCCGAGGATGTCCTTGGTGATCAGGTACAGCGTCCCCGCCTTGTCCATGATCAACGCTTCGGTGTCGTGCTGGCCGTCCGGGTACGTGAGCCGGTGCAGCGTCAGCTTGCCCTCGGGACTCATCTCCAGCAGGGCGACCGTCAGCCGGCCCTTCTTGTTGTCCCCGGTGTCGGACAGCCACAGCCGGCCGTCGGACGTCCGGGCCAGGTCTTCGACGTCGAAGGGATCGGTCTTGTCCGTGAGGACCTTCTGGACCTTGCAGTCTCGGCCCAGGACGAACACCTGGACCTTGCTGCCGCCGTCGTTGATCGCGTACAGCTTCGAGCCGTCGGACACCAGGCCGGACAGCTCGCCGATCCGGGAGTCCTTCACCGTGCACAGCGTCTCCGGGGCCGCCGGAGCCGCGGAAGCCGGGACGGGCCCGCTGAGAACGCTCAAAGAAACTGCCGCGAAAGCGACCACCCAGCGCACCCAGCCACCTCCGTAGTGTGCGATCCCCGTGGACCGCACACTACGGAGACGTCTCAGGCCCTGGTCGAGTTGGTCTCGTACTCGCGCAAAGCCGCGGCGAAGTCCGGGCGGACCCGCACCAGCAGGCGCGTGCCCTCCTCCACGTGCTCCTCTTCGAGCACTTCGCCTTCCGCGTGCGCCCGCGCGACGAGCTCCCCGCGCGTGTACGGCACGAGGACCTCGACCGTGACCTCCGGCCGCGGCAAGCGGTCGGCGATCACCTCGACGAGCTCCGCGATGCCCGCCCCGGTCCGCGCCGAGACCGGCACCGAGCCGGCCAGCGCGTGCCGCAGCCGGGCGAGGCTGACCTCGTCGGACGCGTCGATCTTGTTGATCACCAGCAGCTCCGGCGGGAGCGGCTCCTTGCGCTTGCGCGTGATCTCGCCGAGCACCTCGCGCACGGCGCTGACCTGCTCCTCCGGCGCCGGGTCGGCCCCGTCCACCACGTGCAGCAGGAGGTCCGCGTCCGCGGCCTCCTCCAGCGTCGAGCGGAACGCGTCCACCAGCTGGTGCGGCAGGTGCCGCACGAAGCCGACGGTGTCGGTCAGCGTGTAGCCGCGCCCGTCGGCGGTCTGCGCGCGCCGCGTGGTCGGGTCGAGGGTGGCGAACAGCGCGTCCTCCACCAGCACTCCGGCTCCGGTCAGCGCGTTGAGCAGGCTCGACTTGCCGGCGTTGGTGTAGCCGACGATCGCCACGCTGGGCACCTCGTTGGCCAGCCGCCGCCCGCGCTTGGTCTCGCGGATCGTGTCCATGGCGGCGATCTCCCGGCGCAGCTTCGCCACGCGCTTGTTGATCCGCCGCCGGTCGGTCTCGAGCTTGGTCTCACCGGGACCACGCAGGCCCACGCCGCCGTTCGCGCCACCCGCGCGGCCACCGGCCTGCCGGGACAGCGACGCACCCCACCCGCGCAGGCGCGGGATCAGGTACTGCAGCTGGGCCAGCTCGACCTGCGCCTTGCCCTCCTTGGACCGGGCGTGCTGGGCGAAGATGTCGAGGATCAGGGCGGTCCGGTCGATGACCTTGACCTTGACCTTCTCCTCGAGCTGCCGCAGCTGGCCCGGCGAGAGCTCGCCGTCGCAGATCACGGTGTCGGCGCCGGTCGAGACGACGATGTCGCGGACTTCCCGCACCTTGCCCGAGCCGATGTAGGTGGCCGGGTCCGGCTTGGTCCGCCGCTGGATGAGCCCTTCGAGGACCTCCGAGCCCGCCGTCTCGGCCAGGCGCGCCAGCTCGGCCAGCGACGCCTCGGACTGCAGGGCGCTGCCCTCGGTCCACACGCCGACCAGCACGACGCGTTCGAGCCGCAGTTGCCGGTACTCGACCTCGGTGACGTCGTCGAGCTCGGTGGACAGCCCCGCGACACGGCGGAGCGACGCCCGGTCCTCGAGCTCCATTTCGCCTGTCGACGGGTCGCCGTCGTACAGGTCGTCGTCGTGGTCTTCGGTGTGTGTCAGTTCTGTCATCGTGCCTCCATGTTCCCACGATTCGCCGCGGGAACCGAACTTTTACGTGCTGGGATAGGTGGCGAGGTAGACCGCGGTGCGCTCCGCGCCGGGACGGCGGGGGCGCGCGCGGAACTCCTCGAGCAGGGCGTTGAGCCGGGTTTCCAGCTCAGCCCGCTCCTCGGGGGCCACCTGGACGACCAGGCGTGTCTGGTGCACGCCCTCGAATCCGGTGTCGGCGATCTCGGCCAGATAGGCCTCGAGTACCGCCTGCTCCACGTCCTTGTCACCGCATGAGTCGAGTGTCCACGACAGCCCCGTCGAAAGATACGGAATTTCCTTCGCGCCCCGGGCTCCGCGGCGCGGCGGCTGCGCGGCCAGGAGTCCGGTCTCGACGAGCTTGCGCACGTGGTGCAGGGTCGTCGCGGGGTCCCGCCCGAGCCGTCCGGCGAGCTCCTTGTTCGTGAGCGCCTCCGAGAAGGTCAACCGGATGATGCGCAGCCGTATTCCGGAGGCCAGGGCGGCAGCCTCGGCTTCGGTGGCGGCACGTCGTTTCTCAGAGGGCACGCGCACAGCCTAGAGCGAACAGTGATTGACACTTTCCAATCACTCGCGGCAGACTCGGGAACCATGCACCGGGGGTCACTCTTCCGTCACGCCGACTTCAGGCGGCTCTTCGCCGGCGACACGGCCAGCCAGTTCGGCGTGTTCGTCGGGAACACCGCCGTCCCGCTGCTCGCGGCGGTGACATTGGCCGCGACGCCGTTCGAGATGGGCCTGCTCACCGCGGCCGAGACGCTCGCCTTCCTGCTCATCGGGCTGCCCGCCGGCGTGTGGGTCGACCGGATGCGCCGCCGCCGGGTCATGCTCACCGCCGACCTCACGCGGGCGGCGCTGCTGCTGAGCGTGCCGGTCGCCTGGTGGGCGGGGGTGCTGACGCTCGCCCAGCTGCTCGTCGTCGTGTTGTTCGTCGGCATCGCGACGGTGTTCTTCGACATCGCCTACCAGTCGTACCTGCCCTCGCTCGTCGGCCGGGAGCACCTCCTCGAGGGCAACGCCAAGCTGCAGGCCGTCCAGTCGACCGCGCAGATCGCCGGGCCGAGCGCGGCCGGCGTACTGGTCCAGCTGGTGACCGCGGCGAACACGGTGCTGGTCACCGGCCTCGGCTTCGTCACCTCGGCGCTGTGCCTGCTGCGGATCCGCGCGGAGGAACCCGCGCCGCGGCGCGACGGCCACGCCCGGCTGCTCCCGCAGATCGCCGAGGGCCTGCGGTTCGTCTTCTCCGACAAGCCGTTGCGGGCGATCGTGGGCACGACGGCGACAGCGAACTTCTTCAACGGCGCGTTCATGGCCGTGTACGTGCTGTTCCTGACCCGGACCGTCGGGCTGCCGCCGGCCGCGGTGGGCGCGCTCATGGCGGTCGGCGGCGCCGGCGGCATCCTCGGCGCGGTCTGCTCGGGCGCGGTCACCCGCCGGGTCGGCCAGTCCCGCGCGATCTGGCTGGTCCCGCTGGTCACCGCGCCCGGCTACCTGCTCATCCCGCTCGCCGCGCCGGACTGGCGGCTCGGGCTCTCCGGGTTCGGGCTCGTCTTCAGCGGGTTCGGGATCATCATCTACAACATCGCGCAGGTTTCGTACCGGCAGGCGATCTGCCCGGACCGGCTGCTCGGCCGGATGAACGCGAGCGTGCGGTTCGTCGTCTGGGGCACCATCCCGCTCGGCGGCCTGCTCGGCGGCGCGCTCGGCGAAGGACTCGGGCTGCGCGGCGCGATGTGGGTCGCTGTCACCGGCGAGGCCGCCGCGGTCCTGTGGGTCGTGTGCTCGCCCTTGCGGCACCTGCGCGACCTGCCGACCGAGGCGAAAAGCGATTCCGCGGCCGCCTAGAGTTGCTTCATGAGTACCCCATACGAGCGCCCACAGGTCCCGGACAAGGTCGGTGTCGACGGTCTGGAGGCCAAGTGGGTACCCGTATGGGAGTCCACCGGCGCGTACCGGTTCGACCGCACCAAGACCCGGGACGAGATCTACTCGATCGACACCCCGCCGCCGACGGTCAGCGGGTCGCTGCACATCGGGCACGTCTTCTCCTTCACCCACACCGACGTCCTCGCGCGGTTCAAGCGGATGCGCGGGCTCGAGGTGTTCTACCCGATGGGGTGGGACGACAACGGCCTGCCGACCGAACGCCGGGTGCAGAACCACTTCGGCGTCCGCTGTGAGCCGTCGCTGCCCTACGACCCGGACTTCCGGCCGCCGGAAAAGCCGGGCAAGGACGTCGTCGCGATCTCGCGGCGCAACTTCATCGAGCTGTGCGAAATCCTGACCGAAACCGACGAGAAGACCTTCGAAGCGTTGTGGCGGCAGCTCGGGCTGTCGGTCGACTGGACGATGACCTACCAGACGATCGGGCACGACTCACGGCTGATCTCGCAGCGCGCGTTCCTGCGCAACCTCGAACGCGGTGAGGCGTACCAGGCCGAAGCGCCGACGCTCTGGGACGTCACGTTCCGGACGGCGGTGGCGCAGGCCGAGCTGGAGGACCGTGAACGCCCGGGTGCCTTCCACGACCTCGCGTTCACGGCCGAAGACGGCTCCGACGTCGTGATCGCGACGACCCGGCCGGAGTTGCTGCCCGCGTGCGTCGCGCTGGTCGCCCACCCGGACGACGAACGCTTCAAGCCGCTCTTCGGGAAAACCGTGCGGACGCCGGTGTTCGGCGTCGAGGTGCCCGTGGTGGCGCACCACCTGGCGGACCCGGAGAAGGGCCGCGGCATCGCGATGGTGTGCACCTTCGGCGACACGACGGACGTCACGTGGTGGCGCGAGCTGCGCCTGGCGACGCGGGTGGTGCTGGGCCGCGACGGCCGCTTCCTGCCCGACGCGCCGCACGGCGTGCCGGCGGACGCGTACGCGCCGCTGGTGGGCAAGACCGTCCACACGGGACGCGAGATCATGGTCCGCCTGCTGCGCGAAACCGGTGCCCTGCAAGGGGAACCGCGGCCGATCACGCACTCGGTGAAGTTCTACGAAAAGGGCGACAAGCCCCTGGAGATCGTCGCCAGCCGGCAGTGGTACCTGCGCAACGGCGGGAACGACCCGGCGTTCCGGGAAAAGATGCTGGCCCGCGGCGAAGAGCTGACCTGGGTGCCGAAGCACATGAAGGTGCGCTACTCGTCCTGGGTCGAGAACCTGGCCGGCGACTGGCTGGTCAGCCGCCAGCGGTTCTTCGGCGTGCCGATCCCGTTGTGGTACCGGCTCGACGCGCACGGCGAGCCCGACTACGACGCGCGCCTGCTACCGGACGACACCGCCTTGCCGGTCGACCCGAGCAGCGACGTCCCGCCGGGCTTCACCGAAGACCAGCGCGGTGTTCCGGGCGGGTTCGTCGCCGAAGCGGACGTGATGGACACGTGGGCGACGTCGTCGCTGACGCCGCAGATCGTCGGCCGCTGGAGCCTCGACGACGACCTGTTCTCGCGGGTGTTCCCGATGGACCTGCGGCCGCAGGCGCACGAGATCATCCGCACCTGGCTGTTTTCGACGGCGGTGCGCGCGGAGCTGGAGCACGGCGTGCTGCCGTGGCGGGCGGCGTCGATCGCGGGCTGGGTGCTCGACCCGGACCGCAAGAAGATGTCGAAGTCCAAGGGCAACGCGACGACCCCGGTGGACCTGCTGGAGCGGTTCGGCTCGGACGCGGTCCGCTACTGGGCGGCGAGCGCACGTCCCGGCGTCGACACGGCGGTGGACGAAGGCCAGATGAAGGTCGGCCGCCGCCTGGCGACGAAGCTGCTCAACGCGAGCCGGTTCGTGCTGGGCCTCGGCGTGCCTTCTTCTTCCGCGGTGGCGGTGGAACCGCTGGACCGGGCGCTGCTGGCGTCGCTGGCCGTCGTCGTCGAGCAGGCGACCACGGCGTTGGAGGCGCTGGACTACGCGCGGGCGTTGCAGGTGACGGAGACGTTCTTCTGGACGTTCTGCGACGACTACGTCGAGCTGGTGAAGGGCCGCGCGTACGGCGACAGCGGTCCCGAGGGAGCTTCGTCGGCCCAGGCGGCGCTGGTGACGGCGTTGTCGGCGGTGCTGCGGCTGTTCGCGCCGTTCCTGCCGTTCGCGACCGAGGAGGTCTGGTCGTGGTGGCAGGAGGGGTCGGTGCACCGGGCGTCGTGGCCGTCGCCGGAAGCGGCCGAAGGTGACCCGGAGCTGCTTTCCCTCGCCGGGCAGGTCATCGCGGGAGTGCGCCGCGCGAAGACGGACGCGAAGGTCTCGATGCGCACGGCGGTGGAGACGCTGACGGTGACCGGCCCGGCCGAGGTGCTGGCCCGGTTCGCGGCGATCGAGCCGGACATCCGCGTCGCGGGCGCGATCGCGGACGTCAAGACGCAGGAAGGCGACTTCGCGCTCGAAGCCGAGATCGGCGGCTGACGTCGGCGGGCCCGGCGGAATTCCTGCCGCGGAAACGGGAATTCCGGCGGGTCGGCCCGTTAATCTCTGGCCATGAGTACGGATGCGCCGGGAGCGGACCGTCCCTCGGCAGCCGGAGACGAGTTCGCCATCGCCGCCGCTGACCTGCTGCGACCGTTCCGGCCCTTGCTCGAACCGGCCTCGGCCGAGCCGGCCCCCGAGCCGACGCGGCAGCTGGCGGACTCCATCGGCCGCGCGATCGACGGGTTCTGGCCCTGGGTCGAACGAACCGCCAGGGCCTCGGGCAAGAGGGTCGATGAACTCAACCGGCGGGCCGCGCCGCCGAACTGGGTCGCCGACGGCAAGGCGGAGGTCGACTACTTCGCGGCCGTCCGGCTCTCGTTGGAGCAGGGTGTCCCCCTGGCCTGGGTGCCCGACCCGGAAACCGTCAAACTGCTCCTGGCCGCCCACGGCGAAGACGCCGCGGCCTCGCTCCACGCCGTTCTGGACGACCGCCGCGAAGTGATCCTCGACCACTGCGACCACCGCCTTGACGAGGTGGACCGGGCTCCCAGCGGGTCGCCGTCGGTCCGGGTCGCCCGGGAAGCGGTCCAGGCGCTTCGTCTCGATCTCCCGTCGCCGGCCCAGTCGGTGGCCACGAACCTCATCGACGAGCTGCTCCGGACCGCGTTCACGATCGTCTACGGCGGCCGGCACGACCAGGTCAAGACGCTGAGCCGCGTCCAGACGCTGTCGGAACGCGCCCACAGCGCGGGGTTGTCGTTCCTCGCGTCGCTCGGCATCCTGCGCGAACTGGCCACCGTGATGCCCTTACTCCACGCGATGACGCCGTGGTGGCCGGAAAGCCGCACACCCGCCCCCACGACCTTCAGCCGGCACGTGACCAGTCACTTCATCACGGCGCCGGGTCAGGTCACGCGGACCAACGCGCTCGTGGCGGTGCTGACGGCCGTTTCCTTGCTCAGCCAGGAGCACGACTCCCGCTGGGGCACCTGGAAGATCATGAACGCGCTCTGAACCGGCCGGCTGCCGCCGTCAGGAACCGGCGGCGGCCCACCAGGCTTCGTCGATCTCGCCGCGCGCCACGATCTCCGCGGGGCCCGACAACGTCGAACCGCCGCGGGACACCGTCACCTCGACCCGGCCGCCCGGGATGTCCACTGTGGACGCTCCGGTGTCCGTGCCCGCCAGGTGCAGCGCCGCCGCCACCGCGGCCACCGTGCCCGTTCCGCACGCCCGGGTCTCCCCCACGCCGCGCTCGTGCACACGCATCCGCAGCGCGCCCTCGCCGAGGCGGTTGACGAACTCCAGGTTGACCCCGTGCGGGAAGACGTCGTGGTCGAAGTCGGGCTGGTCGCGCAGGTCGAGGTCCGCGACGTCGTCGTCGAGCAGCGACACCAGGTGCGGGTTGCCGACGTCGACGGCCACGCCGGAGAACGGACGGCCGGCCACCACGGTCACGGAGGTGCCGGTGATCGTCGCCGGCCCCATCCCGACGGTCACCGAGCGGTCGGGGTGCACCACCACGGGGCGGTCGCCGGCGCGGGTGCCGACGACGAACTCGCCCTCGGTCGCGAGACCGGCGTCGACGAGGTAGCGGGCGAAGACGCGCACGCCGTTGCCGCACATCTCGGCGATCGACCCGTCGGCGTTGCGGTAGTCCATGAACCACTCGCCACCGGACGGGATGTCCAGCGCCGCGGCGCGGACGACGCGCAGCACACCGTCGGCCCCGAGGCCGCGTTGCCGGTCGCACAACGCGGCGACCCTCGCCTCGGTCAGCTCGAGGCGGCCCGCCGCGTCGGGGAGCAGCACGAAGTCGTTCTGCGTGCCGTGCCCCTTGAGGAACTCGATTCCGCCCATGGGGGAAAGATTACCGGCCCAGGGTATCCAGGACGCGTGCGGCCAGCCCGGTCTCCGCGCCGTCGTACCAGTGGATCCGCTTGTCGCGCCGGAACCAGGACCGTTGCTTCCGGACGAAGCGCCGCGTGGCCTGCGCCGTCGCCGCGGCGGCCGCCTCGAAGTCGCCTTCGCCGTCCAGCTCGGCGAGCACCTGCTGGTAGCCCAGCGCTCGCGACGCCGTCTTCCCTTCTCGCAAGCCGCGCTCCAGAAGCGCGCGGACTTCGTCGACCAGGCCGGCGGCGAACATCCGCCGGACCCGTTCGTCGACGCGCTCGTCGAGCTCCTCCGGCTGCCGGTCGACGCCGATCACGACCGTGTCGTAGCGGGCCGGGCCGGGCTTCGGCAGGTTCGCCGAGAACGGCTCGCCGGTGATCTCGATGACTTCGAGGGCGCGCACGATCCGGCGCGTGTTGGTCGGCAGGATCGCGGCCGCCGCGGCCGGGTCGCGTTCACTCAACCGGGTGTAGAGGGCGGGCGTGCCGGCTTCGGCCGCCTCGGCGTCCAGCCGCGCGCGCACCGCCGGGTCGGTGCCCGGGAACCGCAGGTCGTCGAGCACGGCCTGGACGTAGAGGCCGGATCCGCCGGTCAGCACCGGAACCCGGCCCGCGGCCAGCAGCCGCTCGATCTCGGCGCGCGCGTCGCGCTGGTAGGCCGCGACGGACGCGGTCTCGGTGACGTCCAGGACGTCGAGGAGGTGGTGCGGGACACCGCGTCGCTCGGCCGCGGTGGCCTTGGCGGTGCCGATGTCCATCCCCCGGTAGAGCTGCAGCGCGTCGGCGTTGACGACCTCGCCGCCCAGCTCCAGCGCCAGCTCCACGGCCAGCGCGGTCTTGCCGGTGGCCGTCGGCCCGACCACCGCCACGGGACGGGTTCCGGGCGGTGCGGCGGGGCTGGTCACGACGGCTGACGATACCGGCGGGCCGCCACGGAGCGTCCACCGGAAGTAGGATCACGAGCTTCGAGTGGCCCATCCAGTACCACGGTGCGCGCTGAGCTGCTTGAATGCCGCGTGGGGCCGTAGCATCCGAGCACGGCCCGTGACGACCGCACTACCCGGCCCCGCTTCCGCGGCGGGGCGCCCGCACCAGCGGGCGTACAGGCGATAAGGAGCCTGCGATGGCCCAGGAGAACACTTCCACCGGTACCCCGGCCCCGCACCCGGTGCCGCACGCGCTGCACGCCGGGCACGCCGCCCCGCCCGTGCCGCTCGCCGAGACCACCCCGTCCACCTGGGGCCGTATCGACGAAGAGGGGACCGTTTACGTCATCACCCCCGACGGTGAGCGCGCGGTCGGCGTCTGGCAGGCGGGCACCCCCGACGAGGGCCTGGTGCACTACGCCCGCCGCTTCGACGACGTGCGTACCGAGGTCGAGCTGCTGGAGACCCGGCTGGCCTCCGGGGCCGGCGACCCGAAGCACGCGCTGTCGAGCGCCACCCAGATCCGGGACGGCCTGGCCGAGGCCGCCGTGGTCGGCGACCTGGCCGCGCTCGCCGCGCGGCTGGAGTACGTCATCGGGCACGCCGAGAAGGCGCTGGCCAGCGCGAAGGCGGAGCGTGAGGTGGCCCGCGCGGCCGCGGTCGCGCGGAAGCAGGAGCTGGCCGAGGAGGCCGAGAAGATCGCCGCCGACTCCACCCAGTGGAAGGCGGCGGGCGACCGGCTGCGCGCGATCCTGGACGAGTGGAAGACGGTCAAGGGCGTCGACCGCAAGACCGACGACGAGCTGTGGAAGCGGTTCTCCAAGGCCCGCGAGGGCTTCAACCGGCGACGCGGGTCGCACTTCGCCGAGCTGGACAAGCAGCGCGCGTCGGCCAAGACGCGCAAGGAAGAGCTCATCGCCGAGGCCGAGGCCATCAGCGAGTCCGAGGACTGGGGCGAGACCGCGGGCCGCTACAAGGACCTGATGACCGAGTGGAAGGCCGCCGGCCGCGCGCCCAAGGACAGCGACGAGGCCCTGTGGCAGCGGTTCCGCGCGGCGCAGGACAAGTTCTTCGCCCGCCGGTCCGCGGTGTTCTCCGAGCGCGACGCCGAGTTCTCGACGAACGCGTCCCGCAAGGAGGAACTGCTGGTCGAGGCGGAGAAGATCGACGCCGCGTCGAACTTGGAAGCCGCGAAGAACGCGCTGCGCAAGATCCAGGAGCAGTGGGACGAGATCGGCAAGGTCCCGCGCGAGCGCATCCGCGAGCTGGACGGCCGGCTGAAGGCGGTCCAGGACTCGGTGAAGTCGGCGGAGGACTCCCGGTGGCGGCGCACCGACCCGGAGGCGCAGGCGCGGGCCGCGCAGTTCCGCGAGCGTGTCGAGCAGTTCGAGTCGCAGGCGGCGAAGGCTCGTGCTGCCGGGGATGAGCGTCGGGCGAAGAAGGCCGACGAGCAGGCTGCTCAGTGGCGGGAGTGGCTGGAGGCCGCCGAGGCCGCGGTCGCCGATCGCTGAGGTTTGTTTCGGAGGGTCTCTTCGTCACGGCGAAGAGACCCTTCGGCGGTTATCGGACGGTTAACGCGTCACCCGAAGCGGTGCGACGCCTCGCACGGCCAGGTGTCTTCCGGCGCTTTCCCCGCTCGCGAATGCTCCACTTCGATCATGAGCAAGCCATCGAACCTCGTGTCCGCGCTGGTCATCGCCTGCACCGTCGCGCTCGCCGCGCCGACCGTCGCGCTGGCCGCCACCGGGCCCGCCCCCGCCGTCGTCCAGGGCAAGAAGAAGCACAAGGCCAAGGTCGAGGCCAAGGCCGACAAGAACCGCGTCAAGGTCGGCGAAGAGACGAAGATCAAGGGCTCGTTCGCCGACCTCGGCGGGCAGGAGAGCGTCTCCGGCGGCGAGCCCGTGATCGTCCAGCAGCTCAAGGCCGGTGTCTGGGTCGACCTGACCACCGGCACCTGCCGGCCGAACGGGAACTTCGTGTTCAGCCTGAGCTTCAGCGTCCGGGCCAGCCTGACGCTGCGGGTCTTCCACCCGGAGACCGAGCTCTACGTCAGCGCGGTCTCCAGCGTGATCGGCCTCGTGGTGATCTAGTTCCGCGAGAACGCGGTCCGCATCCACGACACCGCGAGGCAGATCATCGCGATCCAGGCGATGATCAGGCCGTACCCGGGTCCGCCGCCCGCGGCTCCGCTGGCGTGCGACGACTGCTGCGACCAGATGGCCAGCAGCCCGTCCACCGAGGCGAACCAGCCGCCGGCGGCGCACACCCAGGCCAGCCACCAGCGGCGCGTCACCAGCGCCAGCGCCGAGGCGAGGATGCCGACGCCGGTCGACGTCGCCGCGAACAGCTGCGGGATGCCGCCGCCTTCGCCGGCCAGCACCCGCCAGCCCGCGTGCTCGCCGACCCACGGCAGGAGCAGGGAGATCAGCAGCACGAACGAGAACACCGCGATGGTGAACCCGCGCCGGCCCAGCTCCACCGTGCGCGACGCGCGGTAGCCCACCTCGTCGATCTCGGCGGCCAGCTCGGCCAGCTCGCCGTTGCCCTTGGACTCCGTCACAGCGCACACCCGCTCACCGGCTCAGGCCGGACGGCCGGGGCACCGAAGCCCGGCAAGCCCAGCGTGACGCCGCTCGTCTTCGGCCGGAGCCCCGCCTCCGCGTTGTCGCCGGCGCGCGTGCGCCGGTGGGACAGCAGGTCGCCGTCGGCGACCAGGTGGTGCGGGGCGCCGTAGGTCACGACCGTCTCGACGACGTCACCCGGGCGAACCTGGGCACCGCCCGGCGTGAAGTGCACCAGGCGGCCGTCGCGGGCGCGGCCGCTCATCCGGTGCGTCTCGGCGTCCTTGCGTCCCTCGCCCGCGGCGACGAGCAGCTCGACGCGACGGCCGACGATCTTCTTGTTCTCTTCCCAGGAGATCGCGTTCTGCATCTCGACCAGCCGTTCGTAGCGCTCCTGCACGACGGCCTTGGGCAGCTGGTCCGGCATCGTCGCGGCCGGCGTGCCGGGGCGGATCGAGTACTGGAAGGTGAACGCGCTGGAGAAACGGGCCTGCGCGACGACGTCGAGCGTGGCCTGGAAGTCCTCCTCGGTCTCGCCGGGGAAGCCGACGATGATGTCGGTGGTGATGGCCGCGTCCGGCATCGCCGCGCGGACCTCGTCGAGGATCTTCAGGAACCGCGCCGAGCGGTACGAGCGCTTCATCTCCCGCAGCACGCGGTCGGAGCCGGACTGCAACGGCATGTGCAGCTGGTGGCAGACGTTCGGCGTCTCGGCCATCGCCTCGATGACATCGGTGGTGAAGGACGCCGGGTGCGGCGAGGTGAAGCGCACGCGCTCCAGGCCGTCGATGGCGCCGGTGGCGCGCAGCAGCTTCCCGAAGGCGAGCCGGTCGCCGAACTCGACGCCGTAGGAGTTCACGTTCTGGCCGAGCAGCGTGACTTCGAGCACGCCCTCGGCGACGAGCGCCTCGACCTCGGCGAGGATCTCGCCGGGCCGGCGGTCGCGTTCCTTGCCGCGCAGGGCGGGGACGATGCAGAAGGTGCAGGTGTTGTTGCACCCGACCGAAACGGACACCCAGCTCGCGTAGGACGATTCGCGGCGCGCGGGCAGCGTGGAGGGGAAGGTCTCGAGCGACTCGAGGATCTCGACTTCGGCCTCGGCGTTGTGCCGCGCGCGTTCGAGCAGCGTCGGCAGCGACCCGATGTTGTGGGTCCCGAAGACGACGTCGACCCAGGGAGCCCGCTTGACGATCTCCCCGCGGTCCTTCTGGGCGAGACACCCCCCGACGGCGATCTGCAGGTCGGGGTTGGCGATCTTGTCCGGGCGCAGGTGGCCCAGGGTGCCGTAGAGCTTGTTGTCGGCGTTCTCCCGCACGGCGCAGGTGTTGAACACGATCAGATCGGGCTTGGCGCCGTCTTCGACGGGCGCGTACCCGGCGTCCTCGAGCTGCCCGGCGAGGCGCTCGGAGTCGTGCACGTTCATCTGGCAGCCGAAGGTGCGGATCTGGTACGCCCTGGGTGCCTGGTTCTCGGTCATCGTCCTTCAGGGTAACCCCGGCCTGACCAGGTGAAGCCGCCGCCTGCCGTGGGCCGGGCAGCGGGCCGTGACCGGCTGGGGGATCGCGGCGCGCGCCTCACCCGTCAAGTCGCCGGTGAGCACCTCGTGCTCGCCCGCTTCGAGGGCGCCGGGGCCCTCCTGGCCACCCGGCTCAAGGAGCCGAGGAGGCGACCGCGCGCTCCCGGGCCAAGGCCCGCCGGGCACCGGTGACGGGCCCGTGACGCCGCGAGGGCGCTGCCGCGACGTGCCGGGTGCCATCCTGCTGCCGCTATGGCTGTGCCCCTCAAGGTCCGCGCGCCGCAACCGGCGACTCCGGTCGTGTCCGCGGCGCCGGGCCCGCGCGCGGCGGCTCCGGGGCCCGCCGCTTCGAAGCCGGTGGCCGGCAACGCCGCGGTAGCCGCCGAAATGAGCGGGACGCGGCCCGGGTGGTCCGGGCGGTTGCTCGCCGGGCAGAACCTCGTCGGCAACCAGGCCGTCGCGGCCGCGGCCAAGGCGGGGCCCACCGGCCGCACGCCGCGGCCGCCGGCCAAGCCGGCGCCACCTCTCCCGAAGGACCCGAAGACCACCGAGGACCGTGCGAAGGCCGCCGCGGCACCGTCGGCGGGGGTGGCCGGCCGCCCGGTCGACGGCGTGCGCCTGGACGGGCCGCTGAGGCTGGCGCTGCCGTCCTTCGCGCGCCGGTTCGACGCGCCGGCCGCGCTGCCGCCGGTCCGCGCTCCCGGCGCCGGTGACCGGGACGCGCTCGCCTCGGCTTCGCGGGCGTTCGCCCGGCTGGTGGACCGGGCCCGGCGTGCCCACGAGGCTCAACGGTCGCTGCTGGAGCGGCTCGGCCGGGCCGCCGTGGACCGCCATGACCGGGTGGACGGCCGGGCCCGGTCCCGGGTCGCGGCGGCCGAGCACGAGCTGGACGACCTGCGTCTGGACTCGCTGGGCACCGTCGACGCCGCGTACGAGGAGGGCACCGTCGGGCTCGACCTCGCCGTGCGGCGGGGCCGCCGGCAGGTGGCCTCCGCCTCCGCGAGCGCGCTGCGCCGGGTGCGGGCCAACGCCGATACCGCGGGCGAACAGGTCACTGCGATCGTCAACGACCTGGCGGTGGGCTACACCGACCTTCTCGAGCAGAGCGCGGTCGCGATCACCACCGCGAGTGGACAGGCGATCGCGGCGGTCCAGGCCTACGGCGCGTCCGCCGCGAAGCTCTTCCCGGGCGGGGCGACGCCGATGGTGGAAGCGGAAAACGAGGCACGGCGCCAGGCCGTTCCGAGCGTGGCCGACGCGGCCGTGAAAACGCTCGCAGACGCGTCGAAGACGCAGTCGGACGCGTACCGCGCCCAGATCCAGCCGGTGCGCGACAAGTTCAACGAGAGCGAGCTGGCCAAAGCGCTGGAGACCCGCAAGACCGAGATCGACACGAAGGGCCGCGCCGCGGTGCGGAAGGCCACCAGCACGGCCTACGGCGCACTCGGCAAGCAGGCCACGAGCGGCCACGAAGCGCTGCGCCGGATGGCCGGCGAGGCCCGCGAGTCGATCGCCGTGCGGCACAAGGCGGCCCGGGACCGCCTGGTCGACGACGCCAACGCGCTGCTGCACGGCTCGCACGCGCAGGCCGGCGCGGAGCTGACCGGGCTCGGGACGGCCGCGACGACCGGGCTGGCCGCGTTCGGCCAGGTGACCACGTCGGTGCGCGACGGGCTGGAGCCGGCGGCGGAGAACGGCGCGGAAAGCCTGCGCCGGACGACGGAAAAGGCCGTCGGCGACACCGGGCCGAAGGTGGACCAGCTCGGCGTCGCGCAGCAGCGCCTGGTGACTCGCGCCGACGCGTCGACCGGCGCGGTGGTGAACGAGGTCGAGCGGACCGCGACGACGGCCTCCGGGCGGGCGCGGGCGGAATTGGCGGCCGCGCTGCGCGGGACGGGAAAGGCGGCCGCGCAAGGGATCGCCGGCTTCGTGGGCGGGCACGACGCGTCCTTCGCGGCCACGGCCCGCGGCATCCGCCAGGTCGCGGACGCGTGGGCCATGCCGCTGAAGCAGGTGTTCGGCACGGCGGTCCGCAAGACGAAGGCGGCGATGACCGCGCCGTTCACCGAGTGGAAAACGGCGACGGACGCCGGGCGGGACAAGTACATCCGCGAGATCTTCACGCCGTTCCTCGACCCGGGCAAGCGGCTGGCCGGCGAGATCGACGCGGCCGCCGTCGGGGTGGCGTCGGACCTGGAGAAGCGCGAGTTCGCCCTGGTGGACGCGTTCGGTGGCTGGGGCACCGACGAGGCGAAGGTGTCGAGGTCCCTGCGCGGCCTGACCCCGGCACAGGCTCGCGCGCTGCGCTGGCTGTACGAATCCGCGCACGGCACGCTCGACGCGGCGCTGACCGACGAGCTCAGCGGCGACGAGCTCGAATCCGCGCGGGCCTACCTTCGGGGTGACCAGGCCGCGGGCGCCGCGGCCGAGCTGCGGGCGTCCACCCACTGGTACAACGACGACGAGGCGCGCATCGAGGAGCTGATGCGCAACCTCAAGCCCGAAGAGCTCGAGAAGCTCAAGGGCAGCAGGGAAGGCGCGGAAGCGCTCGCCGAGGTGCGCGACAGCCTCGGCGGCACCGACCTGAAGGTGTTCGACGCGCTCGCGGCCGGCAACCAGAACCTCGCGGACGCGTTCCGGATGAAGGACCGGATCGACGACGCCCGCCGCGCCGGCGACCTCGACGCGATCCACGACACCCTCATCGAATACGGCAAGGCGCCGGCCGAGCGCGGCCGCGCCCAGGCCACGGCGGACGAGCGCCGGGTGGCGGTGCAGCAGGAGCTCGCGGGGATCATCGGCGGCACGACCGGGGTTTCGCCGCAGCAGGCCGCCGCCGCGGTCGAGAAGTACACGCTCGCGCCGATCGAGGTGACCGTCACCGACGCCGAGGGCGGCTCGACGGTCGAGACGCGGGAGATCACCGGCGCGAACCGGGACCTCGCCGTCGCGCTCATCCGCGGCGGCGAGAACACCGTCGCGGCGCGCGCGGCCCGGCTCGGCGTCGAGACGCAGCGGCCCGGCGGCCCGAACCTGCTCAAGCTGGACGCCGCGCTCGTCGACCCGCGGCTCAAGCCCGGCGCGAAAGTACCGGAGCAGGACCGGAAAGCCGCGCTGGACGAGCGTGACGAGGTTTTCCGGAAGTACGCCGCCGACTACGGCGGCGGCGCCCAGGCCGGGACGCCCGCGTCCGCGAAGACCTACCTGGAAGGACAGCTCAAAACCGCGTACGGCGACGACAAGGACGCCGGTGAGCTCGCCGTCCGCCTCGCGCACGAGGACTACCCGACCCCGAAGACGGCCGCGCTCGCCCTCGAGTACGCCTCGAAGGGCGCCGGCACCGACGAAGAGCTGATGTTCCGCTTCGTCGAGCGGATGGACCGCGACGAGATCGCCGCGATGCGCGTCGAATACCAGGGTCTCACCGGTACCGCGCTCGACGACGACCTCGGCACCTTCGGCGGACAGGGCTGGTTCACCGAGCTTTCCGGCGACGAGCGGCTGCGGATGGAACGGGCGCTGCTCGGCGTGCCCCGCAACGACCGGGAACGCGCCGAGGTCGCCGCGTTCACCATGCAGCAGCAGCGGGACGAAACCGGCTGGCTCGGTTCTTGGCTGGCCGGCGACAGCATGGCGGACCGGGATCTGGCGTCGGCGCAGTCCCGGCTCACCACTTCGCTGGGCGGCGCGACCGTGCGGGTCGACGACAAGGGCGACCCCGTCTGGACCGACGCGGCGGGCCGCCCGATCGCCGCGGGTGGCGGCTTGTTCGACAAGGACGGCAAGTACACCGGCGCGGATCCGCGGGAGTTCGCCTCCGCCGTGCGGGTCAGCAAGCTGGCGGCCGGGAACTACGCCGCCGCGATCGACCGCTACGCGTCGGTGCTGACCACCGCGGTCATGGTGATCGGCGCGATCGCCGCCGCCGTGGCGACGGTGGCCACCGGCGGCGCGGCCAGCCCGCTGCTGATCGCCGCCATCGCCGGGCTGACCGGCCTCGGCTCGATGGCCGTGCACAGCGCGGTCAGCGGCGGCCGGTACGGCTGGGAGCAGGCCGCGGTCGACCTCGGCATGACGGCGGTGCAGGCACTCACCGCCGGCGTCGGCCAGCACCTGTCGATCGTGGCGCGCGGCGGCGCCCAGAGCCTGGCCGCCGGGATGACGACGCTGCGGTCGGCCGAGGGCCTGGCCCCGACCATGGGCGGCATCACCGGCAGCACGCTGGGCGACCTGCTGGTCATCGGCGGAGCCACCGGCGGCCTGGGCGGCTTCGGTGGCGCGCTGCTGGACGAAGCCACCTGGCGCAAGGGGCTCGGCGAAGGCTTCGCGGCCCTGTTGGAGGCGACGCTGACGGGTGCGCTCGCGGGCATGGCGAGCACGGTGACCTCTCAGGCCTTCGAGTCCCTGCCGGCCGGCCGCGGCACCACCCTCGGCGAAGCGCTCGGCGGCTCACTGGCGGCCCGCACGGCGTTGCGCGGAACATCGTCGTTCCTCGGCGGCGCGACGGGCAAGGGCGTGGAGCTGGGCATCGGCGCGGCAACGGGCAAGCTCCCGGGCGACGCCGGCGACATCCTGCAGGAGATGGGCAAGGCCGGGCTGGAGTCGGCGGTGCAGGAGAGCGCGGCCGGGCCGCTCGAAAAACCGGCCAGGCTTCGCGGACCGGCGGAGTCGGTCGAGGTGGCCCGCCGGGCGGCGAGGTCGACGCGGACCGACACCGGCGACGTCGCCCCGGGTGCGGTCGCGAACCTGCTCAGGAAGCTGCCCGGCCTGCCGGACGATTCGCCGGCCTCGATCCGCGCGCTGGTCGCGACAGTGTTCGACGGCGACGTCGTGCTGGAGCCGGTCGGCGGTTACGACGGCCGGGCCCGGACCACGCGTCCGGTGTACCGGGTGACGGTGGACGGCGAGCCGGCCGGCTACGTCAAGATCGTGCCGGACGGCGCCGAGTTCGCCCGCGAGCTGTCGGCCGCGGACCGGCTCGGCCAGGCCGAGCTCAACGGGTTCGGCGTGCCGGACGTCCTCGCCGTCGCCTCGGTGCCCGGCCCGGAGGGCACCCGCCGCGGCGCGCTGTTCTCCGCGGCGGCCCCCGGCGTTTCGGTGGACGCCCTGCTCCGCCGAGTACCGCTGGCTTGGGACCGCGACCGGGCGATGGACGACCTGCGCCGGGCGGTCACCGGCGTCGCCGAGGGCATGGCCGAACTGCACCGCGGCGGCGAACGGCAGGCGTCCCCGGCCTACCTCGCCCCGCACGCCGCCACGATCCGCGAACACCTCGCCGAGCTGGCCGCCCGCCGCCCGCTCCTCGACGAGCTCGGCATCGATCTCGACCGGATCCAGGCCGCGCTGGACACCACCTTGGCGCGGGCCATGGCCGACCCCGGCCCGGCCGGCCTGGCGCACGGCGACGCCCACCTGGGCAACTTCCTCTGGGACGCCGACGCCGGGGTGTCGATGATCGACGCCCCGACCCTGCACCAGTCGATGAACGCCGCCGGCGACGCCATCGGTACGCCGGCCCGGGACGTCTCCCTGTTCACCCAGCGCATCGGCCACTTCGGGTACGAGTCCGGGCTGTCCCCGGCGGAGATCACCCAGCTCCGCCAGGACTTCGCCGACGCTTACGTGCGCGGCGGCGGCCCGGACGTGCCCGTGCCGGTACGGGCGATGTTCGACGCCCGCGCGGCGGCGCACCGGCTGGCCCGGGCCATGACCCGCTTGGAGGAACGGCCCGATCCCCGCCGGGCGCCCGACGTCGGCGCCGCCACCGCCGCCCTGCAGGACGCCCTGGGTCTCGACTCCACCACGGCGAACCGGCTCGCCGAACGCTTCGCCGGCCAGTTACCCGGGACCCCCGACTACCGCCGTGCCTGGACCGCGATCGACAACGTCCGCAGCTACCTGCAGACCACTGCCGACCCCGAGGTCCGGGCCCGCTTCGAAGCCCAGTACGGCGGCAAGATCCGCGAACTCCAGTCGGACCAGGCCAAGAAGTTCAAGGCACTGTGGGACGACCTCTTCCCCCATCAGCGGGACGAGTTCACGCTTTCCCCCGAGAAGAGCCGCCAGGCCGAAGAGGTGGTCCGAGCCCTGGCGGCGGACGCTCGTGGGCTCATGGACCGGCTGGCGGAGTTCGCGGTGACGACCGGGGATCCGGCGCTGGCCAGGGACACCGTGGGACGGACCGCGGACCTGAAGGGCACCGCGGCCTGGGAAGCGTCGTTCCGGGCGACCCAGACCAAGATCGACGACGTCGTCGCCGGTTTCACCTACCACGGCCAGGAGATCGGGTACATCGGCAGCATGAAGTCCGGCCTGCGCGGTCCGCACAAAGGGAAGACCCGCTTCGACCCGTACGACTTCGACGTCGACCTCTACGTGGTGGTCGACCGGGAGACCTTCGCCGAGTTCGCCGCCGAGTACCCGGACTTGCTGGACACCGAGGGCACGAAGATCATGCCCGATGGCGGGGAACCGGAAGACCTCGTCCGGCTCGGCAGGCGGATAGGCGCGGCGCTCAAGGAGAAATTCCCGCACGTCAAGGGAATCGAGGATTCCACGATCGCGCTCCGCGCGGAACAGCCCTGGTAAGATCACCCCGATGGCGAAAGAGTCCGGATGAAACGACAGAAGATCCGTTTCAGCGCCCGCGCGGATACCGACGAGGCGCCGGAGCAGGTCGCCGCGCGCGTCGGGCGAGCACTGGGCTGCACCTTCGCCCGAGGCGAATTCCAGCGGCGGCCCGCGCAGGTCGCGTCCGTCTTCGGTCTGAAGATCTCCGCGATCGGCGTTTCCGGTGCCGGCGGCAAGAATGTGGTCAAACTCGTCGGTGAGGTCGCCGAGGAGGGTTTTCTCTACGCACCTGGCGGCAGCGACGACGTCGAATACGAACGCGTGGACATCAGCGCTTACGTGGTCGATCTGCTCACCATTCGCACCGGCTTGCCGTGGTACCGGCCCACTCCCGAGGACTACGCGGCCGAACGCGAGGCGAGCCGCGGGCTCGACGACTGGCTCGGCGGGGTCGGCGCCGACGAAGAACGGTGACGACCTCGAGCCCGCGGGTGCGGGCGGAGATCTCCATGGTCGCGCTCCAGGTGCAACTCGAACCGATCCTGCGGGCGATCGCGGCGGACCGGACCGGCGCGGCCCTGCAGGAGCTGCGGCCGCGGGATGACGACTACGCGAAAGTCTTCGTGCGCGACACCGTGGAACCGGCCCGGCAGCAGTACGAACAGACCTGGACCTCCGGGATCGGCTTCCGTTGGCCGACCGGCCGTCAGAGCCTCCGCGTCCACCTCGCGCCGGCCGGTGCGCTCGCCGATGACAACGCCCTGTCGCACTCCTTCCCCGGTGGCTACCGTTCGGTGGCGGCCCGCTTGCTGCCGACGCGGGTGTGGGCCGCCTGGCGGTACCTCTCCCCCGGGCAGTCCGCCGGTCTTTCCTACGACGGCCTGGTCTGGTGCGACGACCACTGGGCGTTCTTCCCGAAGCCCTACCGCGTGTTGGCCACCGGCTGAACCTGCTCTGCACCAACGGATGGCGCGACGCCGGTGGGTTCGTCTACCGGATGCGCGACACCACGACGGTCGGCTGGCTGCGCGACCTCGAGCCGTTCTGGGAAGAGTGGGAAGACGTCGAGGAGCAGGAAGCCGGCGGCAACCGCTTCACCCGCGGCTTGCTGCTGTCCGACGAAACCGACTCGGGCATCCTGTTCCTCGACCCCGGCGACGTGGACGGCTCCGGTGAGTGGGCCGCGTACAGCCTGTTCTGCTGGCGCGCCGAACCACCCACCCGGTTCGCCTCCT
The DNA here is from genome assembly GCF_902497555.1 of Amycolatopsis camponoti. NCBI lineage: Bacteria > Bacillati > Actinomycetota > Actinomycetes > Pseudonocardiales > Pseudonocardiaceae > Amycolatopsis > Amycolatopsis camponoti. Next base: position 1,815,382 of record NZ_CABVGP010000001.1, on the reverse strand, counting down.
TCACCGCGTTGATGGAGCACCTCTACGCCGAGTTCCACCAGATGCGCAAGCCGGCCGGCGAGACGCGCGACGCGTGGGACGCGGAGGTCGAACGAGCGCGGGTCGCCGCCCTCGCCGGTGACGTCGATGCCGCCGACGAGGTGCTGGAGCGAGCCGAAGACTTCGGCCGTGAGCGGGCCACCGTGCTGCGCGCGCAGATCCTGCTGTTGTCGCGCAACTGGTACGAAGCCGGCACGCTGCTCGGCCGGCTGCTGCACCCGTCCTTCCTGCCGACGGGTTTCCTCACGGACCCGCTCTTCACCGAGGAACTGCTGCCGTACCTCTTCGACGACCACCTCCGCGGCGCGCGGCAGGCCGGATGTCCGTGCTCCAAGGCGCGATGATCGGCGAACGGCCGGAGATCATGGCCCTGGTCGCCGAAAACGAACCCCGGTTCTCGAGACCCGGGGAAGGCTTCTCCTACGGCAACGCGGAGTTCGACCGGCCGGTGCGCGACGCCCGGGCCGCGTACCCGGACGACCCCGGCGCGCTGTGGACCGCGGTCCGGGCCGCGCTGCCGCACTGGCGGCCGCGCACGCCGGACCACATCGCCCCGGTCGCCCTGCTCGCCGATCCCGTCCTGGCCGCCGCGATCACCCCGGAGCGCGGCCGCGAACTCCTCACGACGCCTCGGCTCCCGTGAACATGGCCACCATGCTGTGCGGTGCGTCCGCGCCCAGCATGACGTCGTAGATGTCGTCCTCCCCCGCTTCGGCCGCCGCGCGGGGGGAACATCGCCGTTTCGTGCTCCGCAAGCGCCTTCTCCGCGTCCTCCGGGTGCGCGGCGATCGCCTGCGCGAGTGACGCACCGTCCAGCATGGCCAGGTTGGCGCCTTCGCCGTTCGGCGGCATCAGGTGGGCCGCGTCGCCGATCAGGGTCACACCCGGTACCCGGTCCCAGCGGTGCTCGGCCGGCAGGGTGAACAGGCGGCGCAAGACCGGCGGCACGTGGCTGTCGGTGAGCAACGCCGTCAGCTCCGGGGCCCAGCCGTCGAACTCCCCGGCGACGTCGACGGCGCGCCAGTCCTGCGGCTTGCGCAGCTGCGCGTAAGTGTGCAGCGTGCCACCGCTTTCCCGGTGCGCCAGGATTCCCTTGCCCGGCGCCAGCGCGAACATCGATCCCGCGCCGACGGCCTTCGCGGCGGCGGGATGGCGGGTGTCGGCGTCGAACAGGAACGTCTCGACCACCGAAACGCCGACGTAAGAGGGAATCGCGTCCGACACCAGCGGACGCACGCGCGACCACGCGCCGTCCGCACCGACGAGCAGCTCCGAAACGACGGAAGTGCCGTCCGCGAAGGTCACCTCGTGGCGGCCTTCGCCGAGGGCCCGGACGCCGGTGACCTTCCGTCCCCAGTGGACGGTCCCGGGCGGCAGCGAATCGAGCAGCAGCTGCCGCAGTTCGCCGCGCTGGACTTCGGGACGCTCGCCGGTGCCGTCGTCGGGCCGGTCGAGCAGGACCGTCCCCGCCCGGTCGAGGACGCGGTAGGACTCGCGGCCGGCCAGGACGAGCCGGCGAAATCCCGCCGTCAGGCCGGCCGCTTCGAGCGCCGGCTGGCCGTTCCACGGGTGGATGTCGAGCATTCCGCCCTGCCGGCGGGCCTCCGGTGAGGCTTCCGCTTCGTAGACCGTCGCCGGGATGCCGTGGACGTGCAGGACGCGGGCCAGCACCAGGCCGCCGAGTCCGGCTCCGATGATCGTGATGGTTCGTTGGATCGTCACTCCAATGACGCTACCACGACTTTGGATCGCCGATCCAACCATGCGATAATGCCGTCATGACGAAGCGACGCACCGACGGGCTGTCGAAGGAGCTGATCGTCAAGGCCGCGAAGAAGCTCCTCGACGACGGCGGCGAGGCCGCGCTCACCTTCCGGGCGCTCACCACCCACCTGGCCACCGGCTACGGCGCGATCTACCACCACGTCGCGAACAAGAGCGACCTGCTCGCCGCGGCCACCGACGACGTCATCGCGGACGTCATGACCGGCGCGGTCGTCGACGCGGAGCCGCGGGAAGCGCTGCGCACCGTCGCGCTGGGCCTGTTCGACGCGATCGACGCCCACCCCTGGGTCGGCGCGCAGCTCTCGCGGGAGCCGTGGCGCCCCGCGCTCCTGGAGGTCTACGAGCGCATCGGCGGGCTCCTCGACGCACTCGGCGTCCCCGGGCAAGCGCTCTTCGACGCCGCGGGCGCGCTGGTGAACTACGTCCTGGGCGTCGCCGGGCAGAACGCCGCGAACGCCCGGCTCCTCACCTCCGGCGAGGAGGACCGCACGGCTTTCCTGGGCAAGGTCGCCGCGCAGTGGGCGGACCTCGATCCGGAGAAGTACCCGTTCGTGCACAAGGCGTCGGCGCAGCTGCGCGAGCACGACGACCGCGAACAGTTCCTCGCCGGCGTCGACATCTTCCTGGCCGGGATCGCCACCCTCCGGTAGCGGCGGCCCGGGGGCCGGGCCACCGCTACCGGGGAGGTCACCAGCCGACCGCGACCACCAGCCACTGCGGGTCCCCGTGGGAGACGAACGACGACTGGGCCGCCACGTCGTCGTACGGGAAGCCGTACGCCAGGTGGTTGATGCCGTGGTCGTGCCAGAACTTCGCGTAGTAGTTCGCCGGCGCGGCCTGGTAGTAGTTCGCCGGGTCCTGCTGCTGCGACGCCGGGAGCTGCGCCGTGTGCCGGTTCAGCGCCGCGCACATGTTCGGGTTGCCGGCCAGCGAGCCGGCGCACCCGGTGATGTTCGACGTCGGCTCGTTGACGCCCACCGACTGCGCGTACGCGGTGAAGTAGTTCGCGTACCGGCCGCCCGCGCGGAAGTCCGGGGCGCTGCCCGGGGCCGGGATCCGGTACGGCGCGTTCACCGTCGCCAGCCCCTTGAACTCCGTGGGCACCTCGGCCTGGAACTTGGCGAAGGTGGCCGACCGGTCCTCCTGGAAGGTCCCGTAGTCGTCACCCACCTGGACGTCGTAGCCGTCGTGCGCGTGCAGCCGCATGGCCAGCTTCAGCGCGAACGCGTCCACCCGGGTGGTGTTGCCGTTGAAGACGTCCGGCCCGACGGTGAACTCGATGAAGTCGGCGTACTGGCCGTTCGGGGTGCCGAGGTAAAAGTACATCCGCCCGGCGGAGTTGGCCGGCATGTCGATGTAGGGCTGCTCGGCGATCGAGTGGGTCTGGCCGCCGAAGTTCCAGTACACCTGACTGTCCGGGTACTTGCCGTTGGTCCGGTTGAGCACCTTCACGGTGAGCACGTTGCGCGCGGCCGGGATACTCGCGGTGTCGCCCCAGAACGAGTCGGGCGGGGTGCCCGCGCCGGGTTGCGTCGTCCCGCCGCCGGTGCCGAACACCTGGAACTCCCACAGGGAGACGCCGTACGGGGTGGCTCGCGCGGTCGTCGACAGGCGCACGTACCGCCCGGACCCGGTCACGTTCAGCGTCTGCGTCCCGCCCGTGCCGGTGGTCGTCTGGTACACAGTGGACCACGTGGAACCGTTGGCGGACAACTGAATCTGGTACGCCGTCGCATAGGCGGCCTCCCAGCGCAGCACGACCTGGCTGACGGTCGCCGCGCCGCCGAGGTCGATCTGGATCCACTGTGGATCGCTGAACTGCGACGACCAGCGGGTGGCGGTGTTGCCGTCCACCGCGGCGGACGCGGGGGTGCCGGCGTTCTCCACCGACGACGCCGTGGCGGGTTTGCCTTGGGAGATCAAGGGGTCCGCAGCGGACGCCGACGGGGCGGCGAGACCGAGGACGGCGACGGCGAGGGCCGCCGCCAGCGTCGCCAAGCGGATACCGGGGCCGCGGCGACGGCGCCGCGGCAGGACGTTCGAGGGCATGGTTCCTCCCTGGCCGGGGAAGTGGGCGGACCCGCCGCCGGTCAGGGGACGGCGTCGTCCGGTTCGCCCCCTGATCGCCGGGCGGATGCCCTCGAGGGCCGGCGGGGGACGACTGGTGAAAAGGTTCATACCACCACGCCCGGCCTGTCAACCCTTGACAGTTCCGCGCCGCGGAGCGATCCTCGGAACCGGTTCCACCTCGAACCTCTGCGTGGCGCCGCCACCCGCCCAGGGGCCTCATCCCCCGGAGTCGGTCATGCCTTCGAACACCCGCCGCGGCGCCGTCGCCGCGACCCCGGACGCCGTCAGGCCGCGCGCTCGTCCGGGAATCCACTGTGGACTCCCGGGGCCCTCACGCCACGAGGTCGGCCAGCACCGCCGAGGCCGCCCGCTGACCGGACACCAGCGCGCCCTGCACCGACGGCGTGTCCCGGTGGTCACCGCAGACGTACCGGCCGGGCCTGACCCGGACCGGACGCCGCAGCGGGGCGCCGGGGCCGAACACCGGCAGCGCCTTCGGGACCGCGTACGTCTTCAGCAGTTCCCAGCCCCGGGTGTCCGTGTCGTACATGCGCGCCAGCCGCTGCCGCACGCGCGGCTCGAGACCGGGGTCGGCGCGGTCGGGCACCGAAGCGGTGATCAGCGCCGACCCGGGCGGGGCGTACCCGGGCGCCACCTCGCTGAGCACCGCCGTGTTCACCAGCAGGTCGTCGAGGCCGTCGACGAGCAGGGTCGGGGACCGCAGCGGCGACGCCCCGGCGCGGTAGTAGAAGGTCGTCACCGCGTGCCAGCCCGGCGCCTCGACCCCGGGCAGCAGGCGGGCGGCGGTGTCGCCGTCGGTCGCGACGACCACGGCGCGCGCGGAGATGTCTTCGCCGTCGCGGGTCCGGACGCCGTCCTCGGTGATCGAGCCGACCTCGACGCCCGTGCGGACCGGCAGCCCGGCGGCCAGCTGACGCGGCAGAGCCTGCATGCCCTCGGCCGGCAGCACGCCCCCGCCGCGCAGGAAACTGCGCCAGATCAGGTGGAACAGCCGGCTCGAGGTCGCCAGCTCCCGGTCGAGGAACACCCCGGCCAGGAACGGCCGCAGCACCTCCTCGACCGTCGACCGCGTCAGCCCCCAGCGGCGCAGTTCCTCGGCGGTGCTGCGCCCGGTGTCGGCGCGGTCGGCCTTCAGCACGTCCCGGGCCGCGAGCGCCGCCATCCGCGCGCCGTCGGCGGGACGGCCCGCGACGAACCCGGCGGCGCCGCGAACCGCGGGCAGGCCGTGCCACGGACCGGCGAGCCAGCGGCGCCCGGAACCGGTCATCGCGATCGTGCCGCGCGTGAACGGGCGCGGCCGCAACGCGCCGACGTCGGCCAGCCGCCGCAGCGCCGGGTACGCCGGCAGCAGCACCTGGAACCCGCGGTCGAGGCGGAAGCCGTCGACGACGTCGGTGCGCACCCGGCCGCCGACGTCGTCGCCCGCCTCCAGCACCACGACCTCCGCCCCGGCCCGGCGCAGCCGCCGCGCCGCGCTCAACCCCGCCAGCCCGCCACCCACCACGACGACGTCCATGCCGCACTCCCTCCGTCCCCGGCAGAATGCCCGGATCGCCCGTGGTCAACCACCGGGGCGCCGGATCTGGCACGATCGGGCCGTGGTCGGGACGCGGCGGGGACGAGCGCTCGCGATGGCGGCCGCCCTGCTCCTGGTGCTCGCCTCCTGCAGCGCCGGCTTCGGTGAGCTCAGGCTGCGGATCGCCGCGGGCAACCCCGGCGGGGTCTACGACAAGCTCGCCCAGACCCTCGCCACCGCGTGGGCCGCCGGCCTGGACATCGACCGGCCCACGGTGCTGCAGACCCAGGGCTCGCCCGACAACCTCGACCGGGTGCTCGCGGGCAAGGCCGACGTCGCGTTCGTCGCCGCCGACGTCGCCGCCGACCGGTACAAGCACGACCCGCGGCTGGCCACCCTGGCCCGGATCCACGACGACTACCTGCACATCATCGTGCGCACCGACTCCGACATCCGCACCGTCGAGCAGCTGCGGGGGCGGAAGATCGCGACCGGCTCGCCGTCCTCGGGCGTGGAGTACATCGCCAGCAGGCTGCTGGAGGCGACCGGGCTCGCCGGGTCGGTCACCACCAGCGCGCGCGGGCTCGACGACTCGGTCAAGGCGCTGCTCAACGGCGACATCGACGCGTTCTTCTGGTCCGGCGGCCTCCCGACGCCGGTGCTGGCCGGCTACAACGACAAGCAGTCCCTGCGCCTGCTCGACATCGCCGACGTGATGCCGAAGATGCAGGAGGTCAACCAGGTCTACGGCACCGCGTCCATCCCGGCCACCACCTACAACCAGCCGGGCCCGGTGACCACGCTGCTGGTGCCGAACTTCCTCGTCGTCCCGAAGTCGATGAGCGACGACGTCGCCGAAGCGCTGGTCCGCGGCCTGTTCGACGCCCGTCAGCAGCTGGCGGTGGCCAACCCGGCGGCGCTGTCGATCGACGTGCACCCGGGCATCGAGACGCAGCCGATCCCGCTGCACCCCGGTGCACTGCGTTATTACCGCGCCAAGAAGATCTAAGCCGCCGGGAACGTCATCGCGATCCGCAGGCCGCCACCCTCGGGCAGGTCCAGCGTCAGCTCGCCGTCAGAGTGCGCGGTCAGCTCGCTGACGATCGCCAGGCCCAGCCCCGAGCCCGGCACGTTCTGGTGCGCGGGGCTGCGCCAGAACCGGTCCAGCGCGCGGTCCAGCTCTTCCGGCGGCAGCCCCGGCCCGTGGTCGCGCACCGACAGGCGCACCCGGTCGCCGTCGCGCTCGACGGCGACCCGGATCTCGGTGCCCGACGCGGTGAACTTCAGCGCGTTGTCGAGCAGCGCGTCCAGGATGGTCTCGGCGCCGCGCGGCGGCACGCGGACCCGCGCGCCGTCGCCCGCGGCGTCGACGACCAGCCGCACGTCCCGCGCCTCGCCGACCACCGACCAGTCGGCGACCCGCTCGGCGACGACCTCGTCCAGCACCACCGGGTCCAGCTCGCCGCCGGAGGCCTCGGCGCGGGCCATCGAGAGGAGGCCGTCCAGGATCTGGTGCAGCCGCCCGGCGTCGACGCGCGCGGCTTCCAGGTCGGCGGCGGACTGGTCGTCGACGACGTGGCCGTCGAGGTTGCCGAGCCGGATCTTCAACGCGGTCAGCGGGTTGCGCAGCTGGTGCGAAGCGTCCGCGACGAAGGCGCGCTGCGCGGCCAGCGCCCCCGACACGCTCTCGGCCATCCGGTCGAAGGAGCGGCCGAGCTGCCGCAGCTCCGGCGGGCCGCCGCCCTCCCCCACCGGCTCGGCCTCCCGCCCGCTGACCACCGAAGCCACCAGCGCGCCGGTCGCGTCGTCGAGCCGCTTCACCGGTTTAAGGATCCACCGGACCACCGGGATCGCCACGCCCAGCGCGACCACGAAGGCGAGGATCCCGCCCGCGGCGAGCAGCAGCCACCACCACAGCACGGCGGCGCGTTCGGAATCGGTGGCGGACACGGTGAGCACCGCCCCGCGCACCTCCCCGTCGGCGAGCACCGGCTCGGCGAGCACCAGCGGCGTCGAGTCCCACGGCATCAGCACGCCGGCCGGCTGCGACCGGCGCCCGGCCAGCGCCTCGTGGACGGGGTCGCTGATCCGCTCGTTCTGGAGGTCGATCCGCGCGGCGGCCGGGCCGAGCGAGGTGACGACCGGCTTGCCGTCCTGGTCGACGACCACCACCTGGACGCCGTACACCTCGGTGTAGCGGCGCACGTCCGGCTCGATCAGGTACGGCTTGTTGTCCAGCAGCGGCCGCTGGGCCAGCGACGCGAACCGGGCGGTGTCGGTGAGCCGGTCGAGGAACAGGTCCTGCTGCGCGCCGGCGGCGATCGAGATGGCCAGCGGGATGCCGAGGCCGAACACCAGCAGCGCGACCAGCGTCAGCACGATGCCCTGCAGCCGGACGCGCACGTCGTCAGCTCCGGGCGGTCTGGCCGCCGAGCCGGTAGCCGACCCCGCGCACCGTCTCGATCAGCGCCGGGCGGCCCAGCTTCGTCCGCAGTGTCGCGACGTGGACGTCGAGCGAGCGGCTCTCCGCGGGACCCCGGTGCCCCCACACCTCGGTGAGCACGTGCTCACGCGAGCAGACCGCGCCGCGCGCGCCCGCCACGAGGGCGAGCACCTGGAACTCCTTGCGGGACAACGCGATCGCGTGCCCGTCGACCAGCACCTCGTGCCGGGCCAGGTCGACGCTGACGTCCCCCACCTTGATGACGACCGGCTCGGCGACGGCGTGCTCCGGGCGCCGCCGGCGCACTGCCTCGACCCGGGCGAGCAGCTCCTCGACGTCGTAGGGCTTGACCAGGTAGTCGTCGGCGCCGGCGCGCAGGCCCCGGATCCGGTCGTCGACCTCGCCGCGGGCCGACACCACGATGATCGCGACGTCGCTGACCGCGCGGATCTGGGTGCAGAGGGTGACGCCGTCGATGTCCGGCAGGCCGAGGTCGAGCAGGATGACGTCGACCTCGTGGACGCGTTCGAGGACACCGGCGCCGGTGGCCAGCCGGGCGATCGCCAGGCCGCGGCGGGCCAGCGCCGGGATGAGCGCACCCGCGACCCGGTCGTCGTCCTCCACCAGCAGCACCCGCACCCGTCCGCCTCCCATGGTGACCTGCTCCACCGGCCGGTAGCGCCGAACTCTAGGACCTCGCGGAATCCACCGCACGAGCCACCCGAGCGGTCACTCTTGGTGACCAGGGGGCTACGGTACCCCCGATACCCCCAAAATGGACATCGATACGCAGTTGAAACCCTAAGTATTGCTCAAGCGGCCTTGCCAGCCGGTAAAGCAACGGTAGGTTCTCGCCATCGCGGGTGACCGACGCCGCATTCGAACGACCCTGGAGGCCAGATGACCGCGGAGGTGGCGGCGCCGATGATCAAGGCGTCCGCCGTGAACAAGTACTTCGGCGACCTGCACGTGCTCAGGGAGATCACGCTCGAGGTACCTCGCGGCCAGGTCGTGGTGGTGCTGGGTCCGTCGGGGTCGGGCAAGTCGACCCTGTGCCGGGCGATCAACCGGCTCGAGCCGATCAACTCCGGCGAGATCGGCGTCGACGGCGTCCCGCTGCCCGCGGAAGGCAAGGCCCTCGCGGCCCTGCGCGCCGACGTCGGCATGGTGTTCCAGTCCTTCAACCTGTTCGCGCACAAGACGATCGTCGAGAACGTCATGCTGGCCCCGATGAAGGTCCGCAAGGCGTCCAAGGACGAGGCGCGCAAGACGGCGATGGAGCTGCTGGAGCGCGTCGGCATCGCCAACCAGGCCGACAAGTACCCGGCGCAGCTTTCGGGCGGCCAGCAGCAGCGCGTCGCGATCGCGCGGGCGCTGGCGATGCGGCCCAAGGTCATGCTGTTCGACGAGCCGACCTCGGCGCTGGACCCGGAGATGGTCCAGGAGGTCCTCGACGTCATGACCGGCCTGGCCAAGGACGGCATGACGATGCTGGTCGTCACCCACGAGATGGGCTTCGCCCGCCGGGCAGCCGATCGGGTGATCTTCATGGCCGACGGCGAGATCGTCGAGGACACGACGCCCGAAGAGTTCTTCACCGCGCCGAAGAGCGAGCGCGCGAAGGACTTCCTCGGCAAGATCCTGACCCACTGAGCACTTTTTTCCCGGCCCCCGCGGCCGGGCGAGATTCGGAAGGAACCTGAGAGACGATGCGGTTGAACCGAGTTCTGCAGGTCGGCGCGGTCGTGATGGCCGCCGGGCTGGCCCTGACGGCCTGCGGCGGCGGCTCCGGCAGCGGCGCGAGCGGCGACAAGAACCTGGTCCAGCGGGCCAAGGACAACAAGAAGCTGACCATCGGCATCAAGTTCGACCAGCCGGGCCTCGGCCTGAAGAAGCCGGACGGCACCTACGCCGGCTTCGACGTCGACGTCGCGAAGTACATCGCGAAGCAGCTCGGCGTCGAAGAGTCGGGGATCACCTGGAAGGAAGCGCAGTCGGCGCAGCGCGAGGACCTGATCAAGAAGGGTGAGGTCGACTTCATCGTCGCCACCTACTCGATCACCGACAAGCGCAAGAACGACGTCTCCTTCGGCGGCCCCTACTTCGTCGCGCACCAGGACTTGCTGGTGCGGTCGGACAACACCGACATCACCGGCCCAGAGTCGCTGACCGGCAACAAGAAGCTCTGCTCGGTCAAGGGCTCGACCCCGGCGCAGAACGTCAAGACGAAGTACGCGAAGGACGTGCAGCTGCAGGAGGTCGGCAAGTACACCGACTGCGTGACCGCGCTCCTCAACGGCACCGTCGACGCGATGACCACGGACGACGTCATCCTCGCCGGCTACGCCGCGCAGCAGCCCGGCAAGCTGAAGCTGGTCGGCAAGGGCTTCTCCGACGAGAACTACGGCGTCGGCCTGAAGAAGGACGACGCCGACGGCAAGGCCGCCGTCAACAAGGCGATCCAGGCGATGGAGCAGGACGGCTCCTGGGAGAAGGCGCTGCAGACCAATGTCGGCCCGTCGGGCTACAAGATCCCGGCCGCGCCGGCGATCGCTCCCTGATATCCGGTTCTGAAGTCGAACGGTGCGCCGTGCAAGCGGCGCACCGTTCCCGTACCGAGGCCAGGTTGGACAACCCGTGTTCGATTTCCTCAACAACCCCGACTACGACCTCGTCGGGGCCTTCTGGACGACGATCCAGCTGACGTTCTTCTCGGCGATCGGGGCGCTCGTCTGGGGCACCGTCCTCGTCGCGATGCGGGTCAGTCCCGTGCCGATCATGCGCGGCTTCGCGACGGTCTACGTCAACATCTTCCGGAACACCCCGCTGACGGTGATCATCATCTTCACGTCGCTGGGTCTTTCGTCCACGCTCGGCATCAACCTGGCCGCGACGGACTCGCCCACCTCGTTGGCGGACAACGCGTTCCGGCTCGCGGTGCTGGGCTTCGTCGTCTACACGGCGACGTTCGTGTGCGAGTCGCTGCGGTCGGGCATCAACACCGTCCCGGTCGGGCAGGCGGAGGCGGCACGGGCCCTGGGCCTCAACTTCCTGCAGGTGCTCGGCCTGATCATCCTGCCGCAGGCGTTCCGCGCGGTGATCGCGCCGCTGGCGAACGTCCTGATCGCGCTGCTGAAGAACACCACCGTGGCCTCGGTCATCGGTGTCGCCGAGGCCTCGCTGCTGATGTCGTCGATGGTGGAGAACGAGTCCGACTCGTTGTTCCTGGTCTTCCTCCTCTTCGCCGCGGTGTTCGTCGCCCTGGTGCTGCCGCTCGGCCTGCTGCTCGGCTGGGTCGCCAAGAAAGCCGAGGTCAAGCGATGAGCACGCAGACCGTCCTCTACGACGCACCCGGCCCGAAGGCCCGCGCCCGCAACTGGATCTACACCGTGCTGTTCGGGCTGGTGCTGCTCCTGGTGGCGTGGTTCGTCTACAACGGCTTCGACGAGAAGGGCCAGTGGGCCGGCGCGCTCTGGAAGCCCTTCATCGAGGGGTCGACCTGGACGCAGTTCCTGCTGCCGGGCCTGCTGAACACGCTGAAGGCCGCGGCGCTGTCCATCGTGATCGCGCTGCCGATCGGCGCGTTGCTGGGCATCGGCCGGCTGTCCCAGCACAAGTGGGTCCGGATCCCGGTCGGCGCCGTGGTCGAGTTCTTCCGCGCCATCCCGGTGCTGCTGCTGATGGTGTTCGGCGCGGCGCTGTACGCGTACTACACCCCGATCGAGGCGGACACCCGCCCGCTGTTCGCCGCCGTCACGGGCCTCGTGCTCTACAACGGCTCGGTGATGGCGGAGGTGTTCCGGGCGGGCATCCTGTCCCTCCCGAAGGGACAGACCGAAGCCGCGTCGGCGCTCGGCCTGCGCAAGACCCAGACGATGGTCAGCATCCTGCTGCCCCAGGCGGTCACGCTGATGCTGCCCGCGCTGGTCAGCCAGCTGGTGGTCATCCTGAAGGACACCGCGCTCGCGGGTCAGCTGACCATCGGCTACGACGAGCTGATCCGCGGTTCCGGGCCGATCACCGGCAACTTCAACAACACGATCCCGACGCTGATCGTCATCGCGATCATCTTCATCACGCTCAACCTGATCCTGTCGTGGTTCGCCTCGTACCTGGAGCGCAAGCTGTCGCGGCGGAAGAAGGCCCCTCGGGGCGCGAAGCCGCTGGAAGGGCCGCCGGCGGCGGTGACGGCGGCGACCGACTTCAACACCGGGAACAGCTCGGCCTGATCCCCCGGTCATCGGAAGCGGGTGAGTGCGCATATCGCACTCACCCGCTTTTCTTTTGCCCGATCGGGGGTCGCCGGGGTTGTCGTACCCGGGGGTCTCCCCTAGCGTCGGACGCATGGGTGTCGCACTGGTGACCGGCAGTTCCCGCGGCCTCGGCCGGGCGGTCGCGCGCAGACTGGCGCGCGACGGGTTCGCCGTCGCGGTCAACGGCCACCACGACGACGCCGACCTCAAGACGTCCGCCGAGGGCATCCTCGCCGAAGGCGGCCGGGCGGCGGCGTTCGCCGCGGACGTCACCGACCGGCGCCAGGTCGGCGAGCTGGTCGACGCGGTCACGGCGTTGCTGGGCCCGATCACGGTGCTGGTGTTCAACGCGACCGGACCGCAGCCCGAGGCACCGGTGTCCCAAGTGGATTGGCCGGACCACCTGGCCCAGCTCGACTTCTTCGTGCGCTCGCCGGTCCTGCTCGGCCACGCGGTGCTGCCGGGGATGCGGGCCCGCCGCTACGGCCGCATCGTCCACCTCGACTCGGAGGTGGCGGACCGCCCGCCACCCGGCCGTTCGGCGTACGCGACGGCCAAGAGCGCCCAGATCGGCCTGGCCCGGGCGTGGGCCCGCGAGCTGGCCCCGGACGGCATCACGGTGAACACGGTGGCACCGGGGTTCATCCCGGTCGAGCGCCACGCGGAGGTCCCGGCAGCGGAGCGCGAGGAGTACCGGGCCTCGGTCCCGGCGGCCCGCTTGGGCACGCCCGACGACGTCGCGGCGGCGGTGAGCTTCTTCGCATCGGAGGAGGCGGGCTTCCTGACGGGCCAGCGCCTCCTCGTCGACGGCGGCCGTTCCCTCGGCTGACCTGTACCTACGCCGCCGGGGTCGCCACACTCTGGCTCTGGCGGTACTCGAACGCCTCGGGTTCGTCCCGGTAGTCGAGGAGGTTCCCGGCGAGGTCGTGCAGGAGCGCCTTGACCTCCGCCGGAGTGCACCGGAAGTACTCGCGCCGGCGGTTGACCCGGTTGAGCCGCCGCGCCTCCAGCTTCGTGTGGAGCTGGTGTTCGATCCCGACCGCGTCCTGCGAGAAGAACAGGGCGTGCACGTCGAACCGGAAGGGCACCGACGCGTCGCCGAGCTCGCGCACCCGGTCCATCGGCTCGAGCCGCCGGGTCATCCCGATCTTGACGACCTCCGGCCCGAAGGAGCCGATGTTGCTGATCACGTAGACGTAGCCGGCCCGGATGTTGGCCTGCCGTTCCTCGAGCCCGTTCAGCGCGGCTTCGATCTCGGCCAGCTTCCGCTCGAGGTCGGTCGCGCCTTCCCAGTCGCCCTTGGCCCGCAGGGCCGCGATGGCGTTCCGGTAGTGGCCTTGTTCCTTGAGCAGGCGTTCCTGCTCCCGCCGGTACTCCTGCAGTGCCTTCTGCTCCTCGCGGAGGACCGCGCGCCGCTCCCGTTCGTCCTCTTTCTCCTGCTGCTTCTTCGCCAGGTAGTCGGCGGTGAGCTCGAGTTCGCGGATGCGCATCGCGTGGTAGGCCGGGCTGATCCGGATCGACGCCATGGTTCCCAGCTTTTCGATCGTCCGGACCGCGGTCTCCAGCCGTTTGACCGCCGACGCGAGATTGCCCGCCTTGAGCACGCGGACGCAGTTCTCGGCCTCCGCGTTGTAAGCCCGGAGCATCAGCTTCGACAGTTCGCCGACGAACTTGCGCCCCTGGGCGAGGGAGTTGTTGTAGTGGAAGCTGCTGGACGCTTCGACGGCCGACTTCGCCCGGGTCATGTCCTTCATGGTGGCCTTGAGCCGTTCGAGCTCGGCCTTGTAGGCCTCGGCGTCGGCCAGCACGTGCCGGTACTGGTAGACCCCGACCTCCTGCATCAGCCTGGCGTCGTCGGTCTCCACCACCTCCGCCCGCAAGGTGGCCAGCTGCGCCCGCAGCCGGGTGGACTCGGCGTTCATGGCCGAAGTCTCCTGCTGATAGCGAGCCTGGTCCGCGTGGAACCGCTGCGTCAGAGCGGCGATCTCCTGCTGCACCCCGACCGAGCCGAGCGCGCCCAGTCGCTGCAGTTCCCCGCGCAGGAACAGGTTTTCCCGTTGCGCGGCTTCGAGCTCTTCCTGCCGTTTCCGCCCACCGAACATCGACGCCTCCCCGAGATCACCTGACGTCAGGCGGAGTCGCTTCCGGTCGCCGGCTTGTTACGGCCCCGGCCGACCTGCAGCACGGCCAGCACCCCGAGGACGAGCGCCAGGGCCAGCGCGAGCGCGGTCCACATGGCGACGTGCAGCTGCAGCAGCCCGCCCGCGAAGGCGCCCACCAGCATCGCGCCCACCGCGGCGACCTTCCGGACCGGGTGCGACCCCGCGCCGCCGGCCGCCTTCGAATCGGCCGCGAAGCCTGTCAGCGTCATGGTCAAGACCGTCGTCGTCAGGTCGGGCGCGCCGATCCGGCGGACCGCCGCGTTCTGCAGGCCCATCGCCACGCCCAGGACGACGATCAGCAGCTCGCTGCCCAGCCGGGTGCCGTTGCCGAGGGTCGCCGACAGCCCGACCGCCACGGCGATCAGCGCCGCCTGGACCGCGGTCGCCTGGCGGAGGGCGTCGTAGTCGTCCTCGCGCCGGGCCAGCCGCCCGCCGGCGAGCGCGCCCGCCAGGAACGCGAGCACCGCGGTCAGCGACGCGAGCACCGACAGCGTCGACTCCCCCGCCGCCGCGAACCCGAGGAAGACGACGTTCCCGGTCATGTTGGCCACGAACACCCGGCCCAGCCCGAGGAAGCTGACGGCGTCGACGACCCCGGTCACGACGGTCAGCGTCAGCAGCAGGGCGGCGAGGTCCCGCGGTTTCGGTTCAGTCATGCGCGCAGTCAACCACCGCGCGGGTGAGGTCGCGGTGCCCGACGGCCGATCCGCTGCCGCCGGCAGGAAGACGGCACCCTCGTTGAACTTGGCGTCCAGTCCGCGAGCGGCGAGACGGCACCGCCGGCTCAGTTCGATTCCGGGAATGAACGTCGTGAACGCCAGCGTGGCTTACTATTGGTGCGAAGCGCGCTTCATTTTGCGAAGCTGCTTCGCAGCGCTTCGCGAGCGGAATCCGTTGTCGCACAGGCAGAACAGCAACATCCGTTCCGGTGAACCCCTGCGCGGCAGAGGACATTTTGTCGGTGGTTGCCTTTAGCGTGCGGGCATGACCGAAAAGAGCACGGTGCGCACCCGGGAGATGGGCGTCGAACTGAAGTCCCAGCGCGAGGCGAAGCAGATGTCGCTGCGTGAGGTCGCCCGGCGAGCCCACTGGTCGGCGTCGAAGGTGTCCGGCTGGGAGAACGGCCGCCGGATCTCGCCGATCGACGCGGCGATCTACCTCGCGCACTGCGGAACCGAGGCCGCGGAACGCGAGCGGCTGCTGCACCTGACCCGGCCGCCGAGCGAGCTGTACTGGGTGCGGCCGTACTTCGACCCGCTCGTCGACCCGGCGAAGTCCCTCATCATCCAGGAAAACCTGGCGACCGCAGTGATCTCCAACAGCCCGCTGGCCCTGCCCGGCATGCTCCAGACCGAAGACTACGTCCGCACCGTCTACGAAATGTCCGGGCGGTACACCACGGACCGGCTGAAGCTGCTCATGCAGGCCAGGATCGATCGGCAACAGCTGCTGCAGCGCCGGAACCCACCGCAGTGCCTCTACTTCGTCTACGAGCACACCTTGCGATCGATCCTGCGCGACCCCGCGCTGATGCACGAACAGCTGCAGTACCTGGTGCTGGCCACCAACCTTCCGCACTGCACGATCCGGGTCGTCCCCGCGTCCGCGCCGCCGTACCACCTGGTCGGCAGCCGGTTCACGATCCTCGAGTTCGCCGAACACCCGCCGGTGGCCTACGAAGAGACCTTCGCCGCCGGGTTGTTCATCGACGAACGCATGGCTGTCGAAGCGTTCTACGTCCTGCGCACGCGTCTGGAACAAGTCGCCCTGCCCGAACGAGAGTCGCGGGAGTTCCTGGTCCGGCTGGCCGAGGAGTTCGATCTCATGGCGAAGTGAGCGCACCGGCCCGTTCGCCATCGTGCCAGACGGCCCGGACCCGGCCGGGCAGATCCGTCACGTCCAGGTCTGTGCCGTCGAGCAGCACGAGGTCCGCGCGCAGGCCCGACTCGATGCGACCCCGGTCGCCGTCGAGCCGGAGCAGGCGGGCGGCCTCGGACGTGGCTGCCTTCAGGGCCGCCGCGTCACCGAGGACCGCGGCCAGCAGGCGCAGCTCGGTCGTCAAGTCGACATGGGGACGCGGGGCGAGGTCGGACCCGGCGGCGATCCGGACGCCCGCCTCCACCGCGAGGCGCAGCGAACGCCGGTGCGTGCCGGCGAACTCGGTGTCGCTCATCGGCGAGAGCGTCGGCACGTACCAGGCGTTCGCGAGGGCCGCGACGGCGTCGTCCTCGAGGAACGTGCCGTGCTCGATGCTGCGCGCGCCGGCGCGGGCCGCCGACACCACCGCCGCCGACGTGTGCGCGTGGGCCAGGACATCGCGGCCGCAGCGGCCGGCCTCGTCGACCACGGCGGCAAGCTCGGCATCGGTCGGGCGGACGTCCACGCCCGCGCGGACCGCCCGCATCGAGCCACTCGCGCCGACCTTGATCCAGTCGGCGCCCGCGCGCACCATCCGGCGGACGGCCGCGCGGGCGGCGTCCGGCCCGTCGAACAGCGGGTCCGGCAGCGACGGGTCGCCGTAGTTGTCGACGGCGCCCGCGGCCGGGTCCCACGTGTCGCCGAGCCCACCGGTCGGCCCCAGCTGGCGCAGGCTGACCAGCAGGTCCGGCCCGGAAATCCACCCCTGGGCCAGCGCGTGCTTGAACCCGGCGTCGGCGCCCCACGCGTCCCGCACGGTCGTGATCCCCCGCGCCAGCAACCCCCGCAACACCGGCACGGCCTCGAGAATCCGGGCGCTGCGCGGCAACGGCTCGGGCCGCCGGAACGCGACGTGCACGTGGCAGTCGATGAGCCCGGGGATCAGCAGGCCGCCGGAACAGTCGACACGCTGGTCGCCGTCGAGACCGGGCCCGACTTCGGCGATCCGTTCGCCGTCGAGCCGGACGTCGGCACGAGTCGTCTCACCGGTTTCGGGATCGAACACGCGCGCCCCGGCGAGCAGCGTCAC
This sequence comes from Amycolatopsis camponoti, assembly GCF_902497555.1. Taxonomy (NCBI): domain Bacteria; kingdom Bacillati; phylum Actinomycetota; class Actinomycetes; order Pseudonocardiales; family Pseudonocardiaceae; genus Amycolatopsis; species Amycolatopsis camponoti. The sequence continues at coordinate 1,798,146 of NZ_CABVGP010000001.1, read as the reverse complement.
GCGAGTTCCTTGCAGTAGCTGAGGAAAGACGCTCGCGAACCGCCTCTAGCGCGGTTCGCGAGCGTCTGAAGAAAACCCGTCACTTGTCCCGGCGGAAGAGCTTGTTGCCCAGCCACACGATCGGGTCGTACTTGCGGTCGGCGACGCGCTCCTTCATCGGGATGAGCGCGTTGTCGGTGATGTGGATGCCTTCCGGGCACACCTCGCTGCAGCACTTGGTGATGTTGCAGTAGCCGAGGCCGTGCTCCTCCTGCGCCGCGTCACGCCGGTCCGCGACGTCGAGCGGGTGCATCTCCAGCTCGGCGATGCGCATCAGGTACCGCGGCCCCGCGAAGGCTTCCTTGTTCTCCTCGTGGTCGCGGACCACGTGGCAGGTGTTCTGGCACAGGAAGCACTCGATGCACTTCCGGAACTCCTGCGACCGCTCGACGTCCACCTGCTGCATCCGGTACTCACCGGGCTTCAAGTCCGCGGGCGGGGTGAACGACGGGATCTCCCGCGCCTTCGTGTAGTTGAAGGACACGTCGGTCACCAGGTCGCGGATCACCGGGAACGTCCGCATCGGCGTCACCGTGATCACCTCTTCCTCGGTGAACGTCGACATCCGCGTCATGCACAGCAGCCGCGGCTTGCCGTTGATCTCCGCCGAGCACGAGCCGCACTTGCCCGCCTTGCAGTTCCAGCGCACCGCGAGGTCCGACGCCTGGGTGGCCTGCAGCCGGTGGATGATGTCGAGGACGACCTCGCCCTCGTTCACCTCCACCGTGAAGTCCTGCAGCTCGCCGCCCGTGTCGTCGCCGCGCCAGACGCGGAAACTCGCCTTGTAACTCATGCGCACACCTCGCCAGCGCTCGGTGCCGCCTGAGCCGGAAACGCTGTGTTGAATGATTCACTCGCAAGCTCGCTCATGCCTTGCTCCCGGGGTGCGCCTCGAGCTCGTGGTCGGTGTAGTACTTCCCGAGCTCGCCGAACTCGAACAGCTCCAGCAGGTCCTGCCGCAGCGGCACCTGCTCCTTCACCACGACGTCGACGTTCGGGACGACGGGGTTGTCCCCCTCCGACGCCGAGCACACCAGCAGCTTGTGCCGCCACTCGGCGTCCATGCCCGGGAAGTCGTCGCGCGTGTGGCCGCCGCGGCTCTCGGTGCGCGTCAACGCGGCCTTCGCGACGCACTCGCTGACCATCAGCATGTTGCGCAGGTCGATCGCGAGGTGCCAGCCGGGGTTGAACTGCCGGTGCCCCTCCACGGTGACGCGCAGGATCCGCTCCCGCAGCTCGGACAGCTTGACCAGCGCCTGCTCGATTTCGCCGGCCTTGCGGATGATGCCGACGAGGTCGTTCATCGACTGCTGCAGCTCGGTGTGGAGGGTGTACGGGTTCTCGGCCGTGGTGCCCTCGGGCGGGTCGAACGGCGCGAGCGCCATCTTCGCCGCCGCGTCCACATCGGACTGCGCGACCGCGGGCCGGTCGGCCAGGCCACTGACGTACTCGGCGGCGCCGAGCCCCGCGCGGCGGCCGAACACCAGCAGGTCGGACAGCGAGTTGCCGCCGAGCCGGTTGGACCCGTGCATGCCGCCCGAGCACTCGCCGGCCGCGAACAGGCCGGGCACGCTCGCCGCCGCCGTGTCCGGGTCGACCTCGATGCCGCCCATGACGTAGTGGCAGGTCGGGCCGACCTCCATCGGCTCCGCCGTGATGTCGACGTCCGCCAGCTCCTTGAACTGGTGGTACATCGACGGCAGCCGCTTCTTGATCTCCTCGGTCGGCAGCCGGCTGGCGATGTCGAGGAAGACGCCGCCGTGCGGGGAGCCGCGCCCCTCCTTGACCTCGGAGTTGATCGCGCGGGCCACCTCGTCGCGCGGCAGCAGGTCCGGCGTGCGCCGGTTGTTGTCCGCGTCGGCGTACCAGCGGTCGGCTTCCTCTTCGCTTTCGGCGTACTGGCCCTTGAAGACCTCGGGCACGTACTCGAACATGAACCGCTTGCCCTCGGAGTTCTTGAGCACGCCGCCGTCGCCGCGCACACCCTCGGTGACGAGGATGCCCTTGACGCTCGGCGGCCAGACCATCCCGGTCGGGTGGAACTGGACGAACTCCATGTTGATCAGGTTCGCGCCGGCCCGCATGGCCAGCGCGTGGCCGTCCCCGGTGTACTCCCACGAGTTCGACGTCACCTTGAACGACTTGCCGATGCCCCCGGTCGCGAGCACGACCGCGGGCGCGTCGAACAGGATGAACCGGCCGCTCTCGCGCCAGTAGCCGAACGCGCCGGCGATGGCGCCGTCGGTGGTGAGCAGCTCGGTGATCGTGCACTCGGCGAAGACCTTGATCTTGGCTTCGTAGTCCCCGGTCTCGGCGAAGTCCTCCTGCTGCAGCGAAACGATCTTCTGCTGCATCGTGCGGATCAGCTCGAGGCCGGTGCGGTCACCGACGTGGGCCAGCCGCGGGTAGGTGTGCCCGCCGAAGTTGCGCTGGCTGATCCGGCCGTCGGCGGTGCGGTCGAACAGCGCGCCGTAGGTCTCCAGCTCCCAGACGCGGTCGGGCGCCTCCTTGGCGTGCAGCTCGGCCATCCGCCAGTTGTTGAGGAACTTGCCGCCGCGCATGGTGTCGCGGAAGTGGACCTGCCAGTTGTCGTTCGAGTTGGCGTTGCCCATCGACGCCGCGCAGCCGCCCTCGGCCATCACGGTGTGCGCCTTGCCGAACAGGGACTTGCACACGACCGCTACGCGGAAGCCACGTTCCCTGGCCTCGATCACCGCGCGCAGACCGGCGCCACCGGCACCGATCACCACCACGTCGTAGCTGTGCCGTTCGACCTCGGTCATGTAGGAATTCCACCTCGGAAATGGGGACGTCGTTGTCGGGAAGGGCGGAGGCTAGTTCACGAATCTCAGGTCCGAGATCGCCCCGCTGGCCACGAGCATGACGTAGAAGTCGGTCAGCACCAGCGTGCCGAGCGTCGTCCAGGCCAGCGCCATGTGGCGGGTGTTGAGCTTCGTCACCTGGGTCCAGATCCAGTACCGCACCGGGTGCTTGGAGAAGTGCTTCAGCCTGCCCCCGGTGACGTGCCGGCACGAGTGGCAGGAAAGCGTGTAGGCCCAGAGCAGGATGACGTTGGCGAGCAGGACGATGTTGCCCAGCCCGAAGCCGAAGCCGCCGGTCTTCCCGTGGAACGCGGTGATCGCGTCGTAGGTGTTGATCAGCGAAACGACCAGCGCGACGTAGAAGAAGTAGCGGTGGACGTTCTGGATGATCAGCGGCAGGCGCGTCTCGCCGGTGTACTTCGCCTTCGGTTCCGCGACGGCGCACGCGGGCGGGGAGAACCACACCGCCCGGTAGTAGGCCTTGCGGTAGTAGTAACAGGTCAGGCGGAACCCGAGCAGGAACGGCAGCACGACGAAGCCGAGCGGGATGAACCCCGGCAGGTCGCCGAACCAGTGGCCGAAGTGGCTCGAGCCCTCGACGCACGACGTGGACAGGCAGGGAGAGTAGAACGGCGTCAGGTAGTGGTAGTCGGGCACCCAGTACGCGGTGCGCACGAACGACCGGACCGTCGCGTAGATGATGAACGCCGACAGTCCGAGCACGGTCAGCAGCGGCTGGAGCCACCACCGGTCCGTGCGGAGGGTGCGCTCGGCGATCCGGGCCCGCTTCGGGGACCGGACGCCGGTGCCGACGCCGTTGTCAGCCGGAGCGCTCACCGCTGGTCGCGCTTGTAGCCGCCGACGCCTTCGTCATCGGCGCCGTGCCAGAGCGCCGGGTCGTAGGGGGTGTCGGGCACCGGGACGCGCTCGGCGGCCTTCGCCTGCGCCGGCACCGCCAGCGGCGTGCCGTCGAGGTCCGCGGTGTCGATGTCGAGGCGCTCCACGTCGTTGGCGAGCCGGCGGACCGCCGAAGCGTCGCCGTAACGAGAGCGCAGTGCGCCGACGCACTGCCGGAGCTGGCCGATGGTTCGCCGCAGCTCGGCGATCTCGGAGGTGGACATCATGCCTCCCGTGTGGTGGGGCTGGCAGGGAACCGGCTACGGCTGTGCCACGCGTCGTGCAGTGTGACAACTAGCACACTAACGGTTCCGAGGGTGATCGGGGTCACGCGGGTCGATCTTCTGAATCGATTTTGATTCGGCGTTTTCCCGAGGTAGTGTGGCCAGTGTCACGACCCTGAGGCGTCAGCGCTGCCGTCCCGCGGACCACCACACACCAGTGATCCGGAGCCGGACATGAGCCCCACTCCCACCCCGCTGCACCCGACCGTCGCCGAAGTCACCGCCCGCATCACCGCGCGCAGTGCCGCGACGCGCACCGCGTACCTCGACCGCATGGCCGCCGCGCACGCCGAAGGCCCGGTCCGCCGCGGCCTCGCGTGCAGCAACCTCGCCCACGGCTTCGCGGCCATGGACGGCGTCGACAAGGAGGCGCTGCGAGCCGCGCGCGCTCCCGGCGTCGCGATCGTCTCGTCCTACAACGACCTGCTCTCGGCTCACCAGCCGATGCAGGAGTACCCGGCCTGGCTGAAGAAGTCCGTGCGCTCCGCCGGGGGTGTCGCCCAGTTCGCCGGCGGCGTCCCGGCCATGTGCGACGGCATCACCCAGGGCCGCGCGGGCATGGAGCTGTCCCTGTTCAGCCGCGAGGTCATCGCGATGTCGACGGCGATCGCGCTCTCGCACGACATGTTCGACGCGGCCCTGCTGCTGGGCGTCTGCGACAAGATCGTGCCCGGCCTGCTGATCGGTGCTCTGTCGTTCGGGCACCTGCCGGCCGTGCTGGTCCCGGCCGGGCCGATGAACTCCGGGCTGCCGAACAAGGAGAAGGCGCGCGTCCGGCAGCTGTACGCCGAGGGCCTCGCGACGCGCGAAGACCTGCTCGACGCCGAAGCGGCGTCGTACCACTCGGCCGGCACCTGCACCTTCTACGGCACGGCCAACTCCAACCAGATGGTCGTCGAGGTGATGGGCCTGCACCTGCCGGGCGCCAGCTTCGTCCAGCCCGGTTCGGCGTTGCGTCAGGCGCTGACCGAGGAAGCCGGGCGCCGGGTCGTCGCGATCTCGCGCGGCGAGGAGTACACGCCGGTCTCGCGGATCCTCGACGAGAAGGCGTTCGTCAACGGCGTCATCGCGCTGCTCGCCACGGGCGGGTCGACCAACCACACGATGCACCTGGTCGCGATCGCCGCGGCCGCGGGCATTCAGCTGACGTGGGACGACTTCTCCGACCTCTCGGCCGTCGTGCCGCTGCTGGCGCGGGTCTACCCGAACGGCAGCGCCGACATCAACCACTTCCACGCCGCCGGCGGCCTCCAGTTCCTGGTCGGCACGCTGCTCGACGCCGGATTCCTGCACGAAGACGTCCACACGGTGGCCGGGTTCGGGCTGCACCGCTACCGGGCCGAGCCGATCCTGTCCGACGGCGAGCTCGTCTGGCGCGACGTGCCCACCCGCAGCCTCGACGAAGAGGTGCTGCGCCCGGCGTGGCGCCCCTTCGCCGCGGACGGCGGGCTGCGGATGGTCGAGGGCAACCTCGGCCGCGCGGTGGTCAAGGTGTCCGCGGTGGCGCCCGAGCACCGGGTCGTCCAGGCGCCGGCGCGGGTGTTCACCACCCAGGAGGCGTTCACGGCCGCGTTCCAGGCCGGCGAGCTCGACCGCGACGTCGTCGTGGTGATCCGGCAGCAGGGCCCGCAGGCCAACGGCATGCCGGAGCTGCACGGCCTCACCCCGGCGCTGGGCGTGCTGATGGACCGCGGGCACGCGGTGGCGTTGCTCACCGACGGCCGGATGTCGGGCGCGTCGGGCAAGATCCCGGCCGCCATCCAGGTGACGCCGGAAGCCGCGGTGGGCGGCCCGATCGCCCGCGTCGCGGACGGCGACGTCATCCGGCTCGACGCGTCTTCGGGCTCGCTCGACGTGCTGGTCGGTGACGAAGAACTCGCCCGCCGTGAGCTTGTGGACGGACCGCCGTCCGAAGCATCCTGGACCGGCACCGGCCGAGAGCTGTTCGCCGCGTTGCGCCGTGCCGTCGGCCCCGCTGACCAGGGCGCTTCCGTGTTCGGCGGCTTGACGCCGGAGCACTTCGGAACGCCCGCTTTCACAATCCAGGAGGTCGGTCAGTGACCACCGGTCAGGACCTGCTCGAGCTGTCCCCCGTGATGCCCGTCGTGGTGATCGACGACGCCGAAGACGCGGTGCCGGTCGCCCGGGCCCTGCTCGCCGGCGGGATCGGGGTCATCGAGCTGACCCTGCGCACTGCGGCCGCGTTGTCGGCGATCGAACGCGTCGCCAGCGAGGTGCCGGACATCGTCGTCGGCGCCGGCACCGTCACCGCGGCGGACCACGCGAAGCAGGCGGCGGACGCGGGGGCGAAGTTCCTCGTGACGCCGGGCTGCACCGACGCGGTCGTCGACGCGTGCTTCGAGACCGGGCTGCCGTTCCTGCCCGGCGCGAGCACCGTGTCGGAGGCGATGCGGCTGGCCGAACGCGGGCTGACGGCGCTGAAGTTCTTCCCGGCGGAGGCGTCCGGCGGGGTCGCGTTCCTGAAGTCGATCGCGGGCCCGTTGCCGTCCCTGAAATTCTGCCCGACGGGCGGCATCACGGTGCCGTCGGCGCCTTCTTACCTGGCGCTGGCGAACGTCGGCTGCATCGGCGGCTCGTGGCTGACGTCCTCGCTCGATTTCGCGACGATCGAGAAACTGGCCGCCGAAGCCGCGAAGCTGTAGCCGAGATCACCCCACGGAATTACGGACCCGAACGGCGGAATCGGCGTCCGGATTCCGGGAGCACCGTTCCCAAGCGCTGGAACGGTGCTCCTAACGGGTGTGGCGGCGGTCATGCGTTGGCCCATTTGTGCCAGTGAGCGGGGCATTTGCGCCACGGTCGGTGATTCACCCCCTGTTATCGTTCCTCCTCGCTGTTTCGAGCGAGGAGATCCGTTGTCCCTGACCGATGTGGTCGCGCCCAGTCCTGCCCCCGAGAACGTCGCCGCCCTCATCGGCGAACGGCTTTCCCTGTCCGCCCTCCACCAGCTGGGCGGCACCCTCGGCGGCTATTCCTTCGTCAAGGTCGTGGTGGACCGCGAAAACGAGGTCATCCACTTCCTGAACGACGCGCGCCATTCCTTTCACGCGATCTATATCGGGGAAGAGATCCTCGGCGTCCCCGAAGAACGGGTGCGCGCGGACATCGACTCCTACAACCAGGACTTCTACCACGCGCCGGACCGCCGGTTCCTGCTCGGCATCCTCGCCCGGCACCCGCAGATGCTTTCGCTGGAGACGGTCGAGGTCGACACGATGCCGGCCGAGCTGATCCGCGAGTTCCACGCCTTCGTCGCCCGGTACGTCGACCCCGCGCTGCCGCTGGTGTTCAAGCCGGCCAACCAGCTGCAGGAACGGATCGTCCGGGAGATCCCGCCGAGCGAACTGCCCCGGGTGTTCGCGCACGAGCTGTTCTCGACGGCGCCGTTCGTCGCGCTGAACCCCGGCACGGCCACCGGGCGGCTGCGCGCGTTCCGCACCGAGGCCGAGTACCGGGCCGCGACGCTGGACTGGTCGGACATCATCGTGATGGACCGCGTGCCCGAAGACATCCCGCGGCTGTCCGGCATCGTCAACGCCCGGCACACGACGCCGTTGTCGCACACCAACGTCCTGGCCACCGGCTGGCAGATCCCGAACGCCGTCCAGGTCGGCGCGCTGGCCGACGTCGAGCGCCGCGAGCTCGACGGCAAGTGGGTCGAGTACACAGTGGACGCTCAAGCGCTCTCGCTGCGGGAGATCGCCGAGCCGGCCACGGCGGCGCCGCCGAGCTGGTACGCCCAGCGCGTCACGCTGGAGGAGCCGGAGTCCGAGCGCAGCCCGATCGTGAACCTCGCCCGGCTGCGCGCGGCCGACCGCTACCGCTACGGCACCAAGGCGGCGAACCTCGGCGAGCTGCACCACGTGCTGGCGCACGGTTCGCAGCGCCTGCTCGGCTTCTACCAGGTGCCGCGGCCGCCGCGGGAGAACCTGCTGCCGTACCTGGCCCGGCTGCTGGACGTCCCCGCCGGGGCCTCGGTTCCCGACCTGGCCGCCGCGGCCCGCCGGCTGCTCGACGACCACGTCCGCGTGCCGCGCGGCATCGCACTGCCGTTCTCGCTGCAGCGGCGGTTCCTGGAGTCGTCACCGCGGATCCAGCAGGCCATCGGCAAGCTGAAGATGGCCTTGGAGTTGGACGCGCGGGAGATCGAGCCGCTGTGCGTCGAGCTGCAGGGCCTGATCCGGTCGGCCCGGATGCCGGGTGCGCTGGCCGGGGAGATCGACTCCGCGCTGGTGTCGCAGCTGGCCGGCGTGCGGACGTTCGTCGTGCGCAGCTCGTCGAACGCCGAAGACCTGGCCGGGTTCTCGGCCGCCGGGATCTACGAGTCGCTCAACCACGTCACCACGGCCGAGCGGATCTTCGCCAGCGTCAAGGAAGTCTGGGCTTCGCTGGTGTCGGTGCGCAGCGTCCGGCTGCGGCGGCAGGCGGGGATCTCCCTCGACGAGTGCTACATGGGCGTGGTGATCCAGGAGCAGGTCACGGCCGACTTCGGCGGCGTGCTGGTGACGACGAACCCGATGAACCGCGCGGACTTCCGCACGGTGTACGTCAACGTGTCGCCGCGCGTGACCGACGTCGTCGACGGTTCGGCCCTGCCCATGCAGTACCTGTACTCGACGGTCGAGGGCGGCGGCCGCACGGTGTCGCTCGGCGACGCGACGGCGGACCTCGACTCGCGGGCCCACGACCAGCTGCAGCGGCTCGCGATCGCCGGCCGCCTGCTGCAGGGCCACTTCTCGCCCGACTACACGTTCGGCTCGCCGGTGGACGTCGAGTGGCTCGCCGACGGCGACCACCTCCACCTCGTGCAGCTGCGTCCTTATTCTGTTTGACCTTCCGGGAGACACGACCATGCTGGGCCTTCGCCTGCCCGCGAACCCCGCCGTCCGCCGCACCGTCCGGCTGACCTACGGGTTCCAGTTCTTCTTCGGCCTGCTGCTGTGGGTGCCGATCTTCTACCAGTACCAGAAGCTCGCCGGCTTGTCCGACGGCGAGATCTTCGGCATCCAGAGCATCTACTACATCGTGTTCTGCCTGCTGGAGATCCCGACCGGGATGATCGCCGACCGGTTCGACTACCGCACGTCGCTGGCGGCCGGCGCCGGCGTGCTCGTGGCGGCGAATCTGGTGCCGGTGTTCCTGGGCTCGTACACCGGGTTCCTGCTGCACTTCGTCCTGATCGCACTGGCGCGGTCGCTGGTGTCCGGCGCGCAGAGCGCGTACCTGTACGAGTACCTGCACGCTTCCGGTGCCGGGGAGCACTACCTGCGCGTCGAAGGGGTCGGCCGCGCGTACAGCCTGATCGGCAAGATCGTGTACTGGCCGGTGATCGGCCTGCTGATGACGTGGAACCTCCCTTCCCCGTACTGGCTGACGGCGATCAACGCGGGTATCGCGCTCGTGTTCGCGCTGAAGCTTCCCGCGATCCCGGGCGGCCGCGTCGTCAGGGACAAGACGGCGTCTCTGCTCGCCGGAGTGGGCGGCGCGCTGTCGGCGCTGCGCTCGTCACGCTGGCTGATGGTGTTGATGGTCCAAGGCATCGCGATGTTCACGCTGGTCCGCATCTGCCAGGTCAACCTGTTCCAGCCGATCCTGGAGTCGAAGTCCCTGTCGGTGAACTGGTACGGCGCGGTGCTGGCCGCGATGACGGTCTTCGAGGCACTGGGCGCGGCCCGCCCGCACCGCCTCCGCCGCGCGATCGGCCCGGTGGGATCGGTGTTCACGCTGACGATCGTGATGGCCCTCTGCCTCGGCGCGGTCGTGTTCGTGGGTTCCTTCCCGACGGTGCTGGTGTTGTGCGTCTTCGCGGTGGCGACGGGGATTTCGTTCCCGGTCCAGAAGCAGCTGCTGAACGACTCGATCCCGGACTCCCGCTACCGCGCGACGCTCCTGTCGATGGAATCCATTGTGGACCGAGCGGTGTGCGCCGTGGTGGCGGTGGCACTGGGCGCGTACCTGGCGGCCGGGCAGCTGAACGAGTTCCTGGTGCTGTCGGCGGTGGTCACGTGCGTGGTGATGGGGCTGCTCGCGGTGCTGTTGCTGGTGGTCCGCAAGCACCGCTCGGACCGCCGGGTGCCGGCCGGCCGGGAGCCGGTCTCGGCGTGACGTGCGCACCGGGCCCGCCGCCCGCGCGCCGTCACCGGCGCCGTGGCTCCCGGTGGTAGTACACCGTCATCCGCAGCGCGTCTTCGCCCGCGGTGACCTCACTGGCGAAGGTGATGTCTTGCACTTGGACGTCACCGAGTTCGTCGAGCGTGTCGGCGACCCGGCGCAGCAACGCCGCCACGTCACCCTGCCCGGAGCCCTCCGCGTTGCTCTGGGAGAAGTGCGCGACGGTCCACTCCGCGCCGGGACCAGCCGCCGTCACTCGATGTAGGCGTCGTCGAGAAGGGTGGACTCCGCGCCGTACTCGCGGAGTTCCTCCTTGATGACCGTGTACGCCAGCCCCTGCGGGTAGCCCTTGCGGGCCAGGAAGCCGAGCAGCCGCCGCAGCGCCGTCTGCTCGTCGACGTTGCCCAGCGACCCGAGGCGCTTGCGGACCAGTTCCCTGGCCATCTGCTCTTCGGACTCGCGGTCGACCTCGCCCGCCGCCTGCGCGGCGACCTCGTCGTCGACGCCCTTGCGTCGCAGCTCGGCCAGCAGCGCGGTGCGGGACAAGCCCTGGGTCTCGTGCCGGGACTTCACCCACAGCTCCGCGAACTCCGCGTCGTTCACCAACCCTGCCCGGTCGAGCTTGCCGAGCAGGGTTTCGCTGGTTTCCTCGTCGAACCCCTTGCGGCGCAAGGCCTGCCGGAGCTCCTCCTGAGTCCGCGCGCGCACGGCCAGGAGGTCGTAACAGATCTCCTTGGCCTTCTTGTAGCGCTCCTCGGGAGGAAGCTCGGCCGGCGGGATCTTCGGCGCCCTCGCCACCTGGATCACTCCTCGATCTTCACAAGCCCAAGCCACGTGTCACCACGCAACGCGACCACGCGGGGGTCCAGGGGGCTTGCCCCCTGGCGGGGGTCCGGGGGTTCGACCCCCGGAGAACACGGCGGAGGGATCAGGGCGAGCGAACTCCGCGAGCACACCCCACCCAATCCCGCAGCCCCCTCCCCCGATCAGAAGTCGACCGGCGCCGGCACGGCTTCGACGGCCTCGGCGTCGACCTGCGCGCCGATGCCCAGCTTCTCCTTGATCCGCTTCTCGATCTCGTTGGCGATGTCCGGGTTGTCGCGCAGGAACTTCCGCGCGTTCTCCTTGCCCTGGCCGAGCTGGTCGCCTTCGTAGGTGTACCAGGCTCCGGACTTGCGCAGGATCGCCTGGTCGACACCCATGTCGATGAGCGAACCCTCGCGGGAGACGCCGTGGCCGTACAGGATGTCGAACTCGGCCTGCTTGAAGGGCGGGGCCATCTTGTTCTTCACGACCTTGACGCGGGTGCGGTTGCCGACCGGCTCGCCGCCGTCCTTGAGCGTCTCGATGCGGCGCACGTCCAGGCGGATCGACGCGTAGAACTTCAGCGCCTTGCCACCGGTCGTCGTCTCCGGGGAGCCGAACATGACGCCGATCTTCTCGCGCAGCTGGTTGATGAAGATCGCGGTGGTGCCGGAGTTGTTCATCGCACCGGTCATCTTGCGCAGCGCCTGGCTCATCAGGCGGGCCTGGAGGCCGACGTGCGAGTCACCCATCTCGCCCTCGATCTCGGCGCGCGGCACGAGCGCGGCCACGGAGTCGATGACCAGGATGTCGAGCGCGCCGGAGCGGATCAGCATGTCCGCGATCTCGAGCGCCTGCTCACCGGTGTCCGGCTGGGACACGAGCAGCGCGTCGGTGTCCACGCCCAGCTTCTTGGCGTACTCGGGGTCCAGCGCGTGCTCGGCGTCGATGAACGCCGCGATGCCGCCGTTCTTCTGCGCGTTCGCCACCGCGTGCAGGGCGACCGTGGTCTTACCGGAGGACTCCGGGCCGTAGATCTCGATGACCCGGCCCCGGGGCAGCCCGCCGATGCCGAGCGCGACGTCGAGGGCGATCGCGCCGGTCGGGATCACGGAGACGGGCGCGCGGCCGTCCTGGCCGAGCCGCATGACCGAGCCCTTGCCGTACTGCTTGTCGATCTGCGCGAGCGCGAGCTCGAGCGCCTTGTCCTTGTCGGGTGCTGCAGGCATGGAAGTCCACCTCGCTGGTCGAAGCCCCCGTCTCGAGGGCGCTGTGTCGGTTCTTCAGCTGTCCGGTCCGACGCTAGCGGCGGGGACCGACAATTCCAGGCGCGGCGCCCGATCTGTGGATCGCTGGACCCGATGTGGACAACACCTTAGACGAACACCTGTTCGAGGTCCGCAGCGACACACCCTTGCGCTAGGGTTTTCGCCCGCCCGGGTCAGGGCAGCGTGCATCCGCCCAGGTCAGCGCCGTTCACGCGGAACGTCGAAGGCGTCACAGACCTCGCGCCAGACGTCCTTGGCCGGGATTCCGGCGGTCAGCGCCTGGTCGACCGTGCGGCCGCCGAGCGCGCTGAGCACGTGGTCCCTGGCCAGCACCTGGGCCCGCCCGGGCCCGAACTCGTCGGCCATCAGCCGCCGGAAAACCGTGATCCGCATCGGGACCACTCTAACCGGAGGGCGCGAACGGTCCGTTCGCTACCCGCCCGGCTGGACGCTCGCTTCGAAGTAGTTGGCTAGCGTGTCCGGCGTGGTCGCCTCGGCCTGGTCGCTCGAGTTCAGCTGGTAGATGAACCCCACCAGCGGCCGGTCCGACACCGTGAACACGAGCACCGCCGCCGTCCGGCCCGCGGCCGACGAGTAGTGGCCCTTCAGCCCGTTGCCGCCCCAGTCGGCCTCGGTGCGGTCGCCGCCCGCCGAGGAGAGCAAGCCGTCGGTGTACTGCTTGAGCGTGTCGGCACTGTCGCCTTGGACGTAGGTGACCTGCGTGCCCGCCCGGCCCGGCGCCGAGCAGGTCGAGGCCACCCCGAGGTTCTCCGCCGGCGCCGCCGGGCCGTTGCCCATGCCCGGCTTGCAGTCGCCGGTGTCGGCGATCTTCCCGGCGAGCTGGCGGAGGCAGCCGGTGAGGCCCTTGTCGTCGGCCTGGCCGGGTGTCTTGCACTGGTCGGCGGTGTAGGTGGCCGTCGAGGACGACGACGTCAGGACGAACGTCAGCCCGGCCGCGAGCACCACGACGACCGCGACCGCGATGCCGATGAGCAGCTTCTTCTTCCCGCGCGGCTTCGCCTCGGCTCGCTCCGGCGCGGGCGAGTAGCTGGGGAAGTTCGACGGCGCCGGGTTCTGCACCTGCTGCGGGCCGCTGGGCGGGAAGTTCGCCGGAGCGTAGCCCGGGTACCGCGGCGGCGGCGCGTACTGCGGGCGGTGCGGGGCGCCCGCCGCCACGGCTCCTTCGACGTTCTGGGTGCGCATGCCCAGCCCGTCCCGGGCGACGTGCTGGGCCCCGAGCGCGACGGCGGTCTCCGGCTGGTCGAGGCTGCCCGGCACGACACCGAGCTTCTCCGCGATCATCGTGCCGACCAGCGGCAGCCGGCTCGACCCGCCGACGAGGTAGATGCCGGCCAGCCGGTCCGGGGTCAGCCCGGACGAGCGCAGCGTCCGCGAAAGCAGTTCGACGCTGCGCAGCATCGCCGGCCGCACCAGGCCTTCGAGCTCACCGCGCGTGACGAGGACGTCCTTGAACGGCTCGGGCATCGGGACTTCGGTCTGCGGGTGCCGCGACAGTGCCTCTTTGGCCGCTTTGACGTCTTCCTGCAGCGCGCGCCGGGTGCGCCGGTCGCCGGTGGACTCGGGACGCAGGAGCCGCTGCCAGCGCTGCGGGTCCGAGTGCGAGACCTCGCGCCCGACGTGCACCATCAGCGCCTGGTCGACGTCGAGGCCGCCGAGGTCGGGCAGGCCGTCCTCGGCGAGCACGGTGAACCCGTTCTGCGTGGCGCCGACGACGGCGACGTCGAAGGTGCCCGCGCCGAGGTCGTAGACCGCGAGCGCCTGGCCGGGCGCGAGGGACTTGCCGGGGAACGACGCGAAGTGCGCGGCCGCGGCGACGGGTTCGGGCACCAGCAGGATGTTCTGCCCCATCCCGGCGAGCCGGGCGGCGGACATCAGGACGTTGCGGCGGGTCTGGCCCCACTGCGCGGGGTGGGTCAGCCGGACCTCGTCGGGCTGTTCGCCGCCGAGCTGGCGGGAGGTTTCCTCGAGCACGCGGCGCAGGACGGCGGCCAGCGCGTCGGTCACCGGGACGACGTCGGTGCCGAGCAGCAGGGTCTGCTCGTCGATGCGGCGCTTGGGGTTCGGCTCGAAGCGCGTCGGGTCGAGGCGGGCGCGGCGCTCGGCGTCGCGGCCGACCATGATCGTGCCGTCCTCGGAGGCGAACACCGCCGACGGCATGGTGGCCGAGCCGTCCACCTCGACGACCCGGGGCGGCATGCCGTGCGCCGAAAGGACGGCGACGGTGTTGGACGTCCCGAGGTCCACCGACAGGATCCGCACTGCACTCCCCTTCACGAAAACCCGCCTCGACGGCGTTCGCCGTGATGCTGCCATGCGCGCGGTCACCGTGCGTGCGGACCCGCGAAAGTCGCTGCTCCTTGACTTCGGCGGTGATCACGGTGCACGATAGTTGCGCAGTTCGATCAATCGAGTTGCACAGATCGCGCAGAAGGGAGCGTGAGGTGCCGAAGCTGCTCGTCATCGGGGACGACCTGACCGGCAGCAACGCGACCGGAGCGCTGTACGCCCGCTTCGGGCTGCGCGCGGTTTCCGTCACCGCGCCGCTCGAACCGGACGCGCCCTGCTTCCGCGCGGAGAGCGGGATCGACGCTCTGGTGGTGAACCTGAGTACCCGGCACGCTTCCCCCTCACACGCCGCGCGAGCGGTGCGTGAGGTGGTGGCGCAAGTGGGTCCCGTCGAACTGACGGTGAAGCGCGTCGACACCACGTTGCGCGGCAACGTCGGTGTGGAGACCGAGGCCGTCCTGGCCACGGCACCGGACGCGCGGGCCCTGGTCGTGCCCGCGTTCCCGGACGCCGGCCGGGTCACCCTCGGCGGCCTGCACCTGGTCGACGGCGTGCCGCTGGCCGAAAGCCCCGCGGCGCGCGACCCGCTGGCGCCGGTGAAGACGTCCCGGATCCGCACGCTGCTCCAGCCCACGCGCCGCGAGATCGCCGAACTCCCGCTGGACGTCGTCGAAGAAGGCGTGGACGCGATCGAGGCGGCGCTGCGGTGCACCGCCGGGATCGTGGTCTGCGACGCCACGACGAACCGGCACCTCACCACCGTCGCCAAGGCCGCGGCCCGGCTGGCGGCCGAAGGCACGCGGTGGATCTCGGTGGACTCCGGGCCCTTCGGTGTCCGGCTGGCGGCCGCGCTCGGGCTCGCGCCCGGCCACGGCACCGTCCCGCCGGTGCTCGCAGTGGTCGGCAGCATCACCGGGCAGACCCACGACCAGCTGCTGGAAACCGAGCTGGTGCTGGACGCGCGGTACGTCGACGTCGACGCGAGTCACCCCGACCCGTCCGCCATCGCCGCCGCGGCCGGGAAGCTGCTCGACGCCGGGCACCGCGTGGTCGGCATCCGGACCCGGGCGCCCGCGCCGGGCACCCCGGTCGACCCGGCGGTGGCGGCCCGGATCCCGCCGGCGCTCGGCGAAGCCGCCCGGCTGGTCCTCGGCACCCACCGGATCGGCGGGCTCTACGCCACCGGCGGCGACATCGCCGTCGAGGTCACGAAAGCACTCGGGGCCGAAGGCTTCGAGATCGACACCGAAGTACTGCCACTGGCGGTCGCGGGGCGGCTCTCCGGCGGCCCGCACGCGGGGCTGCCCTTCGCCACGAAAGGCGGGCTGATCGGCGGGCGCGACGCCGCCGTCGCTTGCCTGGAACACCTGAACCACGTGCTGGCCACCGGAAGGAAGAACCCGTGAGCGACCTCCCCATCCTCGCCGTCACCCTCGGCGACCCCGTGGGCATCGGCCCCGAGATCACCCTCAAGACCCTCGCCGAGCCGGAGTCGCTGCAGCTGGCGCGCGGGGTCGCGGTCGGCGACGCGATCGTGCTGGAACGCCTGGTCCGGCACCTCGGCCTGAACCTGGAGATCAACCCCATCGCCACGGTCGCCGACGCGCGGTTCACCACCGGCGTGATCGACATCCTCAACCTCGGCGTGGTCCGGGAAGACCTGCCGTGGGGCGAGGTGAACGCGACCGCGGGTGCCGCCGCCGTGGGCGCGATCGAAGTGGCCACCCGGCTCGCGCTGGCCGGCGAGGTCGACGCGGTCGTGACCGCGCCGATCAACAAGGAGGCGATCTGGGCGGCGGGCTCGCAGCACCTCGGGCACACCGAGATGCTCGGCGAGCTGACCGGCTCGACCCGGTTCAACACCATGTTCTGGGTGTCGGGGCTGAAGATCTTCTTCGCCACCCGGCACCTTTCGCTGCGCGAGGCGATCGGCCAGATCACGCGGGAAAACATCGAGCACGCCATCCGCGAGGCGTACACCGCGCTCGAAGTGTTCGGCACCGAGAAACCGAGACTCGCCGTGGCGGCGCTGAACCCGCACGGCGGGGAGAACGGCAAGTTCGGCGACGAGGAGATCATCGCGATCGCCCCCGCGGTGGCCGCCGCCCGGGTCGCGGGGCTCGACGTCGTCGGCCCGATTCCCGCGGATTCCGTTTTCCACCAAGGGATCCAAGGCCGGTTCGACGGCGTGCTCTCGCTGTACCACGACCAGGGGCACATCGCGTCGAAGACGTACGACTTCGACGGCACGGTGTCGGTGACCGTCGGCTTGCCGATCCTGCGCACCTCGGTCGACCACGGCACGGCGTTCGACATCGCCGGCACCGGCCGGGCCTCGCACGGCACGATGGTCGCCGCGTTCAAGGCCGCGGCGACGCTGGCGCCGTACGCGCGGAAGCTGCCCTCGATCTACCCACCGGGCGTCCGGTGATCCCCCGCAAGCGCTGGGCGTACGTCATCCCGGTCGCGGTGGTCATGTACATGCTGGCCTACCTCGACCGCACGAACGTCGCGGTGATCCTGCCCTACATCGGCGAAGACTTCCCGTTGTCGGCCAGCGCGAAGGGGCTGGCGAGCGGCATCTTCTTCATCGGCTACCTCGTGCTGCAGATCCCGGCGGCGGTACTGGCCGTGAAGTGGAGCGCCCGCAAGACGGTGCTGGTGCTGATGATCGCGTGGGCGTTCGCGGCCGTCCTGTGCGGCCTCGTGCGGAACGAGACCCAGCTGCACCTCGCCCGGCTGCTGCTCGGGCTGTTCGAGGGCGGTGTCTGGCCGGCGGTGCTGATCCTGCTCGCGTCCTGGTTCCCGCAGGCCGAACGGGCCCGCGCGAACGCGCTGTGGATGACGTGCCTGCCGATCTCGGCGATCGTCATGTCCCCGCTGTCCGGGCTCATGCTCGACCACATGTCCTGGCGCTGGGTGTTCGTGCTCCAGGGCCTGCCGCCGCTGCTGTGGGCGGTCGTCTGGTGGTTCGCGGTGGCGGATCGGCCGGCGAAGGCCCGCTGGATCTCCGCCGAAGAGCGGGAGTACCTCGAAACCACCCTGAAGGCCGAAGAAGAGGCGAAGCCCGCGTTCGCGAAGCAGGGCTACCGGCAAGCGCTGGCGAACCGGCAGGTGCTGCTGCTGATCGGCATCTACTTCTTCTGGATCACCGGGTTCTACGGCTTTTCGCTCTGGCTGCCGTCGGTGGTGAAGACGATGACCGGGGGTTCGGCGACCGCCGTCGGGTTCCTGTCGGCCGTGCCGTACGTCCTGGCGCTGGCCGGGATGGTCGCGTGCGCGCACTGGTCGGACCGGACCGGCAACCGGCGGCTCGCCGTCACCGTCCCGCTGGTCGTCGCGATCGCCGGGCTGCTGCTCGGCAACCTCGTGCACTGGCCGGCTGCGGTGCAGCTGGTGCTGCTCTGCGTCGTCGCGACCGGCGTCTACATGCCGTACGGGCCGTTCTGGGCCATCCCCAGCCGGATCCTCGGCATCGAGGTCGTCGCCGTGGCGATGGGCCTGATCAACGCGCTGGGCAACCTCGGCGGGTTCGCCGGGCCCTACCTGGTCGGCTGGCTCACCGACGTCACGGGCAGCGCGACCACCGGGTTCGTCGTGCTGGCCGCGTTCCTCGCCGTGGCCGCCGGGCTGGCGTTCTTCGGGCTGAAACCGGTCCCTGTGGAAGGCTTGGCGCATGTCCCAGCCGCGACCAGGAACACGTGACCGGCGCGCGATGCTGCTCGAAGCCGTCCGCGACGGCTCGGGCGCCATCGCGGAACTGGCCGAGGAGTTCGGCGTCTCGGAGTCGACCATCCGGCGCGACCTCGCCTCGCTCGCCGGGGCCGGGCACGTCGTCCGCACCTACGGCGGCGCGCTCGACACCGAACGCAGCCCGCACGAGAAGGACCGGGAGCACGCGGCGGCGAAGGACGCCATCGCCCGGGAAGCCGCCGCGCTGGTGCGTGACGGCGAGGTCGTGCTGCTCGACGCCGGCACGACGACCGGCAGGCTCGCCCGGCACCTCGCCCACCGCGAGGGGCTGACCGTCGTCACGAACGGCGTCACCGCCATCCGCGAGCTCGCCGGCTTCGCCGGGATCGACCTCATCGTCCTCGGCGGGCGGCTGCGGCACCCCAACGAAGCGATCCTGGGCGAGAGCGTGCTGGCCCAGCTGCGGCACATCTCACCCGATCGGGTGTTCCTGGGCGCGGACGGCCTGGTGGCCGAGCGGGGCCTGTGCTGCCCGTCACTGGAGCAGTCGGTGGTCAAGCACGCGATGCTGCACGCGGGCGGCGAGGCGTACGTGCTGGCCGACCGCTCCAAGCTGGGCCAGGCCCCTTTTTCGTACTGGGCGCCGCTCGACCGCGACTACCGGCTGATCACCGACGAACCCCGGGTCGACGTCACGTACCCGCAGTTCGCCCAGAGCGTGATCCTGGCGAGCGGGTCCGAAACTGTCGGTGGTGCCGCGCATGATGGACGACGTGGCAGTTGACGTGCTCGACCTCTTCTCCCCCGCGACCCGGGACTGGTTCGCGGGGGCCTTCGCGGCGCCCACCGCGGCGCAGGAAGGGGCCTGGCGGGCGGCGCACGCGGGCGAACACGCTCTCGTCGTCGCGCCGACGGGCTCCGGCAAGACGCTGTCCGCGTTCCTGTGGGCGCTGGACCGGCTGTCGGTGGAGCCGCCACCGGCGGAGGCCACGAAACGCTGCCGGATCCTCTACGTCTCGCCGCTGAAGGCGCTCGCCGTCGACGTCCAGCGGAACCTGCGCGCGCCACTCGCCGGCATCTCGCAGGCGTCGCGGCGGCTCGGGCTCCCGGTGCCGGAGATCGAGGTCGGCATGCGCACCGGCGACACCACCGCGGCCGAGCGGCGATCGTTCACCAAGACCCCGCCGGACGTGCTGGTGACCACGCCCGAGTCGCTCTTCTTGATCCTCACGTCGTCGGCCCGGGAGTCGCTGCGCGGCGTCGAGACCGTGATCGTCGACGAGGTGCACGCGGTCGCGGGCGGCAAGCGCGGCGCGCACCTCGCGCTGTCACTGGAGCGGCTGGACTCGCTGCTCCCGAAGCCGGCGCAGCGGATCGGCCTGTCGGCGACGGTCCGCCCGGTCGACGAGGTGAGCGCGTTCCTCGCCGGCGGCCGTCCGGTGCGGGTGGTCCAGCCGAAGCTCGCGAAGACCATCGAAGTCCGCGTCGAGGTCCCGGTCGAGGACATGAGCAACCTCGACGCGCCGCGCGGCGGACCGGCGCCGAGCCCGCTCGACGCGCTCGAGTCGCTGGAGTCGCTGACCGAGGCGTTCCCGCCCGGCGACATCGCGCCGGGCGGCCTGGGCACCCTGGAGGAGATCGCCGGCAATCCCGTGCAGCGGCCGTCGATCTGGCCGGCCGTCGAAGAGCGCGTGCTGAGCCTGATCCGGTCCCACCGGTCGACCATCGTGTTCGCCAACTCGCGGCGGCTCACCGAGCGGATGACAGCGAGGCTCAACGAGCTGGCCGCGGAACAGACGGAGCTGACGCCAGAGGACTCGTTCCCGGCCGAGGCCGTCGGGCAGTCCGGGGTCAGCACCGGCGCGCCGCCGGTGATCGCCCGGGCGCACCACGGGTCGATGTCGCGGGAACAGCGCACGCGCGTCGAGGAGGACCTCAAGTCCGGCCGGCTGCCGTGCGTGGTGGCGACGTCGTCGCTGGAGCTGGGCATCGACATGGGCGCGGTCGACCTGGTGGTGCAGATCGAGGCGCCGCCGACGGTCGCGTCCGGGCTGCAGCGCGTCGGCCGGGCCGGGCACCAGGTCGGCGCGGTGTCGTCCGGCGTCATGTTCCCCAAGTTCCGCGGCGATCTCGTCTCGTGCGCCGTGGTCGCCGAACGGATGGCGACCGGCGCGATCGAGGCGGTCCGCTACCCGCGCAACCCCCTGGACGTCTTGGCGCAGCACGTGGTCGCGATGGTGGCGCTGGAGCCGTGGACGGTGACGGACCTCGCTTCGCTGGTGCGGCGGGCGGCGCCGTTCGCGTCGCTGCCGGACGACGCACTGCACGCGGTGCTCGACATGCTCGCCGGCCGGTACCCGAGCGAGGAGTTCGGCGAGCTGCGGGCCCGGATCACCTGGGACCGCATCGCCGGCGAGCTGCGCGGGCGGCCCGGCTCGCAGCGGCTGGCCGTCACCTCCGGCGGCACCATCCCGGATCGCGGCCTGTTCACCGTGATGACGCCGGGCGGGGACGACAAACCCGGTTCCCGCGTCGGCGAGTTCGACGAGGAGATGGTGTACGAGTCGCGCGTCGGCGACACCATCCTGCTCGGCACGTCGTCGTGGCGGATCACCGACATCACGCACGACCGGGTCATCGTGGTGCCCGCGCCGGGCGAACCGGCACGGATGCCGTTCTGGAAGGGCGACGCGCCGGGTCGTCCGCTGGAACTCGGCCGGGCGCTGGGGAAGTTCGTCCGCGAACTGTCCACATCGGATGATGTGAAGGCGCGCGAGCGAGCCGCCGCGGCGGGGCTGGACGAGCGCGCGTGCGACAACCTCCTCGCCTACCTGACCGAACAGAAGGCCGCCACCCGGCACGTGCCGAACGACCGGACGCTCCTGCTGGAGCGCTACCGGGACGAGCTGGGCGACTGGCGGATCATCGTGCACTCGCCGTTCGGCGCGCAGGTGAACGCGCCGTGGGCCCTGGCGATCGCCGCGCGGCTGCGGGAAAACCGCGGGGTCGACGCGCAGGTCGCGCACTCCGACGACGGCATCGTGCTGCGCCTGCCGGACGCGCTCGACGCCGAGGGCGGCGACGTCACGATCGGCGCCGACGACATCCTGCTCGATCCCGAGGAGGTCGAGCAGCTGATCGTCGCGGAGGTCGGCGGCTCGGCCGTGTTCGCGGCCCGGTTCCGGGAGTGCGCGGCGAGGTCGCTGCTGCTGCCGCGCCGGGACCCGCGGCGCCGCACTCCGCTGTGGCAGCAACGGCAACGCGCGTCGCAGCTGCTGTCGGTCGCGTCGAAGTACGAACGGTTCCCGGTCGTCCTCGAAGCGATGCGGGAGGTCCTGCAGGACGTCTACGACGTGAGCGGGCTGCGCGAACTGATGGCCGACGTCCGGGCCCGGAAGGTCCGGCTGGTGGAGGTCGAGACGCCGGCCGCGTCGCCGTTCGCGCGCAGCCTGCTGTTCGGCTACGTCGGGATGTTCCTGTACGAGACCGACGCGCCGCTGGCCGAGCGGCGGGCGGCGGCCTTGTCACTGGACTCGGCGCTGCTGGCCGAGCTGCTGGGCACGGAGGCGATCCGGGAGCTGCTCGACCCGGAGGCCGTGCGCGAGGTGGAACGGTCGCTGCAGCGGCTCGACCCCGATCGGCACGCCCGCTCCGCGGAGGACGCCGCCGACCTGCTGCGGTTCCTCGGCGACCTGACCGTCGAAGAGGCGGCCGAACGCGGGATCCAGCCGGAGTGGCTCACCGAGCTGGAGGCGGCGCGGCGGGCGATCCGGGTCCGGATCGGCGGCACGGAACGGTTCCTGGCGATCGAAGACTCCGGCCGGGTCCGCGACGCACTGGGCACCGCGCTGCCGGTCGGTGTGCCCGAGGCGTTCACCGAACCGGTCGCGGATCCGCTCGGCGATCTGCTGTCGCGCTACGCGCGCAGCCGCGGGCCGTTCGCGGCGGCGACCGTGGCCGAGCGGTTCGGACTGGGCATGGCGGTCGTCACCGGCGTCCTCGACCGGATGACCGGCGAAGGCCGCTTGGTGCGTGGCGAGCTGAGCCCGATCGGGCATCCGGACACGCACGGTGTAGGTGTCGAGTACTGCGATTCCGCGGTACTCCGCCGGCTGCGGCGGGCGTCGCTGGCGAAACTGCGGGCCGAGGTGGAGCCGGTCGAACCGGCGGCGCTGGGCCGGTTCCTGCCGTCGTGGCACGGGTTCGGTGGCCGCGTCCGGGCGGCGCCGACTGCGGACGACGTGCTGTCGGTGGTCGAGCAGCTCGCCGGGGCGCCGTTGCCGGCGAGCGCGGTCGAGTCGCTGATCCTGCCCGGCCGGCTGCCGGGTTACTCGCCCGCGCTGCTGGACGAGCTGACGACCGCGGGCGAGGTCACGTGGGCGGGCTGCGGCGCGCTGTCCGGCGGGGACGGCTGGATCGCCCTCGCCCCCACGGACGTCGCCGACCTGCTGCTGCCGGAAGTCGTCGAGGACATCCCGACCGGTCCGCTGCACGACGCGCTCGTGTCCACTTTGGAGGGTGGGGCGCTGTTCTTCCGCCAGCTGGTGGACCGCGCGAGCGTGCTGGTGGACAAGGCGCCGAACGACGCCGAAGTCGTGGCGGCGCTGTGGGACCTGGTGTGGGCGGGGCTGGTGACGGGCGACACGCTGGGGCCGTTGCGGGCCCAGGTGGCCGGGCACGGCGCGCACAAGCCGCGGCGCCAGGCACCTCGCGGCCGGTACGCGCGGTTGCGGGCGGGGCGGCCGCAGATGCCGTCACGGTCGGGGCCGCCGACGGTCGCCGGCCGCTGGGCGCTGACCCCGACCCGCGAAACCGACGCGACCCGGCGCGCCCACGCGCGGACGGAGGCGTTCCTGGAGCGCCACGGCGTCCTGACCCGCGGCGCGCTCGACACCGAACGCGTCACCGGCGGGTTCTCGGGGATCTACAAGGTGCTCCGCGGCATGGAGGACACCGGCCAGGTGATCCGCGGCTACGTCGTCGAAGGCCTCGGCGCGGCCCAGTTCGCGGCGAAGGGGGCGGTGGACCGGCTGCGCGCGCTGTCGGGCCCGGGCCGCCCGGAGCCCGGCCGCGCGGTGGTGCTGGCGGCCGCGGACCCGGCCCAGCCATACGGCGCGGCGCTCCCCTGGCCGGCCGCGACGGGCGACACGAAACACCGTCCGGCGCGCAAGGCCGGGGCGCTGGCGGTGCTGGTGGACGGAGTTCCGGCGTTGTACGTCGAGCGAGGAGGCAGGTCGCTGCTGAGTTTCACGGAGGAACGGCAACCGTTGTCGGACGCGGCGCAGGCGCTGTCGGCCGCGGTCCGGGAAGGCTGGCTGGGTCAGCTGTCGGTCCAGCGAGCGGACGGCGAGCAAGCACTGACCTCGGAGCTGGCGGACGTTCTACGGGACGCCGGTTTCCGGGCCACGCCTTCCGGCCTGCGGCTGCGGGCCTAAGCTGCCAGTCCGACACGCACGAAGGATGTTCTGCTCATGGCCATGCGCGAACTGCGCTATTTCGGGGACCCGATCCTCAAGTCCGTCTGCGACCCGGTCACCGTGTTCGACGAGAAGCTCGAGGCGCTCGTGCGAGACCTGATGGACTCGGTGAAGCCGGCGGGGCGCGCCGGTCTGGCCGCACCGCAGATCGGTGTCGGGCTGCGCATCTTCAGCTACGACGTCGCCGGGCTGGCCGGGTACGTCGTCAACCCGGAGATCGTCGAGCTGTCCGAGGAGACGCACGAGATCGACGAGGGCTGCCTGTCGGTGCCGGAACTGTGGTTCCCCACGAAGCGCGCGAAACACGCGAAGGTCCGAGGCGTCGACATCCGCAACGAACCGATCGAGGTGGAGGGCGAGGACGTGCTGGCCCAGTGCCTCCAGCACGAAACCGACCACCTGGACGGCGTGCTGTACTTGGACCGCCTCACCGCCGAGCGCAAGAAGGCGGCCCTGCGCGAAGCCCGCGACAAGGACTGGTTCTGGAAGCGCTGACCAGCCGAGACGGGCGAAAGACCCGGCAACCACCGGCCGGGAAGCGCGCAAGCCGCCGCACCGAGCCGTCCTCACGGCAGCCGAACCCCTTCGGCCAGCGCCATGGCCAGCCGTTAGCTGCCAGCCGCTAGCCACCAGCCGCGGAACCCCTGCGAGCCGCCGCCGCAGTCGGCCGCAGGCCGCGGCGCAGCCGCGGGCCTTCTACGCAGCCGACCGGGCGCGCAAGTTGCCGCACCGAGCCGTCCTCACGGCAGCCGAACCCCTTCGGGCGAGCGCCATGGCCAGCCGTTAGCCGCCAGCCGCCAATAGGGGAACCGCCGCGGGCCGCCACCGCAATCGGCCGCCAGCCGCTAGCCACCAGCCGCGGAACCCCTGCGAGCCGCCGCCGCAGTCGGCCGCAGGCCGCGGCGCGGCCGCGGGCCTTCTATGCAGCCGACCGGGCGCGCAAGTTGCCGCACCGAGCCGTCCTCCTGGCAGCCGAACCGCTTCGGGCGAGCTGCCGTCGGCCGCCACTGCAGCCGGCCGCTGCTCGAGTGCGGCCGAACCGCCGCCGGCTTCCGGCGAGCCTCGACCGCCCGCCCGCCATCCCGCTCAAGCCAGCGGGAACATCCGCAGCTGGGTGCCGTCCTCGGTGGGGCGTTCCGTCCGCAAGCCCGCTCGGGCCGCCGTGCGGGCCAGCACCTCGTCGCCGGGGAGGCAATCCGCTCGCAGCTCCGTGATGCCCTCGGCCTCCGCGAGCGCCGCCACTCTGGCCAGCAGGGCCGTGCCGATGCCCTGGCGCTGCCAGTCGTCCTCCACCAGCAGGGAGATCTCGGCGCCGCCCGTCGAGGAGGGGATCAGCTGGGCCAGCCCGATCACCTCGCGGCCGAAGACCGCGAGCACGCTCGTGCCGCGCGGTGGCACCAGCAGCCGGTGCAGCCAGCGGCGCGGGACCGTGCGGACTCCCGTGTGGTAACGCCGGAAGAGCGTCGCCGTCGAGCAGCGGCGGTGCAGTTCGGATACCGCTTCGGCGTCGGCGGGGAGGCCCTTGCGCAGGACGATCGCCGCGCCGTCCGGGCGGTTCAGCACCGCCGGGCCCGCGACGTTCCGGGCCGTCGCGGCCAGCAGCGTCACCAGCGCTTCGGCGCGGGTGAGCTCCAGCTGCACGAACGGCGCCCACTGGCGCCGCGCCACCAGCGCGTCGCCGCCGCCCAGCGCGAACACCGCCCGGTGCCCGCTCTCGGTGCGGGCCGGGTTCGCCTCGGCCGTCGGGACGCGCGTGACCACGTCCGCGGCCAGCACGTCCTTCAGCACCTCCGCGAGACGAGCCGGGTCGTCGACCGCCCGGCGGGCCGCGAGCAGCGTCGACGATGCCGGGTCGACCAGCTCGTGGACGTCGGCGTCGATGATCGCCGTGCACTCGCACCCCTCGGCGCGGATGGCCTCGGCCAGGTGCCGCCGGGGCAGGCCGGTCGCCGGGCGCACGACGATCTCGTCGAGCACGCCGCCGGGCACCGGCAGCACGGTCAGGCCGAGGATGTTGCACTCGAGGTCGGCGAGCCGGATCGCGATGCGGGCCAGGGTGCCGGGGTGGTCGTGCATCCGGATCCGCACCCGCCACGCGGTCGGCGTGCTCGGCACGTCGACCGCGGCCGCCGGATCGAGCTGGGGCACCGCACGGGAAGTTTCCATGCCCCCACGGTCCCCCGCGGTTGTTGCCGCTCCGGGACGTGAGTGTTTCGCGCAGGTCAGCGTTCACCGCGGCTCGGCAACGCGGCCGCAACGGTCAGCGGGGAGTCAGCACGCAGAATTCGTTGCCTTCCGGGTCCATCAGCACGCGCCACGGCAGGTCCGGGCCGCCGAGGTCCGCGGGCGCCGCACCCGCCGCGACGACCTCCGATACCGCCGCCGCGTGGTCGGCCCCCGACGGCGGCGCGACATCGAGGTGCACGCGGTTCTTGACCCGCTTCACGTCGTCGTTGCGGAGGAACTCCAGCCACGGTCCACGCCCCGACGGCGCGCGCAGCCCCACCAGGACGTCGCCCTCGCGAGCGCCGACCGGCCGGCCGGTGAGCCGCGCCCAGAACGCCGCCAGCCGCTCCGGATCGTGGGCGTCGACCACGATGGCAGCCACCGCACCTGCCTGCGCGTACCGGTCACGAGGCTCGAGAACGCAGAACTCGTTGCCCTCCGGGTCCGCCAGCACGACCCACGGCACGGCGCCCTGCCCGAGGTCGACCCGGCTGCCACCCAGCTCCAAGGCGCGCGACACCAGCTCCTCCTGGTGCGCGAGCGTCGTGCTCGCCAGATCCAGGTGGATCCGGTTCTTCACTTCCTTGGCCTCGGGCACGGGAACGAAAACGAGGTCCAGGTCCCAGCCGTCGGCCTCCGGGGCGCGCACGTCGACCTCGTCCGCCTCCTCGAGCGCGACACGCCAGCCGAGCAGCGCGGCCCAGAAGTCCGCCAGGACCCTCGGCCGCGCCGCGTCGATCACCACGTTCACCAGGCGCGTGTTCATGCGGCGCAGGCTAGCCGCCACCACCGACAGTTCCGGTTCGGCTTCCCCACCGGCCGGATCATCGGGTCGCGAGCCGCATCAGCGCCCAGAGCTGGGCGGCCTGGTCGTGCACTCCCCGCACGGTCACCGAGGTCAGGGACGACCGGCCCCACAACCACAGGTAGATCCGCCCGGGTTCGGCGGCCGTGACAACGTCGTCCGCGGCCTCGGCCTCCTCGGCCGAACAGCGCCAGGCCTCCGTCGACTCGGGCCCGGCCCGTGCGATCCAGCTGTGCGCGCCGCTGCGCACGCCGACCGAGCCCGCTTTCGTGCCGGTCAGCCCCAGCATCGGCAGCTTCTGGCCGAACCAGAGGGTCAGCGCCTCGTCGATGCCGTCGAGCGCGAGGTCTTCGGCGATGCCGCCCTCCGGAGTGCCCGCCGCTTGTTCGACGTCGACGCGGTGGACCAGCGTCTCGTGCAGCATCCGCCGTCGCCAGAACCCGTACGTCGGGTCCGCCGGCCACCAGGTGTCGGCGTGCTCCTCCGGGTCGTGCGCGGCCAGCTCGTCGAGCAGCTCGGCCAGGCCGGTCTCCAGGTAGGCCGCCAGGCTCTGGCCCGGTTCGGGGTCGCGCTGCCAGTCTTCGGGGTTGCGGCCGTCGGCCAGCCGGTGCCGGACCATGCGGTAGAGGCTGCCGACGTGCCGGGCCACCTCGCCGAGCGACCAGCCCGGGCAGGCGGGCACCGGCGCTTCGACGGGCGCCGCGTGGACGGCTTCGGCCAGCACCCGGCCTTCGATCCCCAGCGCTGTGAGCAGCCGCCCGCGGTCGACCGGGCCGTGCTCACGCGACATGGGCTTCCCCGGTGATCGGGAGGCCGTGCACCAGGCGACGGACGAGTTCGAGGAACGACGTGGCGGCGCGCACCAGCCCCTCGGCCGATTCGGCGGTGACCTTGCCGGTGATCCCGGCCTGCGCGGCGGCGCGCGCGGCCGAGTTTCCGGCGAAGAAGGCCGACCATTCCCGCAGCTCGGGGGCGACGGAGTCGAGCAGCACCCAGGTACTGGCCGGCCGCGCACGCCCCCGGTGCGGCCGCCCCCGGGCGGCGAGCACGGCGGCGGCACCGCGCAGGGCGGCGAGGTAGGCGCCGATGAACCGTTCGGCGGGAGCGGGCTCCCGCTCGGCGGCGGCGAGCCCGCGCCGAGCTTGGGCGAGCAGCCCGGCCGCGACGGGCGGAGCGGGCGCGCGCAGGGTCATGGGCAGCTCGGACTGACCGCGATCCGCGGCGGCCGTGGGCGGGGACAGCTCGGGCTGCCCCGAGTCCGCCGCCGGCACCGACGAGTGCGGCATGGGCAGCTGGGCCCGCTCGATCTCCGCATCCGCGGTGGGCGGGCGCAGCGACATCTCGGACTGACCGGCAACAGGCGAGCGCAGAGTTTCGGAGAGCCGGGCCTGGTCGGCGTCCGCACCCTCCGCGGCCGGCGGCGACAGCGGCGTCATCGGCAGCTCGGGCTGCCCCACATCCGCCGCTGACGAGCGGGGGCGAGCCCCGTCCACCGACGGGCGGCGCCGGGGGCGGACGTGGTGGGTGCCGGCCGCTGCCGGGGTGACCGGCGGGCGCAGCGGCATGGGCAGCTGCGGCTGCCCGGACTCCGTGGGGGACACGACCTTGACGGACATGACGACCCTCCTCCTGCGCGGGGTGAGCCCCGATCGAGCACCCGGCGGCGGGACGCTTCCCCCGCCCCGCCGCCGGGCACCTGACCGGTGCGCGCTCACCGATGTCGAACGCCTGTTCGAACGAATTCCAGAGTAACCCCGACCCGGTGTCCGCTCAACCCCACGGGTGGAATCCCCGGACGTGGTGCGGGACACCAGGTCGGTGGCGTGATCTCATAGGTTCATGAGTTCGCTGGACCACCCCGCCGTCGCCAAGGTGGCGGCCGCGCTCGCCGAAGCCGGGCAGCACGCCGCCGCCGAGGGCATCCGCGTGCTGCCCGCCGAGGTCCGGACCGCCGCGCAGGCGGCCGAAGCGCTCGGCGTGCCCGTGGGGGCCATCGCCAACAGCCTCATCTTCCGCCTGGGGTCCGACAAAAAAGCGCTCCTCGCGCTGACGTCGGGCGCCCACCGGGCCGACCCGGCCACCCTCGAACGCCTGGCCGGGGCCGAAATCGGGAAGGCCGACGCGACTTTTGTGCGAGAGCACACAGGGCAGCCGATCGGCGGGGTCGCCCCCACTGGGCACCCGGGGCCGCTGCCGACGCTCGTCGACACCGCGCTGCGCGCCCACGACGTCGTGTGGGCCGCCGCCGGGCACCCCAAGACCGTCTACCCCACCACCTTCGCGGAGCTGGTCGCCTTGACCGGGGGCACCCCGGGCGCGCTCAGCGGCGCGGAGGAAGATGGACAGCCGTGACCGCGATGCCCGCCGGCTGCTCCCGTTACGTCCAGCTCTCGACGGACGAGTTCCGCGCACGCCTGCCCGAAGCGCTGGACATCTACGTCCGGGCGATGCGGTACCCGGCAGGCACCGCCGAGCAGCGCGCGCCGATGTGGCTCACCCACGCGCTGCGTGAGGGCTGGCGCTGCATGGCCGCGCTCGACGCCGACGACGTCCTGCTCGGGCTCGCCTACGGCTACCGCGGCCGGGCCGGCCAGTGGTGGCACGAGCAGGTGCGCCACGGTCTGAGCCGCCGCTTCGGGCCCGAAGAGGCCGAGCGCTGGCTGTCGGACTACTTCGAGCTGACCGAAATCCACGTCAAGCCGGAGAACCAGGGCCACCAGATCGGCGAGGACCTGCTGCGGAGCCTGCTGGAGAGCGTGCCGAGCGCGAACGTCCTGCTGTCGACGCCGGAGGGCACCAGCCGGGCGTGGAAGCTCTACCGCCGGACGGGCTTCGTCGACGTCCTGCGCGACTACCACTTCGCCGGTGACCCGCGGCCGTTCGCGATCCTCGGGCGGACGCTGCCCCTCGACCCGCGCTGAGCCGAGGGGCGGCGCCGGTCAGCGCGGCTCGGGGCGCCAGTACCCGATCGTCAGCGCCGCGACCAGGACGGCGGCGCCGCACCAGGCCGCGGCACCGAGCCGTTCCCCGAGGAACGCGGCGGACAGGACCGCGGCCGTCAGCGGCTCGAGCATCGCCGACAGCGCACCCAGGACGGGATGCGCCGTCGCCAGGCCGCGCAGGTAGGCGACGTAGGCGAGCGCGGTCGGCACGGCGCCGAGGTAGCAGGCCGCCGCGAGGACGTCCGCGTGCAGCGGGAGGGCCATGCCCGTCCAGCTCGCCACGGGGGTGAGCAGCAGACCGCCGGTCAGGCAGCCGAACGCCGTCGTGGACAGCGGTTCGAGGCCGTCGACCGGCTTCGCGGTGAGCAACGTCAGGGTCGCGAAGCCGACCGCGGCGAGGAGCGCGAAGCCGAGGCCACCGACGAGGTGGGCGGGATCGTCCGGCGACCAGCGGAGCAGGACCAGGCCGGCGACGGTGCCGGCGAGGGAGAGCACCGTCCAGCGGTGGGGTTTGCGGACCGAGGCGAGCGTGACGACGACGGGCGCCGCGCCGATGGTGGTCATCGTGGCGATGCTGACCGAGCTGAGCGCGACGGCGGCGAAGTAGCTCGCTTGGAAGAGAGCGAACAGCGCGCCGACGGCGAGAAGCCGCTTCGCTGCTTCGGCCGTGCGCGGGAGGGCGCCGCCTCTGAGCAGGACGAAGAGGGTCGCGACGCCACCGCCGACGAGCAGCCGGTAAGCGGCGACGGCGAGCGGGTGGAGGCCGGCTCGGTGGCCGAGAAAGGAGCCGGCGAGGCCACCGGTGCCCCAGAGGACACCGGCGAGAACGAGCGCGGCCGACGAACGGGCGCGCGTGGACAGGGTTGTCAAGGGAACGCTCCTGCGTCGAAGGAAAAGGGAGATCGACGACGCGGGGCGGCGCGCAAGAAGAATCAGCCGCGGGCGCTCAGGCCACGCGGCTGGGGACCACCCCGCTCAGACGCGGGGCGGCGGGGTGACGAACAGGATTCGGCGCACGGGAAGAAGTTAACGGGAGACTCGGGGCGGCGCGACGGATTTTCGGCGTCCCCGCCGCTGCGATGCCGTGGGGCCAGCGGCCGGAGCCAATCGTTTTCGGCGGTTGTCCACACGGTGGCTGCATTGTGGACAGTCGGGCCGGGCGGTGGCTTCTCGGCGGGTTTTGTCGGGCGGGGTCGATAAACTGGACGTGGGACGCCCCCCCAAGGGAGGGCGGGGGCCCGCCCACCACCTCAGTCCAGCTGGGCCAGCTGCTCCCGCAGCGTGTCCAGCCCCATCCCGCCCAGCCGCAGCGCCTCCATGTGGAACTTCTTGATGTCGAACGCTCCACCCGCGCGGCCCCGGGCCTCGGCGCGGGCCGCCAGCCACAGGCGCTCGCCGATCTTGTACGCCGGGGCCTGGCCCGGCCAGCCCAGGTACCTGTCGATCTCGTCGCGGACGTGGGCCTCGTCCGTGATCGTGCGGGTCAGCATGAACTCCAGGCCCAGCTCCGGCGTCCAGCGGGAACCCTCGTGGAAGCCCGTTCCCGCGGGGATCTCGAGCTCCAGGTGCATGCCCAGGTCGACCACCACCCGCGCCGCGCGGAAGAGCTGCTCCGACAGCATTCCCAGCAGGTCGCCGTCGTCGGACAGGTAGCCCAGCTCCTCCATCAGGCGCTCCGAGTACAGCGCCCAGCCCTCCGCGTGGCCCGACGTGAACGCCATCAGGCGCTGGTACTTGTTCAGCCCCTCGGACTGGTCCACCGCCGTCGCGATCTGGAGGTGGTGGCCCGGCGCGCCCTCGTGATACACCGTGCTCGTTTCGCGCCACGTCGTGAACTCGTCGCGGCCGGACGGCAGGGACCACCACATCCGGCCCGGGCGGCCGAAGTCCTCGCTCGGACCCGTGTAGTACGCGCCGACGCCGCCGCCCGGCGGGGCGATCTTGCACTCCAGCGCCATCACGCGGTCGGAGATGTCGAAGTGCTTGCCGCGCAACGACTTCAATGCTTCATCCGACAAGTTCTGCATCCACGCCTCGAACTCGGCGCGGCCGCGGACGCGGTAGCGGGGGTCGGCGTCCAGGATCGCCGCGGCCTCCGTCAGGGACGCGCCCGCCTTGACGCGGTTCGCGACCGCCCGCATCTCGGACTCGATCCGGGCGAACTCCGCCCAGCCCCACTCGTAAGCCTCGCGCAGGTCCAGCGTCGCCCCGACGAAGTACCGCGACCACAGGCGGTAGACGTCCTCGCCGACGGCGTCCTTGACCGGGGCCTTCGGCGCCAGCTCGGCCCGCAGGAACCCGGCGAACTCCGCGAACGCCTCCTCGGCGGCCCGCGCGCCGTGCGTCAGGTCGCCCCGCAGCGCTTCACCCTGCGAAGCCGCGCCGGCGACGAGCTGGGTGAAATACCCCTTCTCCTCCTGCAGGCCGGCCCACGTCTCGCACTGCTCCGCCACCTTCGCGACCTGACGCAGCGCCGCGACGTGGCCCGCGTCGGCCGCCGTGAGCAGGCCGCTGCGCACGTTCGCGAGTGCCTGCGGGACCTCGCCGAGCCGGGCCGAGACGACCGACCAGTCCTGCTCGGTGTCGAGGGGCATCAGGTCGAACGCCATCCGCAGCTCCTGGACGGGGCTGGAGATGACGTTGAGGTTCGCCACGTCGAGGCCGGCCTCGTGGATCTCCAGCTCCAGGCCGACGCGCTCGGTGAACACGGCCTTGGCGGCGCGCTCCGCGGTGTCCGCCGGCTCGACGGCGGTGACGGCGGCGTGCGCCCGCGAGGCCAGTGCGGCGCGCTCGGCGAACCCGTCCGCCGAGTAGTCGGTCAGCCGGTGGTCGTGACCCTTGATGCCGCAGGCGGTCGCCGTGACCGGGTCCGCGGCCGCGTATTCGTCGACGTAGCGGTCACAGATCCCGTGCACGCCATCGGAAGCAGTAGAAGCCATGCGCCGCACGCTACCGGGCCACCAGCACCCGGTGGTACGTACTTAAGCACGGGCC
Source organism: Amycolatopsis camponoti (assembly GCF_902497555.1). Lineage (NCBI taxonomy): Bacteria > Bacillati > Actinomycetota > Actinomycetes > Pseudonocardiales > Pseudonocardiaceae > Amycolatopsis > Amycolatopsis camponoti. The sequence continues at coordinate 1,765,456 of NZ_CABVGP010000001.1, read as the reverse complement.
GGGACGAGCCCCAGCCTCGCGATGACCTCGCGCGTCGCCTTCGAGCGGTTGAACGTGTAGAAGTGCAGGTTCGGCACGCCCTCGGCGATCAGCTTCTCGCACAGTTCCGTGGTCACGTCGATGCCCGCCGCGCGGAACGCCTTGGGGTCCTCGGCCAGTGGTTCGAGCCGGTCCAGGAGCTTCCGGGGCGCCGGCGCGCCGGACAGCTTGATCGTCGACTGCAGGGTCCGCATGGTCGTCAGCGGCATGACGCCCGGCAGCACCGGGACGTCGCAGCCGGTCGCGGCGACCCGGTCGCGCAGCCGCAGGAAGTCCTCGGGGTCGTGGAACAGCTGCGCGATCGCGAAGTCCGCGCCCGCGCGCAGCTTGCGGACCAGGTACTTCGTGTCCGACTCCAGGTCGGACGAGCGCGGGTGGCCGTAGGTGTACGCCGAGACGCCGACGCAGAAGTCGCCCAGCTCACGGACCAGCTGCACCAGCTCTTCGGCGTAGGTGAGGCCCTCGGGATGCGGGATCCACTCGCCGTAGACGTCGCCGGGCGGGTCGCCGCGCAGCGCGAGGATGTTGCGGACGCCGACCGAGGCGTACCAGCCGATCACGTTCCGCAGCTCGGCGACGGAGTGGTTGACCGCGGTCAGGTGCGCCATCGGCACCAGCGTCGTCTCGGTCGCGACGCGGGCGATGCTGCGGACGGTGCCGTCGCGGCTGGAGCCGCCGGCGCCGTAGGTGATCGACATGTAGGCCGGGTCGTACGGCTCGAGCTCCCGGATCGCCTTCCAGAGGACGGCCTCGTCCGCCGCGTCCCGGGGCGGGAAGAACTCGATGGAGAACTTCGGCCCGTCTCCTCGCAACCGCTCGATCACCGACGTCATACCTCGAATGTTAAGGGCCACGGCTTTAGACTCGATACAGGAGTGAGCGATGAGGGATGACGACGCGAGCTGGGACGAGGACGTGCGCCTCGCCGTTTACCACGCTTTCGCCGACCGCGGACGCGCGCCGGCCGCGCCGGAGCTGGCCGACGCGGCGGGCGGGTCGCTGGCCGTCGCCAAGCAGGCGCTGCACCGCCTCGCCGCGGCCCACCACCTGGTGCTCGACGAGTCCGAGCACGTCGTGCTGGCCCACCCGTTCGCGGCGAAGTCGCTCGGCTTCTCGGTGATGGGCTCGCACACGCTGTGGTGGGGCGGCTGCGCGTGGGACTCCTTCGCCATCCCCCACCTGGTGGCCGGCGAACCCGAGGTGCTCGTCGCGACCCGCTGCCCGGGCTGTGACCAGCCGCACGCACTGGTCGTCGACCGCGCCGCACCGCCCGTGGGCGCGCAGGTGGCGCACTTCCTCGTGCCCGCCGCGGCGATGTGGGACGACGTGCTGCACACCTGCGGGCACCAGCGGCTGTTCTGCTGCGAGTCCTGTGTGGACGCCTGGCTGGCGGCGACCGGGCGGGACAAGGGGTACGTCATGGACCTCGTCACGCTCTGGCGGCTCGCGCGCGGCTGGTACGAGGGCCGGCTCGAGCGCGGCTACCGGCGGCGCGAGCCGGACAGCGCCGTCGCGTACTTCGCCGAAGCGGGCCTGACCGGCCCGTTCTGGGCGGCGACGGCCGGAGTCTGATTCGCCACATCCGGGTGCCCCGGCGGCCCGCGCCGCCGCCGGTTCCGCGAGGATGGCGGGATGAACGCGCCCGTTTCCGACGCCGATCTGCCCGCCAACGTCGAGCGCGCGCTGGCCGGGTTCCTCGGCCGGGCGAGCGACGGAATCGTGGCGACCGAGCCCACCGTGAAGGCCGGGATCGACGCGCTGAGCGGGTTCGTGCTGACCGGTGGCAAACGCTTGCGCCCGACGTTCGCCTGGTGGGGCTGGCGCGGCGCGGGCGGCGACCCGGCGGGCCCGGACGCCGAGGGCGTGCTGCAGGCGGTGTCCAGCCTCGAGCTGATCCAGGCGTGCGCGCTGATCCACGACGACCTCATCGACTCCTCCGACTCCCGCCGCGGTTTCCCGACCGTGCACATCGCGGGCGCGAAGCTGCACGCCGACCAGGGCTGGCTCGGCTCCCCCTCGACGTTCGGCCTGGCCACCGCGGTGCTCGTCGGCGACCTGGCCCTGGCCTGGGCGGACGACATGTTCGCCGACGCGGCCCTGCCGGCGGAGACCCTGGCCGCGGCCCGCCCCGCGTGGCGCGCGATGCGCACCGAGGTGCTCGCCGGGCAGTACCTCGACGTCCGCACGCAGGCCACCGGGGACGCCTCCGTCGAGGCCGCGCTGAAGATCGACCGGCTCAAGACCGCCGCCTACACCGTGCAGCGGCCGCTGCACCTGGGCGCCGCGCTCGGCGGTGCCTCCCCCGAGCTGATCACCACGCTGCTGGAGTTCGGCGGCGAGGTCGGCATCGCGTTCCAGCTGCGCGACGACCTGCTCGGCGTGTTCGGCGACCCGTCGGTCACCGGCAAGCCCGCCGGCGACGACCTGCGCGAGGGCAAGCGCACGCTGCTCGTCGCGCTCGGCCTGCAGCTCGCCGCGGAGAAGGACGAGACCGCCGCGGCCACGGTCATCGCGGACGCGATCGGCGACGCGGACCTCTCCGACGAAGGCGTCGAGACGGTCCGGATGGCGTTGCAGCAGGTCGGTGCGGTCGACGCGGTCGAGCGGCGGATCGACGAGCTGACCACCGCGGCGATGGCCGCGCTCGAGCGCGCGCACCTGGCCGAGCCGGCGCCCGCCGCGCTGACCGGGCTGGTCGTCAAGGCCACCCAGCGGACGTACTGACGTGCGGCGCGTGGAGGGGGCCACCGACCACGTCGTCGTGATCGGGGCGGGCCTGGCCGGGCTGTCGGCGACCTTGCACCTGCTCGGCGCGGGGCGCCGCGTCACGCTGCTGGAGCAGGCCGCCGTCCCGGGCGGACGCGCCGGGCAGCAGAACTTCGACGGCAACGCCGTGGACACCGGCGCGAGCGTGCTGACCATGCCCGAGCTGCTCGAAGAGGCGTTCGCCGCGGTCGGCGAGTCCCTGGCCAAGAACCTGCGCCTGACCCGGCTCGACCCGGCGTACCGGGCACGGTTCGCCGACGGCGGCGAGCTGGCGCTGCACACCGACGGCGACGCGATGGAGGCCGAGATCCGCGCCTTCGCTGGCGGCCGCGAGGCGGCGGGCTACCGCGCGCTGCGGCGCTGGCTGACCGAGCTGTACGCCGTGCAGAAGGACCGGTTCCTCGCGACGAACTTCGACTCGCCGCTCGACCTGGCCCGCCCCGAGCTGGCGAAGCTCGCGGCGCTGGGCGGGTTCGGCAGGCTCGGCCCGCGCGTCGGCCGCTACCTGCTCGACGAGCGGGTCCGGCGGCTGTTCACCTTCCAGGCGCTCTACGCGGGTCTCGACCCGGCGAGCGCGATCGGCGCGTACGGCGTCATCGCCTACATGGACACCGTCGGCGGCGTCTACTACCCCGAAGGCGGGATGGGCGAGATCGGCCGGGCGATGACCGGCGCCGCCGCGCGGGCGGGCGCCGACGTGCGGTTCGGCACCGAAGCCGCGTGGCTCGAGCGGGTGAATTCGCGGGTGCGCGCGGTCCGGACGCGCTCGGGCGAGCGGATCGCCTGCGACGCCGTCGTGCTGGCCACCGAGCTGAGCGCGGCCTACCGCCTCATCGGTGCGCGGCCGCGGCGGCCGGTGCCGCTGCGGTACTCGCCGTCCGCCGTGGTGGTGCACGGGCGGACCACCGAGAAGTGGGACCTCGGCCACCACACGATCTTCTTCGGCGACGCCTGGGAGCGGACGTTCGCGGAGATCATCCGCGAGGGGAAGCTGATGAGCGACCCGTCGCTGCTGGTCACGCGGCCGACGGCGACCGACCCCGGGCTGGCCGGGCGCGGTGGCGAAATCGTCTCGGTGCTCGCTCCGGCGCCGAACACCCACCGCGGGCCGGTCGACTGGGACCGCGTGCGCGGGCCGTACCGCGAAGAGCTGTTCCGCACGCTCGAAGCGCGCGGGCTGACCGGGTTCGGCGACGAGTTCACCGTCGACGAGACGATCACCCCCGCGGACTGGGCGGCGCGCGGGCTCGCCGCCGGGACGCCGTTCTCGCTGGCGCACACGTTCACGCAGACCGGCCCGTTCCGGCCGGCGAACCTGGTGCGCGCGGCGGGCAACGTGGTGCTCGCCGGCTGCGGCACCACCCCCGGCGTCGGCATCCCGCCCGTGCTCATCTCCGGACGACTGGCAGCGGAAAGGATCACCGGCCGGTGAACGACTTTGCCGATAGTTCCCGATCCGACCGGCAGTCACGGCGGAACCCCTCGCCTCACGCGGATCGGCTGCGGGCCGTGTCCGCCTGCTTTCGGCCGAATCGGGAACTCGACGCCGCGGGCATCACCGAGCCCGCTCTGCGCGCCGCGTACACGGAGTGCCGCCGCATCAACGCCCACCACGGGCGCACGTTCTTCCTGGCCACCCGGCTGCTGCCGGCGCGGGCCCGGCCGGCCGCGCACACGCTCTACGGGTTCGCGCGGATGGCCGACGAACTGGTCGACAACCCGGCGCCGGGCAGTGATCCGGCGGCCGAGCTGGATCGCGTCGCGGCGATGGTCGACGTCGTCTTCGACGGCGGCACCCCGGACGACCCGGTGCTCGCGGCGCTGGCCGACACGGTGCGCCGGTACGGCATCGAGCGCGGCCTGTTCGACGCGTTCCTGAAGTCCATGCGGCGGGATCTCGACCCGATCGAGTACCGGACGTTCGCCGAGCTGGGTGACTACATGTACGGCTCGGCCGCGGTGATCGGGCTGCAGATGCTGCCGGTGTTCGGCACGGTCGGCCCGCTGGCCGACGCCACGCCGGGGGCCATCGCGCTCGGCGAGGCGTTCCAGCTGACGAACTTCCTGCGCGACGTCGGCGAGGACCTCGATCGTGGCCGCCTCTACCTGCCTTCGGCGGAGCTGGCCGCGTTCGGCGTCTCGCGATCACTGCTGGAGGAGCGGCGACCCGATCCGCGGATCCGGGCGGCGCTGGCGTACTTCGTCGCGCGGACGCGGGCGGTGTACCGGCGGGCCGAGGCCGGGGTTCCGTTGCTGCGCCCGGAATCGCGGCCGTGCGTGCGGACGGCGTTGACGCTGTACGAAGGCATTCTCGACGAGATCGTGGCGCTCGACTACGACATCCTCACGCGGCGCGCGGTGGTGCCGAAGTCGCGCAGGCTGGTAGTGGCGCTACCACCCTTGGCCACGGTCTGGGCGCGCGAGACGCTCCGGGGCGGTCGTAGGCTGCGTTCATGACCGAACGACGCATCCGGATCGGGCTGCAGCTCCAGCCGCAGCACGCCGACTACGACACCATCCGGCGCACCGCCTCGGCGGCCGAGGACCTCGGCGCCGACATCGTCTTCAACTGGGACCACTTCTACCCGCTGTACGGCGATCCCGAGGGCAAGCACTTCGAGTGCTGGACCATGCTCGGCGCGTGGGCGGAGTCGACGTCGCGCGTGGAGATCGGCGCGCTGGTGACCTGCAACAGCTACCGCAACCCCGAGCTGCTGGCCGACATGGCCCGCACGGTCGACCACATCTCCGGCGGCCGGCTCATCCTCGGCATCGGCTCCGGCTGGTTCGAGAAGGACTACGACGAGTACGGCTACGAGTTCGGCACCGCGGGCGGGCGCCTGGACAACCTGGCGGAGTCGCTCCCCCGCATCGAGGCCCGCTTCGGCAAGCTGAACCCGCCGCCGACCCGCAAGATCCCGGTCCTCATCGGCGGCGGCGGCGAGAAGAAGACCTTGAAGCTGGTGGCCAAGCACGGCGACATCTGGCACGGCTTCGGCGACCCGGAGGTCGTCGAGCGCAAGGTGAAGATCCTCGACCAGCACTGTGCGGACGTCGGCCGCGACCCGGCGGAGATCGAGCGTTCGTGCGGCGTGCAGGGCGAGCCGGACGAGCTGGGCCCGAAGCTGCTGAGCCTGGGCGTCACGACGTTCACGGTCGGCGTGGGCGGCCCGGACTACGACCTGGGCGCGTTGAAGTCCTGGATCGCCTGGCGCGACAAGACCAACGGCTGAGCTTCACCCTCGCGCCCGGTGCGCGGCGACGCGCTCGCGGGTCGCGCACCGGGCCGAGCAGAACCTCCGGGGACTGCCGCCTCCCGTGTGTGCGAACGGCTTCCCGCACGACAGCGACGCGCACAGCCCTCCCGGGACGTCCTGGCGCTCCGCCAGCAGCGAGGCCAGCCCCAGCGCCGAAGACGTCACCAGCCACGCTCCCCACGGCCCGTCGTCCGCCGCGTCCGCGTGCAGGTGCCAGCCGTAACCCTCTTCGTGGTCCGTCAGCCTCGGGGGGCCCGCGTACTCCGCGAACAACGTGTTGAGCACCGAAGCCGCCGAAGCCACGTCGGGCGCCGCGAACACCTCGCGGAGCGAAACCGCCGCCGTGCGCAGTTCCGCCAGATCCGAAGGCGACAGCCGGACGTCCGGTTCGCCGTGCGATCGCAAGACCCGCGCCACCGCCTCCGGATCGGCGTCGGACAGCAGGACGCCCAGCAGGTCGACCGCGCGCTGCACGGAATCGCGGTGCGGAAAGGCCATCCCCCACTGTAACGTCTTGCCCATGCTGAGGCGTTACCTGGCCGGGGCGACGCTGGCGCGGACCGGGGACGAGCTGTCCGGCCCCGCCCTCCTCCTGCTCGGGCTGCACCAGGGCACGCACGCCGGTTCCGCGCTGCTCGCCGGGCTGACCGCGGCCGCCGCCGTGGGCGGGCCCGTCTTCGGGAACTTCCTCGACCGCAGTGCGACGCCCGGGCGGCTGCTGGCGATCGCCCTCGCCGGGTACGCGGGCGGGATCGCCCTCATCACCGCCGCCTTCGGGCACCTGCCGCTCGGGACCGTGGTCGCCGGAGCCGTCGCGGTCGGCCTGCTCAACCCGGCCATCGCCGGTGGCTGGACCGCTCAGCTGCCCGCCGTCGCCGGGCCGAAGCTCCCGAGGGCCAGCCGGCTCGACGCGCTCACGTTCACCGCCGCCGCCCTGGCCGGGCCCGGGCTCGCCGGGCTCCTCGGCGGCCCGCTCGGGCTCGGGGTGGCCGTCGCCCTGGTCGCCGCCGCGGTCCCGGTGGCCTGGTCCCTCCCCGCGAAACGACCCGGGACCGCGCCCCGCCTCAAGGACGGCTTCACGGTTCTCGTGCGCAACGCCCCGCTGAGGCGCGCCACGCTGGCGTCGGCGACGTCCTGCGCCGGCATCGGCATGGTCACCGTCTGTTATCCCCTGCTGGGCGCGACCCACCTGCGCGGCCCCGCGGACGGCGCGCTCCTGCTCACGGTCCTGGCGGTCGCGTCGCTGCTGGCCAACGGCGTCTTCACGAGATTTCCGCTGCCGTGGTCCCCGGACCGGACGGTCTGGCTGAGCACGCTGGTCCTGGCCGTGAGTGCCACGCTGGCGGCGGCCGCCGACGGCGTGACGCTGCTGGTCCTGGCCGCCGCGGTGGCCGGCTTCGGCGAAGGACCGCAGCTCACGGCGTTGTTCGCGATCCGCCACCGCGAGGCGCCGGAGCACGTCCGGGCGCAGGTGTTCACGACGGCGGCGAGCGTGAAGATCACCGGTCTCGCGGCCGGGGCGGCCGCCGCCGGGCCGCTCGCGACCTGGTCGCTCCCGGCGTGCCTGAGTATCGCCGCGGCCGTCCAACTGGCCGCCGCGGCGAGCTGTTTCCGCAGGTCAGAACGCCATCGCTTGGGCGCGCCGCTTCACCTCGGTGCCGTGGCTGGTGCGCAGGGCGTTGATCGGGGTGTTGCCCGGCAGGGTCTCGTCGGTCTCGAAGAGCCACCGCAGCATCTCGGTCCGGGAGAACCCGGAGTCGGCGAGCACCGTGATCGTCCCGGCCAGGCCCTTCACCACCCCGTCCTTGACGAAGAAAGCACCGGGAACGCACAGGTCACCGCCTCGCCGGACGGCGATCAGCTGACCGTCGCGCAGCATCTGGCGGACCTTGTTGGCCGACGTCCCGAGAACTTTCGCGACCTCTCCCACCGGGAGGACCGCGATGGCGGTGTCGAGGACGTCGTCGGCGACAGGAATCCCACTCACAGGTGACACTCTGCCACATTCCGCACTCACGCCCGTTAGTGCGCACGGGTGACCCGCGAGGTCTCCTCCACCAACCGTGTGCGGTTCCGTACGATCCATACTCGTGACTCGCACCCAACCCAGCCTGGTCGGCACGCTCCTCGAGCGGCGCTACCGGGTGGACCGGCTGCTCGCGCACGGGGGGATGTCCTCCGTCTACCGGGGGACGGACACCCGGCTGGACCGTCCGGTCGCGATCAAGATCATGGACCCGCGGTTCGCCGACGACCGGTCGTTCGTGGACCGGTTCGTGCGCGAGGCGCAGTCGGCGGCGCAGCTGCACCACCCGCACGTGGTGGCGGTGCACGACCAGGGGTTCGACCTGCCCCAGGGCGCCGAGTCCGGCCTCGCGTTCCTGGTGATGGAGCTGGTCGACGGCGGGACGCTGCGCGACCTGCTGGCCGACCAGGGCCCCCTGGACATCGCGCTGGCGCTGAGCGTGGCCGAGCCGGTGCTCTCGGCGCTGGCCGTCGCGCACCGGGCGGGGCTGGTGCACCGCGACGTCAAGCCGGAGAACGTGCTGATCGGCCGGACCGGGCCGCACACCGGCGGCGCGGTGAAGGTCGCCGACTTCGGCCTGGTGCGGGCCGTGGCGAGCGCGGGCACGACGAGCTCGAGCGTCATCCTGGGCACGGTCGCCTACCTGTCGCCGGAGCAGGTCGAGACCGGCTCGGCGTCCGCGCAGGGCGACGTCTACTCGGTCGGCATCCTGCTCTTCGAGATGCTCACCGGGCAGGTGCCCTACACCGGCGACACGGCGATCTCCGTGGCCTACCGCCACGTGAACGACGACGTCCCGCGCCCCAGCGAGCTGCGCCCGGACCTGCCGCCCGCGCTGGACGAGCTGATCACCCGCGCGACCCGGCGCGACGCGGCGCTGCGCCCCGCCGACGCCGGGGAGTTCCTGACCGAGCTGACGGCGGTGCGCGCGCAGCTGGGCCTGCTGCCGGTGAACGTGCCGGTCCCGGTCTCGCGCGGCCAGGGCGACCTCGCCGACACCGAGCGCACGCTGCCGCGGATCCCGCAGGTGCCGGACACCGAGAAGACCATGCCGGTCAACCGCCCGAACGCGACGCGGGCGCTGAGCCACCCGGGCACCCCTCCCCCGGGCTTCACCCAGCAGATCCCGCCCGTGCGGCCGCCGGTGGCCCGGCGCCGCGGCGGGTCCGAGCCGGAGAAGCCGACGGACAACCGGAAGCGGATCGCCGTCATCGCCGGCGCGGTGCTGCTGTTCGGTGGGCTGATCACGGCGTTCATCTTCATGATCACCGACACCGGCGGCGCCAAGACCGCGACCGTGCCGAAGCTCGTCGGGCTGAACCAGGCCGCGGCCGGCGACGCGCTGCGGGCGGTGAAGCTGAACCCGCAGTTCAGCCAGGAGTACGACAACTCCGTGCCGTCGAACACCGTGCTGCGGGCCGAGCCCGCCGAGGGCACCTCGCTGCAGCCGAACTCGAACGTGTCGGTCGTGCTGTCGAAGGGCCGCCCGACGGTGCCGGACATCCGGCCGGGCACCGCGCTGCCCGACGCCGAGCAGGCCATCAAGACCGCGCAGCTGACCCCGGCCCGCGGTGGCGACGACTTCGACGCCGACGTCCCGCAGGGCGCGGTGATCCGCACCGAGCCGTCCGCGGGCAGCCAGCTGAACATCGGCGGCCAGGTCACGATCATCGTGTCGAAGGGCCCGATCCCGCTGCCGCCGGTCCCGGACGTCACCGGCCGGAGCAAGGACGAGGCGTTCCAGCTGCTGCAGCAGGCCGGCTTCGAGCCGTTCCAGGCGGGCGAGGAGTTCAAGCAGGACGTCGCGGGCGGCGCCGTCACCCGGACCGACCCGCCGGCCAACTCGCAGGCCAAGGAGAAGCGGATCGGCGTCTTCGTCAACAACGCCGTGCAGGTGCCGGACGTGCGGTTCCGCTCGTTCGACGACGCCCAGAAGATCCTCGAGCAGGCCGGGCTGAAGGCCGACCGCGACGGTGGCCGGGGCCGCGGCAACGGCGGCGGCGGGTTCGACTTCGTCTTCCAGCAGGACCCGCAGCCGGGGACGTTCGTGCAGAAGGGCTCCAAGGTCAAGCTGAAGGGCTTCGGGGGATGATCGGCAGCCGTGGCCGCGTGACCGGCACGATCGGTCCCGGCCTCATCGGCGAGGTGCTCCTCAACGTCCGGGGCGGCACGGAGGCGTTCTACGCCTACCCGGCCGACCCGGACGCGTCCTTCTCCTCCGGCACCCAGGTGCTCGTGGTCGACTTCGAACCCCCGCGGACGGTTTATGTCGAGCGGTGGCAACCGCTGGGCCGCTGACGGCGTCGAAGGGGCACCAACACCTACAACAGAAAAGAGCGAGGGGGTCGGTGCCATGAGTCTCGTCGAAATCGTGCTGTACGCGGCGGGTGGGCTCATCGTCGTGCTGTTCGTGATCTTCGGCATCCTGCGGCTGCTGTACAAGGTCGCCGAGCCGAACGAAGCCCTGATCATCTCCGGGCTGGGCGTCCGGGTCGATCGCGCGGACACCGCGGACAGCCTGGGCTTCAAGATCATCACCGGCCGCGGGGTGAACGTCCTGCCCGGCTTCCAGACCGCGCGCCGGCTTTCGCTCGACACCCGCGGCGTCAACCTGCAGGTCTCGTGCGTGACCAAGCAGGGGCTGCCGGTCACCGTGCGGGCCGTGGTCATCTACAAGGTCGGCGACGACTTCGCGTCGATCGCCAACGCCGCCCGCCGGTTCCTGGACCAGCAGAAGGGCATGAACGACACGATCCACGAGCTGTTCTCCGGGCACCTGCGCTCGATCGTGGGCGGGCTGACCATCGAAGAGATGATCCACAACCGGGACGCGCTCACCGGCGAGGTGCGCCAGTCGTCGGCGACGGAGATGATCAAGCTGGGGCTGATCGTCGACTCGCTGCAGATCCAGGAGATCGACGACGAGTCGGGCTACATCACCAACCTCGGCAAGCCGCACGCCGCCGCGATCGCCGCGTCGGCCCGCATCGCCGAAGCACGGAGCGACCAGGAAGCCGCCGAGGTCGAGCAGATGTCGGCGGCGAAGAAGGCGGCCGCGGTCCGCGAAAGCCAGATCCAGCAGGCCGGCTACCAGGCCGAGGTCGACCAGGCCCGGGCGAAGATGTCCCAGTCGGGTCCGCTGGCCGAGGCGACCGCGCGCCAGGAGGTCGTCGTCCAGGAGACGCGGGCGGCCGAGCTGGAGGCGGCGCTGGCCGAGCAGCGGCTGCAGTCGCAGGTCCGCAAGCCGGCTGACGCGAAGGCGTACGACACGCGTACGACGGCTGACGCGGCCCGTGACGCTTCGATCGCGAAGGCGCAGGCCGAGGCGAAGGAGACCGAGCTGCGGGCCGCGGCGGACGCGACCCGGGTGAAGACGGCCGCCGAGGCGGAGGCGCAGGCCACGAAGGCGCGGGCCGAGGCGATGGCGGGCGCGACCCGGGCGACCGGTGAGGCCGAGGCCGCCGCCGCCAAGGCCCGCGGTCTGGCCGAAGCGGAGTCGGCCAAGGCGAAGGGTCTCGCCGAAGCCGAGTCGGCCCGGGCGAAGGGTCTCGCCGAGGCGGACGCCATCAAGGCGCGCGCCGCGGCACTGGCGGAGAACCAGGAGGCGGTCGTCGCGCAGCAGCTGGCCGAGCGCTGGCCGGAGATCGTCGAGGCGGGCGCCGGCGCGTTCGGCAACATCGACCACATGGTCGTGCTCAACGGCGCCGAGGGGATGTCCGACATGTTCGCCAAGGCGCTGTCGCTCGGCGGGACCGGCCTCGGCCTGGCCCGCCAGCTGATGGACGCCATGGGCAAGCCGACCGAGAAGGAGCTCGAGAAGCAGGCCCAGTCGAACGGCGAGCTGAAGCTGACCGACTAGTGCCTGCATCGAAGTCGGTCAGAGCCGTTCGGCAACCGCGGCCCGGCTCTCGAGTCCCCGACGGTCGTGAGTGAGAAACTGGGTTAGAACACTGTTTCTCACTCACGACCACGGCCCGGCCGGACATCGACGCCGACTTCGATACACACGGAAGGGCGTCCGGCTTGCGCGACCGGCGTGTCACGCTGCGTACGGCCTCTGTGTCCCGGATCACGGGAGGCAGGGGCCGTACGCCCGTTCGGGGGCGGCAATTCCCGTGCCGGTGTCCTACCGTGGGCGCATGGTGCCGGACACTGGGTCGCGGGCCGTCCGATGAGCTTCTTCACCGGCGGTCCCCGTGAGCGTCCCCTGTTCCCCGTGCCGGAGCAGGAGCTCTACGCGTTCAACGGCCGGCACTGGACCGATCCCCCGCGCGAGTACATCGTCCCGGCGGTGCTGCCGCTGGCGCAGCCGCTGGGCCGGTCGGAGCGCACGATCGTGGCGCTGCGGTCGGTCGAGGTCTGGCCGCAGGCGCTGACGCTGCGCATCACGGTGTTCTCCCGCGACAGCCTGGTCGACGACCCCGCCGAGGGGCTGATCGACCACCGGCGCAAGCCCGACTACAACGGGCTGCTCATCGGCGTGCTCTACGCCGACGGCAGCCGGGCGAGCTCCGAGACGATCTCGGTGCCGTCGGCGTCCGAGCCGCCGGACCCGGTGCTGCGGGCGCAGCCCGTCGGCGGCACGCGCTTCGCCGTCGAACACGAAGTGTTCCTGTGGCCGCTCCCGCCGGCCGGCCCGCTGAAGCTCGTCGTCCAGTGGACCGACCGCGAGATTCCCGAGACGCGCACGACGCTCGACGGCGGCGCGATCCGGGCCGCGGCGAAGGACGCCGCGGAAATCTGGCCGGGGCTGCGCAAGCGGCAGGTGAACGGCCTGCCCGTCCGCCGCGTCGGCAAGCAGGCGGCACTCACCCCCGAATGGGGGACCTCGGTGGCGCGGGCGGAAGAACCCGGGTCCACCCCCGCGGAGTAGCGCTTTTCCTGATCTGTGACCCGTAGCACCGGCGCCCGGGGTATCTCGAATGGATGAATGGGGCGGGTAGTTAGCGTCGTGGAAACACTTCGACCACCCGCCCGTCATGTCGGGCTGGTGGAGTGAAGTTCGCTCCCTTCCGACGCACGTGGCCGTGCACACCCCGCGAACCCGGAAAGGTCGCCCATGGCAGGCTCTCCGCTCAGCGCGCTCGACGTCGCTTTCCTTTGCCTGGAAAGCGAAAAGTCCCCGATGCACATGGGGGCGGTGGTCACGTTCGCCGCCCGCGGCCCGGTGGACCCCGCCGCGCTGACCGCGGTGCTGGCCGAACGGGCCGCCCGGCTGCCGAAGCTGCGCCAGCGGGCCCGCGCGGAGCTGTTCCCGCCCGGCTCGGCCAGCTGGGCCGAGGACCCGGAGTTCGTTGCGGCGGACCACATCCACCACGTGACGCTGAGCTCGCTGTACGAGCCGGACCCCCTTTCCGCGCACGCGTCGCGGTGGATCGCCGAGCCGCTCGACACGTCCCGGCCGCTGTGGGACCTCACCCTCGTCACCGGGCTGCCGGACGGGAACTTCGCGCTGCTGCTCAAACTGCACCACGCGCTCACCGACGGTGCCGGCGCGTACGCGGTCGCGGCCGGCCTGCTCGACGGCGTCGAGCTGCCGGAGCGGACCCCGCCGCGCTCGCGGCCGATCCCGGCCCCGCGGTCCCCTTTGGACACGGTGAAGGACGCACTGGGCTCGGCCTGGGGCCAGGCGAACGAAGCCGCCGGGATCGCGTCGTCGGTGGTGCGGGCGACGCGGCCGGCGCCGTCTCCGGTGTCGGCGCCGTCCTCGGCCGAGCGACGGCTCGGGTTCGTCCGGCTGCCGCTGGCGGAGCTGCGCCGGGTGCGCAAGGCCCACGGCGGCACGACCAACGACGTCGTGCTGGCGGTGCTTTCCGGCGCACTGCGCGAATGGCTGGTGAACCGCGGCCACCGCGCCGACGGCCGCACGCTGCGCGCGCTGATCCCGGTGAGCGTCCGCGGCCGGGCGGGCGACCAGCTCGGCGGCAACAAGCTGTCCGGGTACCTGTGCGACCTGCCGGTCGGCGAGGACGACCCGGTCGAGCGCCTGCGGGTGGTCCGCCGGGCGATGACCCGCAACAAGGCGGCGGGCCCGAGCCGTGGCGCCGGTGCGCTCCCGCTCCTGGCCGACCGCGTGCCCCCGTTGCTGCACCGGCTGGGCACGCGCACGGCGGGGCTGGCCGCGCCGATGCTGTTCGACCTGGTGATCACGACGGTCCCGGTACCCCCGGCCCGGCTGTCACTCGGCGGCGCCCGGCTGGCGGAGATCTACCCGTTCGTCCCGCTGGCCCCGCGCCACGCGGTCGGCATCGCGGTGGCGACGTACCGCGACTCGGTCCACATCGGACTGCAGGTCAACGGCGAGGCGGTGCCGGACGTGGGCTCCCTGCGGGACGCGGTGCTGAAGTCCGTGGACCGCCTGCTCGACGTTTCCTGACCGAACGCCCCCACTGTGGCCTCGGGGAGTCGCCAGGCCACATGGGGGCGCCGGGGCTCAGCCGCGGAGCATCTCCGCGACCAGGAACGCCAGCTCCAGCGACTGCTGCGTGTTCAGGCGCGGGTCGCAGGCCGTCTCGTAGCGGCCCGAGAGGTCGATGTCCGAGATCTCCTGGGCGCCGCCCAGGCACTCCGTGACGTCCTCGCCCGTCAGCTCCACGTGGATGCCGCCCGGGTACGTGCCCAGCTGGTTGTGGACCTCGAAGAAGCCCTGGACCTCGTCGACGATCCGGTCGAAGTGGCGGGTCTTGTAGCCGGTGGACGACTCGTGCGTGTTGCCGTGCATCGGGTCGCACTGCCAGATGACCTTGTGCCCGGACGCCTCGACCCGCTCGACGATGCCCGGCAGCACCTCGCGGACGTTGCCGTTGCCCATCCGCGCGATCAGCGTCAGCCGGCCCGGTTCGAAGCGCGGGTCGAGCCGCTCGACGTACTCCACGGCCTGCTCGGGCGTGGTCGTCGGGCCGATCTTCAACCCGATCGGGTTGGCCAGCAACTCGGCGAACGCGATGTGCGCGCCGTCCAGCTGGCGGGTGCGCTCGCCGATCCACAGGAAGTGCGACGACAGATTGTACAGCTTCGGGTTCGCCGCGTCGGCGTTGTCCAGGCGCAGCATCGAACGCTCGTAGTCGAGCAGCAGCGCTTCGTGGCTGGCGAAGATCTCGGTGGACTGCAGCGACGTGTCGGTCACGCCGCAGGCCGACATGAACCGCAGGCCGCGGTCGATCTCGTTGGCCAGCGCCTCGAAGCGCTGCGCCGCCGGGGACGCCGAGACGAAGTCCTTGTTCCAGTCGTGCACCTGGTGCAGGTCGGCCATGCCGGCGCCGGTCAGGGCGCGGACCAGGTTCATCGCCGCGCCCGCGTTCGCGTAGGCGCGGATCATCCGGCCCGGGTCCGGCACGCGCAGCTCGGGCTTCGCGACCAGCGAGTTGATGATGTCGCCGCGGTACACCGGCAGGCCCAGCGCGTCGGTCGCGGCCGAGCGCGGCTTCGCGTACTGGCCGGCGATGCGCCCGACCTTGACCACCGGCAGGCTGGCGCCGTAGGTGAGCACGACCGCCATCTGCAGCAGCGTGCGCAGGTTGGCGCGGATGTGCGGCTCGGTGTTGGACTCGAACGTCTCCGCGCAGTCACCGCCCTGCAGGAGGAAGGCCTCGCCGCGGGCGACCATCGCCAGCCGGCCCTTGAGACGGTCGATCTCGGCCGGGACCGTGATCGGCGGCACGCTCTCCAGGACACCGCGGACGCGCTTGGTCAGCTCGGGATCCGGCCACTCCGGCTGCTGCGCCGCCGGGAGGGCGAGTGCCTTGTCCAGGCGGGCCCTCAGTTCGGGCGGGAGCGGCGGCAGTTCGGGCAGCGTGTCGACGGGGACGTCCACAGTCCAGTTCACGAACACCAGGATAGGGTTCCCGCCCCGCTCGGCTTCGCCCGGTTCGCCCCCTGACTGGCAGATCCCTCGATCTGCGCGCCCGGCCGCCCCCGGTTCTCGCCGCCGAGCTGGGAACTTGCCCGGACCACCACCGGCGGCCCGTGCCCGAGTCCGCACGGCGGGAGAACCGCGGCTCAGCGGCCGGCCGGGCAGGAGCCGCCCACCTCGGGGAAGACCCCGTCCCGCAGGTAGCCCAGCACCGCGGCGTTCCCGCAAGCGTTCTCGCGCGTGAAGACGCCGTGGCCGCCCGCGTCGACGGTCACCAGCCGGGCCCGGTTCCCGAAAGCGGCTCGCGTTTCGCGTGCGCCCGGCAACGGGGTCGCCGGGTCGCGCAGGTTCTGCACCAGCAGGAGGTTCGCCGGGCCGGGGCCGCCCACGCGCACCGGCGGTTCGGTGCGCTCGACCGGCCAGAACGCGCACGGGTTCACGTTCGCCGCGGCCGGGCCGAACATCGGGTGCCGCACCCGTTCGCGCTCGACCGCGCGCCGGTAGTAGCCGAGCTGCCCGGGCCAGTCGGAGTCGTTGCAGATCACCTGGAGCTGCAGCGACGCGCGGGTGTCACCGTCGAGCGGACCCGCCGCGACGCGTGCGGTGCCCGCCCATTCCGCGGCGAGATCGGGGAAGCGCGCGTCGTCGTAGAGCCCGTTCCACGTGTCCGAGCGGAACTCAGGGCCTCTCGCGGCGGCCAGCTCGAAGAACTTCGCCGTCACCTGCGCCGGGGTCCGCCCCAGGTGGTAGGCGTCGTCGCGGGCCGCCGCCCAGGCGGCGAAGTCCGGGAACCGGTCGTCGAACCCTTCGGCGAACCGCTGGTTGGCGCGGACGTCGAGGCCCCGCGGGCCGAGGACGCTGTCGAGGACGATGCGGTCGCCGCGGGCGGGGAACATCGACGCGTAGGCGGCGCCGAGGTAGCTGCCATACGAGAGGCCGTAGTAGGAGATCTTCTTCTCCCCCAGCGCTTCCCGGATCCGGTCGAGGTCGCGCGCGGTGTTCGCGGTCGTCATGTGCGGCAGCAGGTCCGCCGTCGCCGCTTCGCCGCACTGCTTCGCGACGACACGCGCTTTCGCCGCGGTGGTCACGACGTCACGCGGGACGTCGGCGTACGGGCCGAGCACGGCGCCCCGCTGCTCGGGCGTCAGGTCGCACGTGACCGGTGTGCTGTAGCCGGTGCCGCGCGGGTCGAACCCGATGACGTCGTAGGCGTCCGGGAGGCCGGAGCCGCCCGTCCGCTGCAGCAGCTGGGCCGGCATGGCGAGGCCGGGACTGCCCGGGCCACCGGGGTTCATCAGCAGCACGCCGCGCCGCTTGCCCGGGACGCCGGCGTGCCGCGAGAGGGTCAGCTCGATGGTGCGTTCCGGGTGCGCGTAGTCGAGCGGCACGCGCAGTTTCGCGCATTCGAGCCCGGCCGTGGGCGACGGCGACATGCCGTAGTCCGGGCAGGGTGTCGTCCACTCGAGACGCGGTGCCGCGTCCGCCGGCGGGGCAGCGAGCAAAGGCAGGAAAGCCAGGAGTACCACCGTTTTTCGCATGCTCCGAGCGTGGCCCGGCGGAAGCGCGGAGACGTCAGCCCGGAGGCCGGACCCGGAAGTCCGCCCCCGGGCTGACGACGGTCACCCGGCTTGCGCGCGGTTGTAGAGGTTCTGCGCGTCGGTGCCGAAGTACGGGCCGAACATGTAACCCGGCAGGAACACGTACCCGAAGCTGTTCACCGAGGCCTGGACGCCGGTGCCGGTCGCCTCGCTGAACGACAGGAACCACGGGCCACCGCTCGAGCCGCCGGTCATGTTGCAGCGCATGCCGTGGTCCTTGGTCAGCAGGAAGTCGGTGAACGTCGTGCCGCTGCAGTAGTCCAGCTTGGTGCCGTCGTACGGCGCCTCGGCCGGGTAGCCGAAGGTGTACATGCTCTGGTTCTTCGGCTGGTTGAAGGCGATTCCCTGCGCGCCGACGACATCGGTGAGCCGCTGGCCGTTCAGCGGGTTCACCACGGCCATGCCGACGTCGTAGTTCATGTCCTCACTGGCTTCCCACTGCGGCGTGGTCAGCGTGGTCTTGGCCGCCCACTGGCCGTAGGGCGCGTTGCCGTTGTCGTAGCCGGGGACGAACGTCCACTGGGTGTGCCAGGTGCCCTGGTACTTCACGCAGTGCCCGGCGGTGACGACGACGCTGCCGTTGGTGCTCGTGACGGCGTCGCCAGAGCAGGACGCGTTCTGGCCGTTGAAGACGAAGAAGACGCGCCCCGCGGTGTGCGTGACCTGGCCGCCGCCGGTCCACACACCCCCGCCGTTGGGGATGCTCCGGATGATCGCGCTCTGCCCGCGCGCGACGTCCGCCGGAGTGAACGCGGGCGCCTGGACGAGGTGGTCCATCGGGACGGCCGCCCGCATGGCCTCGGGCGTCCAGAAGGGTTTCGGAGCTGCCTGGGCGGGCACGCCGACCAGGGCGAACGCGAGGGAGAGGACCGCGGCGACGACCGCTGCCCGGAAAGCCGTGTGCTTCAAGACGCCCACCTTCCGCCGAGGTGAATTGCCGCGAAACCGGCACAGTTACTCGAAAGTAGTTGCCCGTGTACGCAGAGCACAGCCACCGTTCGGCGTAATGGGTCGAAACGGGCGAAAGCCCCCTCACCAGCGGCGAGGGGGCTTCCGGACGCGAGAGCTCAGACGACCGCGAGCGGCAGCGCCGTCGGGTGGACCGGGGCCGGGAGGTCCGACGCGCCCGTCAGGAACGCGTCGACCGCGTGGGCCACCGAGCGGCCTTCGGCGATCGCCCAGACCACCAGCGACGCGCCGCGGTGGGCGTCGCCGCAGACGAACACCCCCGGGGTCTCCGTCTGCCAGTCCGCGCCGCACGACAGCGTGCCGCGGCGGGTCAGGGACAGGTCGAGACCGTCCAGCAGCGGCATCTCCTCGACGCCCTCGAAGCCGATCGCCAGCAGGACCAGGTCCGCGGGCAGCGTCTCGATCTCGTCGTTGACCGGGATGACCTCGCGGCGGCCGGTGGCCGGGTCCTTCTGCACCCGCACCTGCTGCAGTTCCACCGCCGTCACGCGGCCATCCGAGGAGCCGACGAACCGCTTGACCGCGACGGCGAACTTCCGCTCGCCCGCCTCCTCGTGCGCCGGGTAGGTGCGGAGGATGTACGGCCAGGTCGGCCACGGCGACCGCTCGTCGTCCCGGACGGACGGCGGCGTCGGGTACTGGTCCAGCTGCGTCACCGAAAGCGCGCCCTGGCGGGTCGCGGTGCCGTAGGAGTCGGCGCCGGTGTCACCGCCGCCGATGATCACCACGTGCTTGCCGCGCGCGTCGATCGGCGACGGGCCGTCGCCCTCGACGAACTTGTTGGCCGGCACCAGGTGCTCCATCGCCAGGTGGACGCCGGCCAGCTCGCGGCCCGGCGTCGTCGTGTCGTCGCGGCCGCGCAGCGCGCCGACGGCGAGCACGACCGCGTCGTACTGCGCGCGCAGGTCCTCCACCGACAGGTCGACGCCGACCTCGCAGCCGGTGACGAACCGGGTGCCCTCCTTGCGCAGCTGCGCGAGGCGCCGGTCGAGGACCTTCTTCTCCATCTTGAACTCGGGGATGCCGTAGCGCAGCAGCCCGCCGAGGCGGTCGTCGCGCTCGAACACCGTGACCTCGTGGCCGGCGCGGGTCAGCTGCTGGGCGGCGGCGAGCCCGGCCGGGCCGGACCCGACGACGGCGACCCGCTGCCCACTGGCCACTTCGGACACCTGCGGCTGGACGTAGCCCGCTTCCCACGACTGGTCGGCGATCGTCTGCTCGACGCGCTTGATCGCCACCGGACCGCCGGAGTCCGGCGAGATCGACAGGACGCAGCCCGCCTCGCACGGCGCCGGGCACAGCTTCCCGGTGAACTCGGGGAAGTTGTTGGTGGCGTGCAGCCGGTCGCTCGCCGCGGCCCAGTCGCCGCGGCGCACCAGGTCGTTCCACTCGGGGATCAGGTTGCCGAGCGGGCAGCCGGAACCGCCGGAGTGGCAGAACGGGATGCCGCAGTCCATGCAGCGCGACGCCTGCCGGCGCACCTTTTCGTTGCGCTCGCCCGGGTCGACGTCCGCGTAGACCTCGCCCCACGAGTGCAGGCGGTCCTCTTTGGACTTCTTCTTGGGCTCTTCGCGGTCGTACTTCAGGAAACCGGTCGGGTCAGCCACGAGCGGCCTCCATGATCGCCTCGTCGACGTCGCGGCCGGCGGCCTTGGCCGCCTTCGCCGCGTCCAGGACCCGCTGGTAGTCACGCGGCATCACCTTGGTGAACGCCACGGAGCGGCGCGGCCAGTCGCCGAGGAGCGAGGCCGCCACCGCGGAGCGGGTGAGATCGTGGTGCTGCTGCACCGTTTTCTTGAGCCAGGCCAGGTCGTCCGCGGTCGGCTTGAGCAGGTCCACCATGTCCTGGTTGACCTTCTTGCGGTCGACGTCGAGCACGAACGCCATGCCGCCGGACATGCCGGCCGCCAGGTTGCGCCCGGTCGGGCCGAGCACCACCGCGCGGCCGCCGGTCATGTACTCGAAGGCGTGGTCGCCGACGCCCTCGGCGACGACCGTGGCCCCGGAGTTGCGGACGCAGAAGCGTTCGCCGACCTGGCCGCGCAGGAAGATCTCGCCGCCGGTGGCGCCGTAGGCGATCGTGTTGCCCGCGATCGTCTGCGCCTCGGCGGCGAAGGACGCTTCCGGGTCGGGGCGGACGACGATCCGGCCGCCGGACAGACCCTTGCCGACGTAGTCGTTCGCGTCGCCGACCATGTCGAGGGTGATGCCGCGCGGCAGGAACGCGCCGAGCGACTGGCCCGCCGACCCGGTGAGCGTGACGTGGATCGTGCCCTCGGGCAGGCCGTCCCCGCCGTAGCGACGGGTGATCTCCGAGCCGAGCAGCGTGCCGACGGTCCGGTTGACGTTGCGCACCGGCAGCTCGATGTTCACGTGGTGCGCGTCTTCCAGCGCCGCCTCGGCGAGCTGGATGAGCGTGCGGTCCAGGGCGTGCTCGAGGCCGTGGTCCTGGCCTCGGGTGCGTCGCTTGGCGCCGCCGTACGGGGTCTCCGAAGGCATTTCGAAGATCGGCGACAGGTCGAGACCGGACGCCTTCCAGTGGTCGACGGCCTCGTCGGTGTTCAGCAGCTCGGCGTGGCCGATGGCCTCGTCGAGCGTGCGGAAGCCCAGCGACGCCAGGGTTTCCCGGACCTCTTCGGCGACGAACTTGAAGAAGTTGACGACGTGCTCGACCTGGCCGGTGTAGCGCTTGCGCAGCTCGGGGCTCTGCGTGGCCACGCCGACCGGGCAGGTGTCGAGGTGGCAGACGCGCATCATGATGCAGCCCGCGACGACGAGGGGGGCCGTCGCGAAGCCGTACTCCTCGGCGCCGAGCAGCGCCGCGATGACGACGTCTCGCCCGGTCTTCATGGCGCCGTCCACCTGCACGGTGATCCGGTCCCGCAACCCGTTGAGCAGCAACGTCTGCTGGGTCTCGGCGAGGCCGATCTCCCACGGCGTGCCCGCGTGCTTGAGCGAGTTCATCGGGGACGCGCCGGTGCCGCCGTCGTGGCCCGAGATGAGCACGACGTCCGCGTGCGCCTTGGACACGCCCGCCGCGACCGTGCCGACGCCGAGCGAGGACACCAGCTTCACGTGGATGCGGGCGTGCTCGTTGGCGTTCTTGAGGTCGTGGATCAGCTGGGCCAGGTCCTCGATGGAGTAGATGTCGTGGTGCGGCGGCGGCGAAATCAGGCCGACGCCCGGCGTCGAATGCCGGGTGCGCGCGATCCACGGGTACACCTTGTTGGGCGGCAGCTGGCCGCCCTCGCCGGGCTTCGCGCCCTGCGCCATCTTGATCTGGATGTCGTCGGCGTTGACGAGGTACTCGCTCGTGACGCCGAAGCGGCCCGACGCGACCTGCTTGATCGCGCTCCGGCGCTCGGGGTCGTAGAGCCGCTCGGGGTCCTCGCCGCCCTCGCCGGTGTTGGACCGGCCGCCGATCCGGTTCATCGCGATGGCGAGGGTTTCGTGGGCCTCGGCCGAAATCGAGCCGTACGACATCGCGCCCGTGTTGAAGCGCTTGAAGATCGCTTCGGCGGACTCGACCTCGTCGAGCGGGATCGGCTCGCGCACGCCGCTGTGGAAGGAGAACAGCCCGCGCAGCGTGCCGCCTTCGCGGTAGAGGCGGTGCACCTCGTCGGTGTACTTGCGATACACCTCTTCGCGGCCGGTCTTGGACGCGTGCTGCAGCAGGAACACCGTCTCCGGCGTGAACAGGTGCAGCTCGCCCTCGCGGCGGTAGGCGTACTCGCCGCCGGTGTCGAGTCCACGGTGGACGCGCTCGGTCGGGTTGTCCGGGTACGCCCGGCGGTGCCGGACGGCGACCTCTTCGGCGAGCACGGCCAGGCCGACGCCGCCGAGCTTCGACGACGTCCCGGTGAAGTACTCGTCGAGCAGGTCCTGGGCCAGGCCGAGGGATTCGAAGACCTGGGCGGCGGTGTACGCGCCGACCGTCGAGATGCCCATCTTGGACATGATCTTCAGGACACCCTTGACCAGCGCCTGCACGTAGTTGCGGATCGCCTTGCGCGGCTCGATGCCGGTGACCGCGCCCTGCCCGATCATGTCCTCGATGGTCTCGAAGGCCAGGTACGGGTTGACCGCGGCGGCGCCGTAGCCGAGCAGCAACGCGATGTGGTGCACCTCGCGCGCGTCGCCGGATTCGACGACCAGCGCGACGCGCAGGCGTTCCTTGGTGCGGACCAGGTGGTGGTGCACCGCGGACACCAGCAGCAGCGACGGGATCGGCGCCATCCGGTGGTCGGAGTCGCGGTCGGACAGCACGAGCGTGCGCGCGCCGGCGGCGATCGCCTCGGACGCCTCGCGGCGCACCCGCTCGATCGCACCGGCCAGCGCCTCGGCGCCGCCGTCCACTTCGTACAGTCCGGAAAGGACACTGCAGGCGAACCCGGGGAGGTCGCCGTCGTCGTTGATGTGGATGAGCTTCGCGAGCTCGTCGTTGTCGATGACGGGGTACGGCAGCTTGAGGTGGCGGCAGGACGCCGGGCCGGGGGCCAGGAGGTTGCGCTCCGGGCCCATGATCCGCGCCATGCAGGTGACGAGCTCCTCGCGGATCGCGTCCAGCGGCGGGTTGGTCACCTGCGCGAAGTTCTGCTTGAAGTAGTCGTAGAGCAGCCGGGATCGCTGGGACAGCACCGCGGGCGGGGTGTCCGTGCCCATCGAGCCGATCGGCTCGGCACCCTTCTCGGCCATCGGCGCGAGCAGGATCTTCAGCTCTTCTTCGGTGTAGCCGAAGGAAAGCTGGCGCCGCAGCACCGAGTCGTGGCTCTGCACGACGTGGTCGCGGTCGGGCAGCTCGGCGAGCTGCAGCAGGCCCGCGTGCAGCCAGCCCTCGTACGGCAGGTCCTTGCCCAGCGCGGACTTGACCTCTTCGTCGTCCACGATCCGGCCGGCCTCGGTGTCCACGAGGAACATCCGGCCCGGCTTGAGGCGTCCCTTGGCCACGACGTCCTTGGGGGCGACGTCGAGGACGCCGGCCTCGCTGGCGAGCACGACGCGGTCGTCGGCCGTGCGCCACCAGCGCGCCGGGCGCAGGCCGTTGCGGTCCAGGACCGCGCCGACGAGCGTGCCGTCGGTGAAGGTGACGCACGCCGGGCCGTCCCACGGCTCCATGAGACTCGCGTGGAACTGGTAGAAAGCGCGGCGTTCCGGCTTCATGGTGGCGTGGTTCTCCCACGCCTCCGGGATCATCATGAGCACGGCGTGCGGCAGTGAACGCCCACCCAGGTGCAGCAGCTCCAGGACCTCGTCGAAGGACGCCGAGTCGGACGCGTCCGGCGAGCAGATCGGGAACAGCCGGGACAGGTCGCCGTCGAGGAGGTCGGACTCCAGCAGCGCCTCGCGGGCCCGCATGCGGTTGCGGTTGCCGCGGATGGTGTTGATCTCGCCGTTGTGGGCCACGAACCGAAAGGGGTGGGCCAGCGGCCACGACGGGAAGGTGTTGGTGGAGAAGCGGGAGTGCACCAGCGCGATGGCGCTTTCCAGCCGCTCGTCGCGCAGGTCGGCGAAGAACGCGGGCAGCTGCTCCGGCGTGACCATGCCTTTGTAGACGATCGTCCGCGAGGACAGCGACGGGAAGTACGTGCCACAGCCGGAATTCGCGCTTTCGTGCTCGACGCGCTTGCGCAGGCAGAAGGCCAGGCGGTCGAGCTCGATGCCCGCTTTACCTTCCGACGCCACGAAAAGCATGGCGAAGTGCGGCATCACCGAGCGGGCGGTCGGACCGATGTCGGCTCGGTCGGCGTCGACCGGGACCTCGCGCCAGCCGAGGACTTCGAGTCCTTCTTCGACGGCGATGCGTTCGGCCAGCTCGACGGCTTTGCGGCGCTGCTCGGCGTCTTCGGGCAGGAACGCGATGCCGGCGGCGTAGGCGTGGTCGCCGCGCTCGCCGGGTTCGGGAAGCGCGAAGCCGGCTTCGGCGCGCAGGAGCGTGTCGGGCAGTTGCAAGAGGATTCCGGCACCGTCGCCGCTGGTGGGTTCGGCGCCGGCGGCGCCGCGGTGGTCGAGGTTGGTCAACGCGGCGAGGCCGTCGGTGACGATTCCGTGGGAGCGCCGCCCGCGGATGTCGGCCACCATGGCCACACCGCAGGAGTCCTGTTCGGTCTCGGGGTCGTAGAGACCCTGCTTGCCGGGGATGGCGGAGAAGATCATGAAGGGACCTCCTTCGTCGTCTTGTCGTGCGGGGCCGGGCTACCGGCCGGGGAGCGCACGGGACGACGATGGCCCGCTTGTTAGCGCGACTTTAACACCTGGGAAACATGCCAGCACCCGTTCAGAGCGCCCCGAGCGACGTCGGACGGTAACGATCTGGCTGCGCGGAACGACGTAGTTCCTGATGCGTTCCCGGTAGTTCGTTGTGCTAAGTATACGGCCCGGAAACTCCCGTCAAGCCTAACGTGACGGGCCCGACGTGGCACGTCGGGATTGTGTCCCCCATCACTAGAACGTGTTACATTTCGCCACATGATCCTCGACCGGTTCAAGCTCACCGACCAGGTCGCGGTGATCACCGGCGCCGGCCGCGGCATCGGCGCGGCCACCGCCGTGGCCCTCGCCGAAGCGGGCGCCGACGTGGTCATCGCCTCGCGCACCTCCGCCCAGCTCGACGAGGTCGCCGCCCGCGTCGCGGCCGCGGGCCGGCGGGCCCACGCGGTGCCGGCCGACCTCTCCGCACCGGAGGCCGCGGCGGAGCTGGCGTCGACGGCGGTGACCGAGTTCGGCCGCCTCGACCTGGTGGTCAACAACGTCGGCGGCACGTACCCGCGGCCCCTGCTGGAGTCTTCGGTGGACTTCATGGAGGAGGCGTTCCGCTTCAACGTGGCGACGGCGCACGCTTTGACGGTCGCCGCGGCACCCGCGTTGGTGAAGACGGGCGGCTCGATCGTCAACATCTCGTCGGTGATGGGCCGGCTGTCCGGCCGCGGCTTCGCGGCCTACGGAACGGCGAAGGCGGCGCTGGCCCACTACACGCGCCTGGCGGCGGCGGATCTGGCGCCGCGGGTGCGGGTGAACGCGATCTCGGTGGGCTCGGTGTCGACGTCGGCCCTGGAGATCGTGGTCGGCAACCCGGAGCTGAAGGAGAAGATGGAGTCGGCAACGCCGCTGGGTCGCATCGGCGAGGCGGAGGACATCGCGGCGACGGTGGTGTTCCTGGCGTCGCGGGCCGGCGGGTACATCACGGGCAAGATCCTCGAGGTCGACGGCGGACTGCAGGCACCGAACCTGGAGCTGGGCCTGCCCGACCTCGGCTGACCCCACCTCTCGGGACCTCGTTTCTTGACTTGCAATCAAGAGGCTTCTAGCCTTCGCCTCTACTTGCTCTTGATCGCAAGTCAAGAGCGGCAAGTGAGCTGAGCGGGGCAGGCGATGGAAACTTCGGCGGAGAAGGACAGGTACACGGCGCCGGTGCGGCGGGACGTGTGGTTCGAGTCCGGGGGCGTGCGGTGCGCGGCGTGGCTGTACGCGCCGGCGGCGGAGGGCGGGCCTCGGCCGTTGGTGGTCATGGCGCACGGGTTGGGCGCGGTGCGGGAGTGGCGGCTGGACGCGTTCGCGCAGCGGTTCGCCGCGCAGGGGTGGGTGGTGCTGGTGTTCGACTACCGGTACCTGGGGGCCAGTGAGGGATCTCCTCGGCAGTTGCTCGACATCGGCGACCAGCTCGACGACTGGCGGGCGGCACTGGCCTACGGCCGGTCCCTCCCGGAGGTCGACCCGGACCGGATCGCGGTGTGGGGGACCTCGTTCGGCGGCGGGCACGTGCTGCGGGTCGCGAGCGAGGACCACGATCTGGCCGCGGTGGTGGCCCAGTGTCCGTTCACCGACGGTCCGGCGTCGTTGCTCTCCCGGTTCCGGGCCGGTCCGGTGAGCATGGTCGGGCTCATCATCGCCGCGCTGCTCGATGTCGTCGGGTCGGTGTTCGGGGCGAAGCCGGTGCTGGCTCCGGTGGTCGGGGTGTGGTGGATGCCCGCCTTCCTGGTGTCGCCGACCGCGATCGCCGCGGCGTCCCGGCTGATCCCGGCGGGGTCTCGGCTCTCGCCTCGCACCGCCGGGGTCCTCGCCCGGGTCCCGGCCGTGGGCAAGGGGTTGTCCGCGACCGTCGAGACGGGCGGGCAGCCGTTCCGGCCGGGCGACACCGCTGTCGGTCGCGACACGATCTGGGGTGTCATGAGTGGCCCGGACGGTGGCGGCGACAGCGCCAACGCGGTCGCGGCCCGGCTCGCGTTGCGGTTGCCGCTGTACCGGCCCGGCAAAGACTTGCGCAAGATCGCCGCGGCGACCCTGTTGTGCGTGTGCGACGACGACCGCGCCGCCCCCGCGCGCACCACGGCCCGCCTTGCGGCCGGGCAGGACCACGTCCAGGTCAACCACTACGACGGTGACCACTTCGACATCTACGTCGGTGACCTGTTCGAGCGGGCCGTCGCCGACCAGATCCGGTTCCTCGCGGCCCGGTTCACGGCCGCGGCGATCCGGTAGCCGGCACGGCGGCGATGCCGCGGGCGCTGCGCACCAGCGTCTCGACGACGGCGCGATCGCCCGCGGCGTCGCCTACGTGGGTCAGCATCCCTTCGACGACGAACACCCCGATCCGGGTCATCGCGTCCTGCTCGGTCTCCGGCACGCCCAACGCGGCCAGGTGCCACCGCAGGATCGCCTCCACCTGCGCGTGGAAACCGTCGTGCCAGACCCGCAGTGCCTCCGATGCCGCGACCCTGGCGTGCACCGTCGTGATCAGCCGGTCGACCCGCCGCAGCTCGGTGATCGCCCACAACAACTGCTCGACCGGCGGTTCGGCCGAGCGTTCCGCCACGCCGGCCAGGAACTGCGCGAACAGCGCGTCCAGAACAGCGACCAGTACCTCGTCCTTGTCCTTGAAGTACCAGTAGACGGTGTTGGAGGTGACCCCCGCCTCGCGCCCGATCCGCGTCACCGTCGTGGGGTCGTAGCCGTCTTCCACGAACAACCGCGTGGCCGCGGCGACGATCTCACCGCGTTTCTCTTCCCGGTCTTGCGGGCGTCGGTTACGCGGCATCCCTCACCTGGCCAGATCGGTCACGCCGGAATCCCACTGCAAAGGGACGCGGTGCGGTCAGCTCTCGTCGGTCTTCTTCGGTTCCTCCGGCGGGGCGGCCTCCGAAGCGGGCTTTTCCGCCGCCGGAGCCTCGGCCGCCACCTTCGCGTGCTCGAGCTCTTCTTCCGAAGCCTCCTCGGACGGAGACTCCGCGACCGGCGTCTCTTCCGGACCCGGCGCATCCTTGCTCCGCAGCGTCTCCGGCAGCTCCCGCGGCCCCCGCTTCCCGGCGAGCACGAAGTACACCACCGCCGCGACGAACAGCAGGATCGACGTCCACACGTTCACCCGCAGCCCGAGGATGTGGTTCGCGGTGTCCGTGCGCATCATCTCGATCCAGCCGCGCCCGACCGTGTAGCCCGCCACGTACAGCGCGAACACGCGACCGTGGCCCAGTTTGAACTTGCGGTCCGCCCACACCACCAGCAGCGCGACCAGCAGGTTCCAGAGCAGCTCGTACAGGAACGTCGGGTGGACCGGGCTCTCCGGCAGCGGGATGTGCCCCGTCGCGACGCCGTTCAGGAGGTTGTCCGGGTCCTCCGGGTTGAAGCGCTGGTAGACCTCCAGGCCCCACGGCAGGTCCGTGTGCGCGCCGTAGAGCTCCTGGTTGAAGTAGTTGCCGATGCGGCCGATGGCCTGCGCGACGACGATGCCCGGGGCGATCGCGTCCGCCATCGCCGGCAGCGGGACGCCCTTGCGGCGGCACGCGATGAGCGCGCCCACCGCGCCGAGGGCGATGGCGCCCCAGATGCCGAGGCCGCCGTCCCAGATCGCGAACGCGTTCCAGGGGTTCTTGCCCTCGGTGAAGTACAGCTCGGGGTCGGTGATCACGTGGTACAACCGGCCGCCGACCAGGCCGAACGGCACGGCGTAGACGGCCATGTCGATCACGGTGCCCTTGGTGCCGCCGCGGGCGGCCCAGCGCCGCTCCCCCCACCAGATCGCCACGATGATGCCGGCGATGATGCACAGGGCGTACGCACGGACCGGGATCGGCCCCAGGTGCCAGACGCCCTGGTCGGGGCTCGGGATCGTAGCGAGGTAGGCGCTCATCACGCGGCCACCGTAGCGCTAAGGCACTCAAGCCTCCAAGGCGGCCAGGTACCCCGCCACCAGCGCGTGCGCCACCTGGACCACGGCCTGGTCGCGCGGGAGGAACCGCTCGTCGTGGAGGCTGGGGACGCCCGCGGTGTCGCCGAGGCCGACGAACAGCATCAGGCCCCGCGTCGCCCCGCCGCAGTAGTGGGCGAAGTCGTCCGCGCCGAACGAGCGGAACTGGTCGTCCACGGCGAAGCCCGCGTGGCCCAGCCAGCGCCGCGCGCCCGCCGCCAGCCCCGGGTCGTTGGCCAGCACGGGCTCGCACGGGCTGATCTCCAGCTCGGCGGTGCAGCCGTGCGCCTTGGCGGTGCCGTGCACGATCTCCGCGAGGGCTTCCAGCGCGCTCTCACGGTCCTTCTCCCGCATCAGGCGCAGCGAGCCGAACGCGCTCGCGCTGGCCGGGACGACGTTGGCCGCGGCGCCGCCCTGGATCCGGCCGATCGAGCAGACCGCGCCGAACACCGGGTCGATCCGCCGCGACGCCAGCTGCTGCAGGCTGACGACCAGCTGCGACAGCGCCAGGATCGGGTCGCGCAGCAGCTGCGGGTAGCCGGCGTGGCCGCCCTGGCCGTGCATGGTCACCTCGAACTCGTCGGTCGAGGCGTTCACCGGCCCCGGCACCGCCGCGACGACGCCGTGCGCGATCCGCGGCTGGACGTGCGCGCCGATCACCGCGTCCACCCCGGCCTCGGCCAGCACACCGGACTCGACGACGTCGAGCGCGCCGGGCGGCGACGTCTCCTCGCGCGGCTGCAGCAGCGCGAGGATCGGCCGCGGGACGCCGACGCGCAGCGCCGCGCGGCATACCGCGACCAGCGCGGCGAGGTGGACGTCGTGGCCGCACGCGTGCATCAGACCGTTCTCCGACGCCCACGGCACGCCGGTGCCTTCCAGCACCGGGAGGGCGTCGAGCTCCGCGCGCAGTGCGACGACCGGGCCGTCCCCGCCGGGCAGCGGGATCGCGCGGCCGGTCTTGGCGACGCGGGTGCCCTCGCCGGCGCCGAGGGCTTCGGCCACCAGCCGGGCGGTGTCCTCCTCGTCGCCGGAGCCGCGCGGGTCGGCGTGCACCGCGTGCCGGAGTTCGATCGCGGCGGGCAGTTCCTCGTCGATCGCCCGCGTCCAGCGGTCCCAAAGGTCGTTCACCCGTTCTCCAAGCGGTAGATCCTCTTCGCGTTCTCGTGTCCCACCAAAGCACACAGCCGGACGGCGTCCACTTCGGACATCGCACCGGCGGCGAGCCCGGCGCGCACGAAGTCCGAGAGTCCCTGGCGGAACAGGCCCGTGCCCAGGTGGTACAGCTCGGCCAGGCCGAAAGCGTCGGTGGAGAAGAGGACCTTCCCGAACGGCGCGATCTCCAGCAGCTCGGCCAGGATCGCCGGCGCGCGGAAGCCCGCATTGTGCGTGGCGAGGCCGACGTCGACGAAGACGTGCTCGAAGACCTGCGCGAGGTAGGCGGCGTTGCGGTGGAACGGGTAGTTGTGCAGCAGCAGGATCGGCACGCCGCGGTCGCGCGTGGCCCGCAGCAGCGCGGTGAGCCGCAGCGGGTCGCAGCGGTGCAGGTCGACGTCGGAATCGCCGTACCCGACGTGGAACTGCACCGGCAGGCCGAGGTCGAGGCCGGTGAACACCAGGAACCGGTGCAGGACCTCGTCGGCGAGGCGGGTGCCGCCCCCGGCGAGCCACCGGCCGGCGGCGGCCTCGACCTCCGCCCGCGACGGCCGCTCCCCCGCCAGCTCCAGGCCGACGCGGTAGGCCGCGATCGACTTGAACCCGGCCGCGGTGGCCGCGCGTTTCCCCAGCTCATCGGTGAAAGCGGCGGCGAACCCGGACGCCGTGGTCCCCCGGATCACGTCCTCCGCGACCTGTTCCAGCCGGACGACATCGTGCGCGCGGGTGCCGGCCAGCTCCGCGAACTCCCCGGTCGTGGTCAGCGAGTCCGGCCGGAACCCGCCGTCCAGCAGGAAGTCCGTCGTGCCGGTGGCGCGCAGGAACCGCCGCGCCACCTCGGCCGCGCCCAGCTCGGCACGGCGTTCGAGGTAGACGTCGGCGGGAGCGTGCTTCGGCAGGTCGAGCACGGGCGCGCAGCGTTCGCGCACGGCCAGCCCGATCAGCGAGTCGAACAGGCTCGTGCCCAGCGGCGACGTCGTGTCCGCCTCGGTCAGCATCGCCTCGAAGTCCGCGCGGGCCACGTCCTTCGTCACGATGCCGTGGCAGTGGTGGTCCACCAGCGGCAGGTCCGCGACGAACGGGAGCAGGTCGGTCATGCGCCTCCGTCCACGGTGCCGAGCCTCTCCCCCACCCTACGAGCGAAGCGCGGCGCCGACAGGACCAAGACCACCGCGAGCACGAGCACAGCGCCCGCGACCACCGGGAACCAGCGCGCGGGACCTTCGGCCGGGTACGGCACCACGTTGACGTACACCGTGTACCCGAGCACGGCGAGCGCGCCGATCGGGAAGACGATGTGCCACGCCGGCACGCGCATCCGCCGCTTCACGAACAGCAGCAGGATCGCACCTGCCGTCGTGAGCAGGTAGATCACCAGCAGGATCAGCGTCCCGATCGAGCCGGACCACGCGAAGGTGTCCGACGCCGTCGCGCCGAACAAGAGCGCGCACACCAGGATGATCAGCGCCGCCGCGCCGGTGACCACGCTGACCGCGGCCATCGGGGTGCCGCGGGTGGACGTCCGGCCGATGCCGCGGCCGCCGTACGCGTCGCGGCCCAGGGCGTAGAGCAGCCGCGAGCCGCCGACGACGCAGGCCAGGCAGCAGCCGAACGCGCTGATCGCCGCGCCGACGCTGATCACGTCGCCGACCCACGCGCCCGCGTAGCGGCTGCCGAGGTCGCCGAGCAGGGACGGCGAGTCGTGGAACGCCGTCGCGTCCGTGCCGAACGCCATCATTTCGACCGCGGTGACGACGACGAAGTAGCCGCCTCCGAAGATCGCCGTGCCGAGGA
This sequence comes from Amycolatopsis camponoti, assembly GCF_902497555.1. Classification (NCBI taxonomy): domain Bacteria; kingdom Bacillati; phylum Actinomycetota; class Actinomycetes; order Pseudonocardiales; family Pseudonocardiaceae; genus Amycolatopsis; species Amycolatopsis camponoti. The sequence continues at coordinate 1,733,820 of NZ_CABVGP010000001.1, read as the reverse complement.
TCGCGCGCGGGATGTTGCGCTTCGGGTCGTGGGTCTCTTCGCCGAGCGTCGCGGCGGCCTCGAACCCGGCGAAGGACAGGAAGCCGAACACCGCGCCGAGGAACACCCCGGACAAACCGGTTTCCGGGACGAAGACGTCCATCGTGAACCGCGCGCCGCCCGGCGCGCTCCCGGCGAGCAGCCGGACCAGGATCACGACCGTGACCAGCAGGATCACCGCGATCGTGGCGCCTTCTACGGCGAGCAGCGTGCTCGTGCCGCGGCGCGCGGGCACCACGGACAGCAGCCAGGCGCCGACCAGCGCGACCGCCGTCAGCACGAACGGGCCCCACGACGGCGGGTTCGGCCAGATCCCGACCTGGGTGAGAAACGCGGTCCCGAGCGTGCCCGCCGCCGAGCTCGTGACGACGGCGTAGAACGTGTACGTGCCGAGGAGGCCGATGCCGGAGACGACTCCGGCGCGCGGTCCGAGCGTCGCGCCGACGAACGCGTACACCGAGCCGGCGTGCTGGTAGTACTGGCACAGTTTGACGAAGCCGTACGCGACCAGCAGGACGCCGACCGCCGAGAGCAGGAAGGCGAGCGGGACGGCGCGGCCGGCGGCGGACGCGGTCTGCTGGGGGTTGATGTTGGCGGCCATGCTGGGGGCCATCAACGCGACGGACAGGCCGACCGCCTGCCAGACGGAGAGGGAACGGCGCAGCCCTGGACGGGTTTCGACGGTGTCTGACACGATCTCCACCTCTTTCTCAAGAGTATTCAGTGAACATCGACGGGGGCAGGATGAGCCAGCTCGACCGGGCGGAACTCGCACAGCAGGGCGCGTTGCGGGCGGACGGCCTGCGCGCGGCCGGCGTCGAGCTGGTCGCGCTGACCTTCGTGGACAACAGCGGCATCGCCCGGGTCAAGGCCGTCCCGGTGGACCGGCTGTGGTCGGCGGCGGCGTGGGGCGTCGGTGCGTCGAACTCGTTCGACTTCTTCCTGGCCACCGACGAGATCACCGACGGCGCGTACTCCCGGGGTCCCGTCGGCGACCTGCGGCTGCACCCCGACCTGGACGCGCTCGTGCCGCGGGCCGCGCAGCCGGGCTGGGCGTGGGCCCCGGTCCGGAAGTACGACCAGGAGGGCGAGCCGCACCCGCAGGACGCGCGGGCGCTGGCCGCGACCGCGACGGCCCGGCTCGCGTCGCTCGGTTACAACGTGCGGACGGCCTTCGAGATCGAGTGGGTGATCACGGCGGCGGACGCGCCGGACGACCCGCGGTCGGCGACGGCGGGCCCGGCCTACGGCTTCGCGCGGCTTTCCGCGCAGGCGGGCTACCTGCGCGCACTCGTGTCCACGTTGTCCGCTCAGGGGGTGACGGTCGAGCAGATCCACCCCGAGTACGCGGCCGGGCAGTTCGAGCTGTCGGTCGCCCCGGACGACCCGGTGCGCGCGGCGGACATCGCGGTGCTGACGCGCGAGACGATCCGGATGGTGAGCGAGCAGCACGGGCTGCGGGCGTCGTTCACGCCGAAGTTCTCGCCGGACGGGGTCGGCAACGGCGGCCACGTCCACCTGAGCCTCTGGGACGGCGACCGCAACCTGTGCTCCGGCGGCGACGGGCGGTTCGGCCTGACACCGACGGCGGAGGCGTTCGGCGCCGGGATCTTCTCGCGGCTGCCGGCGCTGCTGGCGATCGGCGCGCCGTCGGTGGTCAGCTACCTGCGCCTGGAGCCGCACCACTGGGCCGGGGTGTTTTCGGTGTGGGGCCTGGAAAACCGCGAGGCGCCGCTGCGGCTGGTGCAGGGCCCGGCCGGGCAGCGCGACCGGGCGGCCAACTTCGAGGTCAAGTGCTTCGATCTCACGGCGAACCCGTACCTGGTGGTGGCGGCGCTGCTGTTCGCGGGCCTGGCCGGGGTTTCGGCGTCGGCTTCGCTGCCGGAGCCGGTGGACGTCGACCCGGGGACGCTCCCGTCGGCGGTCCGCCTGCCGACCTCCTTGGCGGACGCGGTGAAGGCGTTCGAAGCGGACTCCGAGCTGACATCGGCGTTCGGCGCGGAGCTGGCGACGACGTTGATGGACGTGCGCCGCGGGGAGATCGCGCGGCTGGGTTCCCTGCCGCCGGACGAGCTGTGCTCGCTCATGCGCTACCTACATTGACGCGGCCACTTCGTCGCGCAGCTGCGGGAGCTTGGCGTAGAGGCGATCGCCGGGGCATTCGGTGTTGTAGTAGTCGCGGTGGCCCTTGATCTCCTCGACGGGAATGCCGTACTGGCGGCAGATGTAGGCGCAGAAGGTGACGAGTGACGCCCACTGCGCCTCGGGCGGCTCGACGCTGGTGTAGGTGCCTTCGTTTTCGATGCCGATGGCGTTGGTGTTCTGGCCCGGGCAGTGCGCGCCCTGGATCATGGTGGTGCGGCCGCGCAGGGCGTCGAGGCTGCCGTGCCGCCCTTCGAGCCGGTACCCGCCGCGGCTGACGGTGAAGTGCTGGCCGGTGTCGGACCAGCCGTTGTTGTCCATGTGGTCGTGCTGGTCGTCGCGCGCGATCTGGAAGGCGTGCGCGAGGGAGTAGTCGGTGCTGTTGGGGCAGGCGATGTGGTGGATGAGGACGCGGTTCGCGGGGTGGTCGAGGGTGGTGAGGGCGTCGGCGGGCGGCCGGGCACCCCACTCGGCACAGCTGTAGATCCGGGGTTCGGTAGCGGCTCCGGCGGCCCGCGGGAGGAGGAGCCCGGCGGCTCCTGCGGCGGCGAGGCCGGCGGCGCCGCGGAGGAAGGTGCGCCGCGGGAGGTGTGCGAGGTCCATGCCGGGGACTCTCCCGCGCCGCTGTACAGCTTTCGTACAAACGCCGTCAGAGCTTGAGGGTGGCCTCGAAGGGGCGGTTGAGGCGGAGTTCGCCGTTCTCGCTCTTGGCTATGGGCGCGTACTCGCCGCCTTCGAGCGCGAAGAGCGTGGCGCTGACCGGCTCCGGCGGCTCGACCAGGAGGTAGTACGGGACCAGGGCCTCGGCGTAGATCGCCCGTTTGAGGATCCGGTCCTGCATCTTCGTCGAAGGCGACACGATCTCTGCCGCCAGCAGGACATCGCTCGCCGCGTAGACCAAGGTGTCAACCTCGGCGCAGGTCAAGATCACCAGGTCCGGGATCAGCAGCCGGCGTCCGCCGAAACGTACGTTCACGCCCGGCAGCAGCTCGGTGCCGTCCGGCAGTGCGGGCGCGAAGGCGAACTGCAACTTCTGCAGAAGCCGCTGGTGCACCGAGGTCGGGGCGGGGCTCACGAGAAGCACCCCGTCCACGAGTTCGATTCGCTGAAGGGAGGTCTGGTCCTCGGGCAGGGCGAGAACATCCTCGGCAGTCCAGCCTTCGGGCCGTAGTGGGATGCCGGGCTGGGGCTCAGTCGGTGCTGCCATCGCGCTTCACCTCCGCTCCAGCCGATCGCCGCAGGTCTGTTCCAGTGTGGCATGTCCGCTCGGTCCCCTCGTTGTGGATCATCACACGAGGAGTATGCGGACCGCCACCGACAGTTCTGGTTCAGGTGATGGCGTCAGGCGGGTGTGACAGCCAGCTGGCCCGAGCCGCTGTACAGCTGGATCTTGAACTGGATGTGCTCCTGGTGCTCCCGCAGCCGCGAGATCTGCGACGCCACCCGGGCCTCGTGCTCCCTCAGCACGTCCACCCGCTCCTCGCGCGTCGCTTCACCGGACCGCAGCAGCTCCACGAACCGCAGCATCTCCGCCACCGGCATCCCCGTGTAGCGCAAGCACCGCAGCAGCTGCAGGAACTCGACGTCCTGCTCGGTGAACACCCGCCTCCCGCCGGCCGTGCGGCCGACGTGGTGGAGCAAGCCGATGCGCTCGTAGTAGCGCAGGGTGTCGATCGTGAAACCGGTCTTTTCGGTCACCTGGGCCGGGGTGTAGGACGTCACCGACCCAGAGTGGCACCTGGAGTGCACTCCAGGTCAAGCGGTCGCGACCGCCCGGCGCACGCCCTCGGCCAGCTCGGCGGACAGCGCCCGGACGCCGGAAGGGCCCTCGGCCGCCGCCGTGACCAGGGCTGATCCCACGATCACCGCGTCCGCGAACGACGCCACCTGGGCCGCCTGCTCGCCCGAGCGCACGCCCAGCCCCACGCCGATCGGCAGGGACGTGTGCGTCCGCGTGCGGCGGACCAGCTCCTCCGCGCCCGCGCCGACCTGGTCGCGCGCGCCGGTCACGCCCATCACCGCGGTCGCGTAGATGAACCCCGACGACGACGACGCCGTCAACGCCAGCCGCTCCTCCGACGATGAGGGCGCCACCAGGAACGTCCGGTCCAGGCCGTGCGCCTTGGATGCGTCCATCCACGCTCCGGCCTCGTCCGGGATCAGGTCCGGGGTGATCAACCCGAGCCCGCCCGCCGAGGCGAGGTCACGCGCGAAGCGGTCCACGCCGTAGCGGTTCACCGGGTTCCAGTACGTCATGACGACCGCGCGGCCGCCGCGCGCCGACACCGACTCGACGACCTCGAACACGTGCTTGAGGCGGAAGCCGTTGTCCAGCGCGGTCACGGACGCGGCCTGGATGGTCGGGCCGTCCATCACCGGGTCCGAATACGGGACGCCGACCTCGATCAGGTCCGCGCCGCCGTCGACGCATGCCGCGATCAGCTCCTTCGACCCCTCCACCGTCGGGAAGCCCGCCGGGAGGTAGCCGACCAGCGCGCCACGGCCCTCCGCGCGCGTTGTCGCGAAGAGGTCGTCCAGCCCGCTCATCCGTTCACCAGCCCGAACCACTTCGCCGCCGTGTCCATGTCCTTGTCGCCGCGGCCCGACAGGTTGACGACGATCAGGCCGTCGGGGCCCAGTTCGCGGCCGAGCACCAGCGCGCCGGCCAGCGCGTGCGCCGACTCGATCGCCGGGATGATGCCCTCGGTGCGCGACAGCAGCTTGAACGCGTCCATCGCCTCGGCGTCGGTGACCGGCCGGTACTCGGCCCGGCCGGTGTCCTTGAGCCACGCGTGCTCCGGGCCGACGCCCGGGTAGTCGAGCCCGGCCGAGATCGAGTGCGACTCGACCGTCTGGCCGTCCTCGTCCTGCAGCAGGTACGTCATCGCGCCGTGCAGGTTGCCCGGGGTGCCCTTCGTGAGCGTCGCCCCGTGGCGGTTGCCCTCGATGCCCTCGCCGCCCGGCTCCAGGCCGACCAGCCGCACCGACGGGTCGTCGTAGAAGCCGGAGAAGATGCCGATCGCGTTCGACCCGCCGCCGACGCACGCCGCGACGACGTCGGGCAGGCGGCCGGCCTGCTCGAGGATCTGCTCGCGGGCCTCGGTGCCGATGACGTGGTGGAAGTTGCGGACCATCGTCGGGAACGGCGCCGGACCGGCCGCCGTGCCGAACAGGTAGTGCGTGGTGTCGGCGTTGGTGACCCAGTCGCGCAGCGCCTCGTTGATCGCGTCCTTCAGCGTCCGCGAACCGGTCTTGACCGGGATGACCTCGGCGCCGAGCAGCCGCATGCGAGCCACGTTCAGCGCCTGGCGCTCGGTGTCGACCTCGCCCATGTAGACGACGCAGTCGAGGTCGAGCAGCGCGCACGCGGTGGCCGTCGCGACGCCGTGCTGGCCCGCGCCGGTCTCGGCGATGACGCGCTTCTTGCCCATGCGCTTGGTGAGCAGCGCCTGGCCCAGCACGTTGTTGATCTTGTGGGAGCCGGTGTGGTTCAGGTCTTCGCGCTTGAGGAAGACGCGCGCGCCCCCGGCGTGCTCGCCGAAGCGCTTGGCCTCGGTGAGCAGCGACGGGCGGCCCGCGTAGTCCTTCAGCAGGCGGTTGAACTCGTTCAGGAACTCCGGGTCGTGCCGGGCCTTCTCGTACTCGGCGGCGACCTCGTCGACGACGCCGATCAGCGCCTCCGGCATGAACCGGCCGCCGTACGGGCCGTAGTAGCCGCGCTCGTCCGGGTCGTGCGTGCCGTGCTCTGCGGTCACCGCGAGGGCCTCGGGCAGGCAGGGTGGGAACCGGCGGTGACCAGCTTGACCAGGGAGCCCTTCGGGTCGCCGGAGGCGACCAGCCCCTCGCCGACCAGCACCGCGTCGGCGCCGTGACCGGCGTACGACATCAGGTCACCCGGCCCGCGGACACCCGACTCGGCGACCTTGTAGACGTCCATCGGCAGGCCGGGGGCCAGCCGCGAGAAGACGTCGCGGTCCACCTCGAGGGTGTGCAGGTTGCGCGCGTTGACGCCGATGACCTTGGCGCCCGCCTCGAGGGCCTTGTCGGCCTCCTCGGCGTTGTGGATCTCCACCAGCGCGGTCATCCCGAGCGACTCGACGCGGTCGAGCAGCGCGGCGAGCGCGTTCTTCTCCAGCGCGGCGACGATCAGCAGCACCATGTCGGCGCCGTGCAGGCGGGCCTCGTGCACCTGGTAGGGGCTGACGATGAAGTCCTTGCGCAGGATCGGGATGTCGACCGCCGCGCGCACCGCGTCCAGGTCGGCCAGCGAACCGCCGAAACGGCGCTCCTCGGTCAGCACGCTGATCACGCGTGCGCCGCCGTCTTCGTAGTCCTTCGCCAGCGCGGCGGGGTCGGGGATGTCGGCCAGCTCGCCCTTGGAGGGGCTGCGCCGCTTCACCTCGGCGATCACGCCGATGCCGGACTCGCGCAGCGCCGACATCACGTCGCGGGGCGCCGGGGCGGCCGCCGCGCGGATCTTCAGCTCGTCGAACGGCAGCACGGACTCGCGTGCCGCGAGGTCCTCGCGGACGCCGGCGACGATGTCTTCGAGCACGGTCACCGGGCGCCCCCGCCCTGGTATGCGCTCACGGTTTCCTTCGCAAGGTCGCTCACAAAAACCTTCCCCTTCCCGCCGAAACGATGCTAACCCCCGCATCTGGAGTGCCCGGTTCCGGGTGCGCGCGTTACTCCGAATGCCTCCCCCGGACGTCGGTCGGATCCTCTCCTTCCGAGAGTGCTTCCCACAGCTCGGCGTCCGGATCACGCGCCTTCTTGCGCGTGGCCGGAGCCGCGTACCGGGCCCCGAGCCGCGCGGCACCGGCACCCTTGACGGCTGCCAACCCGCCGGCCGCGACGAGAATTCCCCCGAGCACGGCCAGGCCGCGCCCGAGCAGCATCTGCGTCACGGGCAGCCCGTCGGCCCAGCCGGAGAACTTCACCCCGGACACGCCGGACCACACCGCGGCGACGCCGGCCAGCGCGAGGACGACGCCCAGCACGCGCCGGGCCCAGCCGCCGGTCGCGATCACCCCGGCCACGCCGGCCAGTGCGAGCAGGGCCAGCGGCACGAGCGCCGTCGCGCGCTGCTCGCCGGTCTCGCGGTAGAGGACCGTGCCGCGCACGCCGCCGTCGCGGAACTCGGCGAACCACGTCAGCCGTGACGCGCCCCACAGCGCGAGCGCGGCGAGCAGGAGCGCGACCACGATCATCCACAGTGGACGGCGCGACGGCTTGGCGGTCTCCGGCGCCTCGGCCGGCGCCTCAGACATGCGCGGCGTCCGCGGCCGGGTCGAGCACGCCCGCCGCGACCATCGTCTGCGCGGCGGCCACGGCCGACAGCACCGTGCGGGCCTTGTTCAGCGACTCGGTGTCCTCGTAGTCCGGCACCGAGTCGGCGACGACGCCGCCGCCGGCCTGGACGTGCGCGATCCCGTCCTTGACCAGCGCCGTGCGGATCGCGATCGCGGTGTCCGCGTCGCCGGCGAAGTCGAGGTAGCCGACGACGCCGCCGTACAGCGCGCGACGGACCGGCTCCAGCTCCTCGATCAGCTGCATCGCGCGGACCTTCGGCGCGCCGGACAGCGTCCCGGCCGGGAAGCACGCCGTGACCGCGTCGAACGCCGTCTTGCCCTCGGCCAGCTCGCCGGTGACGGTCGACACGATGTGCATGACGTGGCTGTAGCGCTCGATCTGGAAGAAGTCGACGACGCGCACGGTGCCCGGCTTGCAGACCTTGCCGAGGTCGTTGCGGCCGAGGTCGACGAGCATCAGGTGCTCGGACCGCTCCTTCTCGTCGGCGAGGAGGTCCTTCGCGAGCTGGGCGTCCTCCTCCGGGTCGGCGCCGCGCCAGCGCGTGCCCGCGATCGGGTGCGTGGTCGCGCGGCCGTCCCGCACGGTGACGAGCGACTCGGGGCTGGAGCCGACGATGTCGAAACCCTCCAGCCGCAGCAGGTACATGTACGGGCTCGGGTTGGACGTCCGCAGCACGCGGTAGATGTCGAGCGCGTCGGCCGCGGTCGGGATCTCGAAGCGTTGCGACGGCACGATCTGGAACGCTTCGCCGGCCTTGATCGCCTCGACGGCCTTCTCGACCGCGGCGTGGAAGTCCGCCTTGGAGCGCTTGCGCGTGAACTCGGGCTCGGGCCGGTCGAACGCGGCGACCGTGGCCGGCGCGGGCACCTGCAGCTGCTCCGTCATCGCGCTCAGCCGGGCGACCGCGTCGTCGTAGGCCGCGTCCACGCGCTCGGGCGAGTCGTCCCAGTTGACGGCGTTCGCGATGAGCGTGACCGTGCCCTCGTGGTGGTCGAACGCCGCGAGGTCGGTGGCCAGGAGCATGGTCAGCTCGGGGATGTCGAGGTCGCGCTCGGCCAGCTCCGGCAGCTTTTCGAGCCAGCGCACGGAGTCGTAGCCGATGTAGCCGACCATGCCGCCGGTCAGCGGCGGCAATCCGGGCAACGGCTCGGTGTGCAACGCTTCGATCGTTTCACGCAGCACGGTGAGCGGGTTGCCCTCGGACGGCAGGCCGACCGGCGGGGTGCCGGTCCAGACCGCTTCGCCGTCGCGGACGGTGAGTGCGGCCGGGCTGCGGACGCCGATGAACGACCAGCGCGTCCAGGAGGCGCCGTTCTCCGCGGACTCGAACAGGAACGTGCCCGGGCGGTCGGCGGCGAGCTTGCGGTAGACCCCGATCGGCGTCTCGCCGTCGGCGAGGACCCGGCGCACGACCGGGATGACGCGGCGGCTCTCGGCGAGGGCGCGGAAGTCCTCACGGGACGGGCTGACCGAACCGGGACCGGACTTGCTGCTCGAGGTGCTGACCATGCCCCTCATTGTGCTGCACCCCCCGGAAGGGGTTTTCCCAGACCCTGAATTCAATGAATGTTGAATTCAGGGTGGACGTACGTCATGATGAAAGGGTGAGCACCGCTGAGCCTACTTCGCGACGCCGCGGGCGGCGCCCCGCCGGCCAGGACACCCGCACGGCGCTGATCGAAGCCGCGCGGGCCGTGTTCGCCGAGAACGGCTACGACGGGGCCACCGTGCGCGCGATCGCCACCCGCGCGGGCGTCGACGCCGCCATGGTCAACCACTGGTTCGGCGGCAAGGAGGGCTTGTTCGCGCGGGCCGTGCTCGAGCTGCCGTTCGACCCGCTGGAGCTGCTGAAGATCCTGCGGAACGGCCCGGACGAGGAGCTCGGCGAGCGGATCGTCCGCACCTTCATCACCCGCTGGGACGGCGCGGGCGGCGGGGTGTTCGTCGCGCTCATCCGCAGCGTCAGCGGGAACGAGCAGGCCGGGCAGGTGCTGCGCGAGTTCTTCCAGAAGTTCTTCACCGCGCTGATCTCCTCGATCGGCTCGGACGACATCTCGCTGCGCATGACGCTCTGCGCGTCCCAGATGGTCGGCATGGGCATGATCCGGTACGTGGCGAAGTTCGAGCCGCTCGCCTCCGAAGACGTCGAGGTCGTGGTGCGGGCGGTCGCGCCGACCCTGCAGCGCTACCTCACGGGCGAGATCGGCTGACCGGCCCCCGGATCGCGTGGACGGCCAGGACGTACGGGCGGTCCACGGTTCCCACGACCATCGCCTTGCCCCGGCCGCCGACCCAGGCCTGCTTGTTCTTCCAGCCGGCCGACGGCGACAGCCGGAGGAGCGCCCAGGAGCGGCGGAGGACGACCGCCGTCCCGTCGCGGAACTCCGCGTCCAGGTACCGCCCTTGGCTCCCTCCCAGCTGGTCGTCGGTCACGCCGGCCCGCCGCCACCCGGTGCGCTCGACGGCCCGGATCCGGCGCCGCCAGCCGGCCGCCGCCCCGATCGAGAACGGCAGGCCGAACAGGGCGGCCAGCACCGGGACCATGCCGACGGTGAGCTGAGCCTGGTCTTCGTTCTGTTCGTCCGCGGTGCGCACGCGCGCCGGGTCGGCCGGGTCGTGGATGACGACCACCCGCTCGCCGACGTGGTAGTCGCGGTTCGAGTCCCAGACGAGGTCGTCGGTCCGGTCGCCGTGGCTCACCCGGATGTGCGACGTGCCCTTGCGGTTGTGGAACACGCCGACCACCACACCGGGCTCGTGGAAGCCGGTGGCGAGCAGGTCGTCGGCGGCCGTGCCCACCAGGGCGACCTGGGTGAACCCGGCCGCGAACACCGCCGCCCAGCCCACGGCGAAGGCCGTCGCGCGGCGGGAAGCCCGGCGCAGGCGGGCGTCCAGTTCCGGGTGGGCACCGTCTTTCGGATGGGCACCGGCGGCCAGCGCGTCGCGGTCGAAGACCCGCAGCACGTACCAGCCGAAGGCGGCGAACGCGAGGGAACCGGTCAGGAGGATCAGGTTGGCCGGCAGATCGTCGTCGCCGGAGAAGAGCGAGTACACCGTGGCCGTGGCGCCGATCCCGGAGAGGACCGAAAAGACGACGGCGATGACCACCCAGAATGCTCGCATGGAGTGATGGTAGGCGCGTTGACCAGCGTGGAAGCTGGGAGAAACGGCACAGGGCGAGGAGACAACCGGAAGGCCTTGTCGAGCGTGTAAGCGAGCAGGCGTCACCTTTCGCTGACACCGTTCGCGCATTCGGGGAATCGACGGGATTCGTATGCTTCGTCCGTGAAGCCAACGTCTTCAAGCCCGGCGGCGAGAACGCTCGCCGCTTCTCTGCGCGAAGAACGCGAAGCGCGCAGAGTCGGCCTTCGCCGGCTCGCGGAGCAATTGGGAATCCTGCCGCAAGTGCTGTCGCTGTGGGAGAAGGGACAGCGGTTGCCGAGCGTCGAGGACGTGTCGGCGATCCTCGCGCTGCTCGGGGTGACCGGGGAGAAACGGGACCGCATCCGGACGCTGGCCCGGCACGCGCGGGAACCCAACTGGCTGGCGTCGAGCAACGCCGACATTTCGCACGCACTCACGGCATTGCTGACCTTCGAGGGCACCGCGACCACGATCACCGCCTGGTCGCCGCTGCTCGTTCCCGGGCTGCTGCAGACGCCCGACTACATCCGGGCGATCATGGAAGCCTCCGCGGTCCCGGTCGAGGAGGCGGACAAGCGCCTGCGCATCCGGCTCAAGCGGCAGGAGGTGCTCGCACGCCCGGAACCGGTCCGGCTGAGCGCGCTGATCGGCGAACGAGCGCTCCAGGAAACCATCGGCGGGCCGGACATCATGTCCGACCAGGTGGATCACCTGCTCGCGATGGCGCAACGGAAGAACATTTCGGTGCGAATCGTACCGGCCGGAATCGGCTACCACGTGGGCCTCACCGGCCCGTTCGAGATCTACGAGTTCCCCGATACGCCGCCGATCACCTTTGTCGAACACATCAAGTCGAGTGCTTTTCTCCACGAGAGCGAGCAAACCCTTGCATATCGGCAGGTTGCTAAGATGCTCGGTGAGCGGGCACTGAGCGAAGCCGCCTCCCGGGACCTGCTCGAGGAGGCTGCGCCCTAGCGGAGGCGACCACATGGCCGAATGGCGGAAGTCATCCCACAGCAACGAAAACTACAGCTGTGTGGAGGTGACGCTGGGGCCGGTCGTGGGGGTGCGGGACACCAAGGCCCGGCGGGCCGGTCAGCTCACCGTCTCCGCGCAGGCTTGGCGGTCCGCGCTCGATCACGCCTTCTCGCGCCCGGCCGGCGCGAACGCCGGCACCGCGTAGGCCCTTTCCGCTTCCGGTCTAGCGGGCGATCAGCAGCGCGATCAGGGCCAGCGCGGCCGGCAGCACCTGCACGAACAGGATCCGCTTGCTGGCCGTCACCGCGCCGTAGAGGCCGGCGATGATCACGCACACCAGGCCGTACAGCTTGAGCTGGAACCCGGTCGGGTCGCTCGCGATGAGGCCCCACACCAGCGCGAGCGCCAGGAAGCCGTTGTACAGCCCCTGGTTCGCGGCCAGCGTCTTGGACTCCTCGGCGAACTCCGGCGTCGTGCCGAAGGCCGCGCGGGCCCGGGGCGTCGTCCAGAGGAACATCTCCAGGACGACGATGTAGACGTGGATCAGGGCGACCAGCCCGACCAGGACGTCGGCGACGATTGTCACGCGTGCTCTTTCTCATCGGCCAGGAGCAGGCGCTCCTCGGTGTCGAAACAGGTGTGCGTGCCGGTGTGACAGGCCGGGCCGGTCTGGTCGACGCGCAGCAGGACAGTATCGCCGTCGCAGTCGATCCGCACCTCGCGGACGTGCTGGTAGTGGCCGGACGTCTCGCCCTTGACCCACAGCTTCCCCCGGCTGCGCGACCAGTACGTGCCGCGGCGGGTGGCGAGGGTCGCGGCGAGAGCGTCGTCGTTCATCCAGGCCATCATCAGCACGTCCGAAGTGGCGTGCTCGACGACGACCGCGGAGATCAGGCCGTCGGCGTTGCGCTTGAGGCGCGCCGAGACGGCCGCGTCCAGGGTCATGCGCGTACTCCCAGGATGTGCCGCTTCAGCGGCATCGAGTTGAACAGGACGAACGCGTAGCCGTACCCGGCGAAGGACAGGCCGGAGAACAGCTTGTTCCACCACAGCGCCGCGCCGAGCAGCAGGAACGCGTGCAGCAGCGCGAACACCACGGTGACGACGAGCCCGCCGATCCGGGCGCTGCCCAGCTTGAGCACGAGCCCGGTCGTCACGACGCCGCCGAGGATGAGCGCGAGCGCGGGGATCCGGAAGATCTCCAGGCCCGAGCCGGCGCCGAGCACCGGGACCAGGTCGAGCAGCGCCCACGCCAGCGGCAGCCCGACCAGCAGGGCGGCGGTGACCTTGACCTCGACGGGTGCTTGCCAGGACTTCATCGGACCTCGACCCCGCCTTCCCGCAGCGCGTCCTTGACGTCGCCGATCTTGAGCTGTCCGAAGTGGAACACACTGGCCGCGAGGACCGCGTCGGCGCCCGTTCGCACGGCCGGCAGGAAGTGCTCGACCGCGCCCGCTCCCCCGCTGGCGATCACCGGGACCCGGACGGCCTTGCGGACCAGCTCGATGAGCTCGAGGTCGAAGCCGTTCTTGGTGCCGTCGGCGTCCATGGAGTTCAGCAGGATCTCGCCGACGCCGAGCTCTTCGCCGCGCGCGGCCCACTCGACGGCGTCGATGCCGGTGCCGCGGCGGCCGCCGTGGGTGGTGACCTCGAAGCCGGACGCGGTGGGCTCGCCGCCCTCGGGCACGCGGCGGGCGTCGACCGACAGGACGATGCACTGGGCGCCGAACCGGCGCGAGGCCTCGTGGAGGAACTCCGGCCGGGCGATCGCGGCGGTGTTGATGCTGACCTTGTCCGCGCCGGTGCGCAGCAGCCGGTTGACGTCGTCGTTGCTGCGGACGCCGCCGCCGACGGTGAGCGGGATGAACACCTGCTCGGCGGTGCGGCGGACCACGTCGTAGGTGGTTTCGCGGTCGCCGGAGGACGCCGTGACGTCGAGGAACGTCAGCTCGTCGGCTCCCTCGGCGTCATAGCGCCGGGCCAGCTCGACGGGGTCGCCGGCGTCGCGGAGGCCGGCGAAGTTGACGCCCTTGACGACCCGGCCCGCGTCGACGTCGAGACAGGGGATCACCCGCACCGCGACAGACATGCGCACCAGCGTAGTCAAGAGCGTTCTAAGCTCGACCGATGGCACGGGCGGGGCGGCGGCCGGGGCAGACCGAGACGCGGGAGAAGATCCTCGACGCGGCCCGGCACCGGTTCGCCGAGCTGGGGTACGACGGCGCGACGGTCCGCGGGATCGCCGCCGACGCGGGCGTGAACGCGGCCCTGCTGCACCACTTCTTCGGCAGCAAGCAGCAGCTCTTCGCGGCGGCGATGAACCTGCCGGTGAACCCGGCCGAGCTGGTCCCGGCGATCCTGGCGGGTCCGCGCGCCTCCCTGGGTGAACGGCTGGTGCGCGCGTTCCTGGCGGTCTGGGCGGCGCCGGAGGGGCGCACGCCGTTCATCGCGATGCTGCGCGCGGCGGCGACGAACGAGCAGGTCGCGCTGATGATGCGCCAGTTCATCGAGCGCACGGTGCTGGCCGAGGTAGCGAAGGCACTGGACGTGCCGCGGATCCGGGTGACGGGGATCGCGGCGCAGATGATGGGCGTCGCGCTGCTGCGGTACGTGATCAAGCTGCCCCCGCTGGCCGAGGCGGACGACGAGGAGATCGTGGCCCTGCTCGCGCCGGTGGCGCAGTACTACCTCGACGGCCGGAAACTCGACAGTGGACAACTCGACAGTGGACAACTCGACGGCGGGCAGCTCGACAGCGGGAAAACTGTCGGTCCCCCGCCGTAAAGTGGAGACCGGGGGCTGCGCCACACCGCTCGTTCACGTCCCGGCCACCCGATTCGTCTACTTTGCGCCGGTGCGCAGACTCCTTCCGGTGGCCGTCGCCGCCGTCTCCTTGCTGACCGCCGTCCCCGCCTCCGCCGCGCCCCGCGATCCCTCCCCGGTCCTCCAAACCCAGGCCTTCGCCGAGCCCGCCGACGCCGACGACCCCGCCATCTGGGTCCACCCCCACGACCCGTCGCGCAGCATCGTGCTCGGGACGCTGAAGCAGGGCGGCCTGGCGGCGTTCGACCTGGACGCGCGGACGCTGCAGCGGGTCCCGGCCGGGCCGGGCGGCCGGTTCAACAACGTCGACGTCGTCGGCGACCTGGCCGTGGTGAGCGACCGCGGCCAGGACCGCATCCGGGTCTACCGGATCGACCCGCGCGGCGCGGCGGCGGGCGCGGGGGTGCTGCGCGACGTCACCGACCCGGCCACCGCCCGGGTGTTCCCGGAGTCCGGAGTGGGCGAACAGCGCACGGCGTACGGCCTGGCGGCGGGCCGCGACCCGGTCACCGGCATCCGCTGGGTGGCGGTGACCCGCCGCCACGAGACGCGGGTGGCGCTGCTGCGGCTGGTCGACAAGCCGGGCGGCGTCGGGACGGCCCCGCTCGGGGTCGTGGACCTGCCGTCGTCGTTCGGGCTGCCGGACGGCGTGACCTGGTCGCCGTGCGAGGAGCCGGGCGAGGGCCCGCAGCTGGAGGGCTCGGTGCTCGACGGCCGGACGCTCTACACCGCGCAGGAGGACGTCGGGATCTGGCGGATCACGGTCGGGCCGTCGGGCTTCGGCCGGCCCGAGCTGGTCGACCGGGTGCGCTCGTACGGCGTCCCGCAGCGCTGGGACGACGTCGCCGAGGAGTGCGTGCCGGACGGGCCCGACCCGGGCTTCGGCGGCAAGTGGCTCACCGCGGACGCCGAAGGCCTGGCGGTGGCGCACGGCACGCTGTTCGCCTCCAGCCAGGGCGACTCCCGGTTCGTCGTGTACGGCCCCGGCCGCACACGTGACCTGCGGATCGTCGCGGGCCGCGGCACGGACTCGGTGGAGCATTCGGACGGTTCGGCGATCAGCACGGCGTACCTGGGCCGCCGGTTCCCGCACGGCCTGCTGGTGGTCCACGACGGCGAGCGGCGCCCGGCGGTGGGCGATTCGGCGACCACGGGCTTCGCTTTCCTCCGACTGGAGGACGCCATCCCACGGTAAGGGGAGAATTTCATTGTCCAGCATTTGTCCAGTGGCCGGTCACGTGATTCTTTAACCGTGACCGGCCACCCGCCGAACGACCGGAGTGTTCCACTGATGGCGGTATTCCCCCCATCGATTTCGCGTAGGTTCACGGCATGCCGCGCCCCCATTCCGCGCTCGTCGTCCTGCTCACGGCCGCCTTCGTCATTCCCGTTTTCCCGGCCGCCGCGCCCGCCGCCGTCGCCGCTGCCGGACTCACGGGGGCCGTCTGCGACCACCAGCCCGCCCTGAACCCGCAGGCCCCGGCCGGCGCCGTGGTCGTCGACGCGGGCGTCGAGGGCGACCTGTCGGTCAAGACGCGGTCCGCGGCACCCGGGACCACCTTCTGGCTGCCACCGGGCACCCACCGCCTGGCCGCGGACCAGTTCGGCCAGGTCATCCCCAAGGACGGCGACGTCTACCTCGGCGCACCCGGCGCCGTGCTCGACGGCGGCGGGATCAACCAGGCCGCGTTCACCCAGCAGGCGAAGGACGTCGTCATCCGCGGCCTCACCATCCAGAACTTCGTCGCCCCGCAGGACCAGGGCGTGGTCAACCACGACTCCGGCGAGCACTGGGTGATCGAGAACAGCACCATTCAGAACAACCGCGGCGCCGCGCTGATGGCGGGGATCCGCCAGGTTGTGCGGGCGAACTGCCTGCGCGGCAACGGGCAGTACGGGATGAACGCCTACCGCCCCGACAATGCGATCACCGGGCTCGTCGTCGAGGGCAACGAAATCTCGGACAACAACGTCGACGACTGGGAAACGCGCAACCCCGGCTGCGGGTGCAGCGGTGGAATCAAGTTCTGGGCCGTGAACGGCGCCGACGTCCGTGGCAATTGGATCCACCACAACCACGGCGCCGGCCTGTGGGCCGACACCAACGACAACGATTTCCTGATCGAAGACAACCTCATCGAGGACAACGACGCCGAAGCGATCTTCTACGAGATCAGCTACAACGTCGTCATCCGGCACAACGTCATCCGCCGCAACAACGTGGTGGCCGGCAGCCGGCGCGCGTCCCGCGGCGACAACTTCCCGTCCGCGGCGGTGTACCTGTCCGAGTCCGGCGGCGAACCGCGCGTCCCGGCCCGCACCGACGTCCTCGACGTCTACGGCAACACCTTCGAGGACAACTGGTCCGCGATCACGCTGTGGGAGAACGCCGACCGCTTCTGCAACAGCCCGGCGAACACGTCCAGCGCGAGCTGCACCAAGCTGGTCACCGACCGGACCCGGTGCTCGGCGCCGGGCATCGACGACGAGCCGTTGTTCGACGACTGCCGGTGGAAGACCCAGCGGGTCGAAATCCACTCGAACACCTTCCGCTTCGACCCCGCCCGGCCGGGCTGCGCCGGCCTGTGCGGCCGGATGGCGGTGCTGTCGAACTACGGCACCTACCCGGCCTGGTCGCCGTACCGGGCGACCGTCGTGCAGGAGGCGATCACCCACGACCAGGACAACTACTGGTACAGCAACGACTACGTCGGCCCGTGGACGTTCGTCGCCGGCGACAGCTCCCGCACCCTCACCCCGGAGCAGTGGCAGAACGACCCGTGGAACCAGGACGACTGCGCGTCCTTCGACGGCGTGACGCCGAACTGCTGAAGAAATCGCCGCCCGCGTGCAGCACCCAGGCGCCCTCGTGCGTCCATAGGGGGTGGGATTCGAAGAGTTCGTGGCGGAGCGGCTGGAGGGGCTGCTGCGCTACGCGACCGTCCTGACGAACGACCCGCACCTCGCGCAGGACATCGTCCAGGACGTGCTGCTGCGCGCCCAGCAGCGCTGGGACGGCATCGACGCGCCGCCTGCCTACGTCCGGCGGATGATCACCAACGAGTACCTGTCGTGGCGCCGGCGGGCGGTGCGGCGGATGGTGCCGAGCAGTCACGACGTCCTCGACGCGCTCGGCCCGCCGCAAGCCGACCCGTCGGCCGCCTACGACGAGCGGGACGCCATGCTCGGCCTCCTGGCGACGCTGCCCCGCAAGCAGCGCGCGGCGATCGTCCTGCGCTACTACGAGAACTACTCCGACTCCGAGATCGCCGCCGTCCTGCGCTGCGGCACCTCCACCGTGCGCAGCCAGATCTCCCGCGCCCTCGCGGCCCTGCGCCAGGCCCCGCACCCCACGATCCTCACCGGAGCCCCCGAATGACCCGCAGCGAGCACGACACCGAGACGCTGATCCGGGACAGCCTCGACCGCCTCGCCGCCCGCGCCCCGGACGGCGACGCGGTCCGGGACGCGCTGGCCCGGGCCGGGCGGCAGCGGCGTCCGGCGACGAAGCTGGCCCTGGTCGCCGCGGCGGTGGTCGTGCTGGTCGCCGGGGTCTTCGTGGGTACGCGGGCGATCACCACCCCGGACCTCGACCCGGCCGCGAGCCGCCCGGTGCTCGGCTACAGCCCCGGCTGGCTGCCGGACGGCTTCACCGAGCAGTACCGCGAAGGCGGACCCGGCACCGCGCCGCAGGTCCGGCGGTGGTTCGCCGGCCCCGCGGAGGTCACGCTGTCGGTCTACTCGACCGCCGACCCCGAGTGGTCGCAGACCGAGCTGCGGATCGCGTCGATCCGCGACCAGGTCCTGGTGCGCGGCCGCGTCGCGATGGTCACCGGCGACACCGGGACGGCCGCGCTGATCACCTGGCTCGCCGACGACGACCACGTCTTGACCGCGCGGGTCACCGGGGTCCCGGAAGCCCGCTTGGTGGCCCTGTGGATCGCTCAAGGGGTCACCGCCGCGCCGGTCGGCGTCCGCGGGGAGCTGCGGTTCGGCGCGCTCCCGGCGGGGCTGACCGAACGGTCAGCCGCCGTGAAGGGCACCGGCCCGGGCGACGCGAGCACCGAGCTGACCGCGGCCGACCCCGCGCGGCCGTCGGTGCCGGCGGTCCGCGTCACGGCGAGCGCGGGCTCCCCCGGCGTGACCGGTGCCGCCCCCGTCACCGTCCGCGGCGGCCAGGGGTTCTTCGTGGCCGGCCGCGAAGCGACCGTCGCCGTCCGCCTGCCGTCCGGGCGCTGGCTGACGGTGTCGGGCGCGCGGCCGGAGGCCGAGCTGGTCGCCGTCGCGGACGGCGTCCGGCTCGACCCCTCGCCTGATTACCGGTGGCTCGGGCGGGCTACCAGCTGACCATGGGGAACCAGATGATCCCGAGCCGGCCGAGCACGCGAACGTCCCAGTAGAGCAGCGTGAACGTGCCGCCGACGAGCAGCGCCGCGCCGGTCACCGTCGCGATCCGGGCGGGTTTCGCGGCGAGCCAGCGCTGCACGCGGCCGCCGGTGGCGTGCGTGAGGAGCAGGAACAGCACCGCCATGACGACGATGTTGCCGACCGACTGCAGCGCGAACGCGGCCGCGCCGTACAGGACGTTGTGCTCCTCGGCGGCGCTGCGGAACATGATCCGGAACAGCGGGTACGGACGGCCGATGAGGAACCCGCCGATGAGCGCGCCCATCAGGACGAGCGGGGCCGCGGGGTGGCGGGCGACGAACCCGGCGAACGGGTTCGGGAGGATGCCGAGCGCGATCAGGCCCATGACCAGGAACACCAGCCCGACGACACCGAACGCGACCATCGACTGGACGCTGCGCGGGCTCAGCCCGGACGTCTGCGCGGTGGAGAACTGCGGCATCCGCGTGCCGACCAGTGCGACGATGACGCCGTAGACGATCGACACCGCGAGCATGCCCGCGGCGATCCAGCCCAGCGGCTTGAGCGTGGTGGCGAAGCGCCGTTTCTCCCCGGCCTGGCCGCCGACGAGCGGGGCGACCGCGCCGAACGCGGCGATGTTGCAGGCGGTGAAGGACCCCGCGAGGCCGGAGACGAACGCGAAGAGCGTCCCGGCGAGGACGCCGCTGATCGGCGTGGCTTTCGCGTCGTAACCGAGCAGCCCGTTCGCGACGCTGTCGCCGATGACGGAGTCGACGAACGGCGCGGACCACAGGGCGGTCAGCGCGAAGCCGGCGAGGACCGCGACGACGGCGATCGCCGCGCGGCGCGTGGGATAGGGCCCCGCGCCGAAGAACTGTGCTTGCGGATGAACCGGTACCTGCTGTGTGACGGCCATCGACATGCCCTCCAGATCAGGAAACCCCCCAGTCCATAAAGCGTTTCAGACGCAGGTGTTGAAACGCTTCCGCCGGTCGTGTGGGGTTCTCCCGGCGAACGGACTAGGCGTTTTTCACGCCGCCCGGCGGGCTCTTGACTCCGGGAACTCACCGAGCGCAGAATTAAACACATGACTAATTCTGCGCTCGAGGTCACCGGCCTGCGGGTCCGGCGCGGAGGCCGGATGGTGGTGCGGGACGTGAGCTTCGCGGTGCCGCGCGGTGCCGTCACCGGGCTGCTCGGCCCGAGCGGCTGCGGCAAGACCACGCTGATGCGGGCGATCGTCGGCGTGCAGATCGTCGAAGGCGGCACCGTCACCGTGCTGGGCCTGCCCGCCGGCAGCCCGCCGCTGCGGCGCCGGATCGGGTACGCCACCCAGAATCCGGCGATCTACGCCGACCTGACCGTGCGCGAAGCGTTGCGGTACTTCGCCGCGGTGCTGCGAGCGCCGGCGTCCGATGTGGACCGGGTGATCGACGAAGTCGGCCTGACGGACCACGCCGGCAAGCTCGTCGGGTCACTGTCGGGCGGGCAGCACAACCGCGCGAACCTCGCCGTCGCGCTGCTCGGCGAGCCGGAACTGCTCGTGCTCGACGAGCCCACCGTCGGGCTCGACCCCGTGCTGCGCGACGAGCTCTGGGCGCTCTTCCGCCGGCTCGCCGACGGCGGCGCCACGCTGCTCGTGTCCAGCCACGTCATGGACGAGGCGGCGCGCTGCGACCGGCTCCTGCTGATGCGCGAAGGCGTCCTGCTGGCCGACGACGCACCGCTCGCCCTGCGCGAACGCACCGGCGCCGCCGACCTCGAAGGCGCCTTCCTGCACCTCGTGCGGGCCGCGTCGTGAACCCGGCGCTGACGCTCGCCACCACCCGGCGCATCCTCACGCAGCTGCGGCACGACCCGCGCACCGTCGTGATGCTGATCGTGGTGCCCACGCTCCTGATGGTGCTGCTGCGCTACGTCTTCAACTCGACGCTGGTGTTCAGCCGCATCGCGCCCGCGCTGCTCGGGGTGTTCCCGTTCCTGATCATGTTCCTCATCGCGTCGATCACGACGCTGCGGGAGCGGACCACCGCCACCCTCGAACGCCTGATGACGCTCCCCATCGGCCGGCTCGACCTGCTCTTCGGCTACGCGCTGGCGTTCGGCTCGATCGCCGTCGTCCAGGTGGCGCTCGCGGCGGGCGTCTCGCTGGGGTGGCTCGGTCTCGACCTCGCCGGTTCGGTCGTGATGCTGCTGGTGATCGCCGTCCTCGACGCGCTGCTGGGCATGGCGCTCGGGCTGTTCGTCAGCGCGTTCGCGCGCACCGAGTTCCAGGCCATCCAGTTCATGCCGGTGTTCGTGCTGCCGCAGATCCTGCTGTGCGGGCTGTTCGTGCCCCGTGCCGACATGGGCTGGCTGCTGCGGTGGCTGTCGGACGTCATGCCGCTGTCGTACGCGGTCGAAGCGCTGACCCGCGTCACGGCGTCCAGCACGATCGACGCGGTGATCCTGCGCAACCTCGTGGTGGTGGCCTGCTGCGCGCTGCTGGCGCTGGTGTTCGGCGCGGCGACCTTGCGGCGCCGGACGCCGTGACTACCGTGGTGCCATGGCATCCGAAACGGACCGGCTCGCGGCCGAGCGCTACGTCGTCCTGACCACGTTCCGCCGCGACGGGCGCGCGGTGCCGACCCCGATCTGGGTGGCGGGCGACGGCGGCGAGCTCGTCTTCAACTCCGTGCGCGACGTCGGCAAGGTCAAGCGCATCCGCAACAGCGGCCGGGTGGAGGTGCAGGCCTGCGACCTCCGCGGCCGCAAGACCCACGGCGCGAAGGTCAGCGGGCAGGCCCGGCTGCTGGACCTCGACGACACCCGGCGGGTCCAGGGCGTGATCGGGCGCAAGTACGGCGTCTTCGGGCGCCTGTCGATGTTCTTCTCGAAGCTGCGCGGCCCGGCCGACCGGACGGTCGGGATCGCCGTCAAGCTGGACGACTGAACCCGCGGAAGCCGCGGCGCAGGTAGTTCGGCAGGGCGTTCGGGTGATCGAGCGTCGAGGTGTGCAGCCAGACCCTTTTCGTGCCGGGGAGTGCCCACGCGTCGGCCACGACGAGGGTGAGCGCGTAGCCGCCGAGCCCCTTGCCGACGAACTCCGGCAGCAGGCCGAAGGTGGTGATCTCGACGTCGCCGCCGGGCTGCGACTCGACGTCGGCGGCGCCCGCGACGTCGCCGCGGTATTCGATGAGCCGGTACCGCCGGTTCGGTTCGGCCAGCCAGCTTTCCCAGTCCTCGTCGGTCCTGGACGCACTCGGCCACCGGTACGGCGTCCCGATCCGGACGTGCAGATCGCGGATCACCGGCCCCGGTCCGGTGGGTTGGAGCGCGACGCCGTCGACGGCCGGCGCCGGGTTGAGCTGGTCGGCGGCGGTCATTTCGAGCTGGGTGACGATCTCCTCCACCCGCGGCAACCTACGGCCCCCGGCCGCCGCTGTCAGCCCCTTATCGGGGCACGCTCGCCGCGCGCATCGCCGCGGCCATGGCGGCCGAGTCGTGGTCCGGGCCGCAGCCTTCGACGAGCACCAGGTCACCGGGGATGTGGTCGGCGCGCAGGCGCAGGATCTCGCGGTAGGCGGGTGAGTCGTACCACTCGCGCGCGGCGTCGAGGCCCGGGAACTCGATGACGACGAGCGCACCGGGCCATTCGCCTTCCACGACGTGCACCGGCGAACCGTGCACGACGAACTTCCCGCCGTACGGATCGAGCGTCGCCTGGATGCGTTCCAAGTACTCGAAGACGTCCTCAGGCAGCACGGCGGGCGGGCGCAGGTGGGCGAGTCCGTAGGCGGTCATGGCGTCCCTTTCGTTGGCGTGAAAGGAATCCTGACGCTTCTCGCGACCACCGTCGATTACGCCGGAGGTAATGCCGGCGCCGCACGGGCCGCGTCGTCGACCAGGCCCGCGCAGCCGCAGCTCCGAGTGCCCCGCCGCACGAACCGTGACCCGCCCGGCTAGACCTTCGCGACCGCGGCCAGCGCCTCGGGCAGCGTGAAGGCCCCCGCGTACAGAGCCTTCCCGACGATCGAGCCCTCGACCCCGTCCGAAGCCAGCCCGGCCAGCGCGACCAGGTCGTCCACACTGGACACGCCGCCGGAGGCGATCACCGGTGCGTCGGTGCGGGCGACGACGTCGCGCAGCAGCTCGAGGTTCGGGCCGCGCAGGGTGCCGTCCTTGCTCACGTCCGTCACGACGTAGCGGGACGCGCCGTCGCGGTCCAGGCGGTCGAGGACCTCCCACAGGTCGCCGCCGTCGGAGGTCCAGCCGCGGGCCGACAGGCGGTGGCCCGCCTCGGTGATCCGCACGTCGAGGCCGATCGCGACGCGGTCGCCGTACTCGCCGATCACGCGGGCGGTCCACTCCGGGTCCTCGAGCGCGGCGGTGCCGAGGTTGACGCGGCGGGCACCGGTGGCCAGCGCGGCCTTCAGCGACGCGTCGTCGCGGATGCCGCCGGAGAGCTCGACCTGGACGTCGAGCCGGCCGACGACGTCGGCGAGCAGCTCGCGGTTGCTGCCCTTGCCGAAGGCGGCGTCGAGGTCGACCAGGTGGATCCACTCGGCGCCGTCGCGCTCCCAGGCGAGCGCCGCTTCCAGCGGGCTGCCATAGGAGGTCTCGGTGCCGGCCTCGCCCTGGACGAGTCGCACGGCCTGGCCATCGGCCACATCAACGGCGGGAAGCAGCGTGAAAGTCACGCCGGTAACTCTAAAGCGGAGACCCCCGTCACCCGGTCAGAGGGTCGCGAGCCAGTTCTTCAGCAGCTGCGCGCCCGCGTCGCCGGACTTCTCCGGGTGGAACTGGGTGGCCCAGAGCGGCCCGTTTTCGACCGCCGCGACGAAGTCCTCGCCGTGATTGGCCCAGGTGACCTTGGGTGCCTGGCCGATCCCGGATTCCAGCTCCCACTTGCGCGCCGCGTAGGAGTGCACGAAGTAGAAGCGCTCCGCGGGGTCGAGCCCGGCGAAGAGCTGCGAATCGGCCGGCGCGCGCACCGTGTTCCAGCCCATGTGCGGCAGGACGTCGGCGTTCAGCCGGTCGACGACGCCCGGCCACTCCCCCGTGCCCTCGGTCTCCTCGCCGTGCTCGACGCCGCGGGAGAAGAGGATCTGCATGCCGACGCAGATGCCGAGCACGGGACGGCCGCCGGCGAGGCGCTTGCCGATGATCCGGTGGCCCTTGACGTCCAGCAGTCCCGCCATGCACGCCGAGTACGCGCCGACCCCGGGCACGACCAGGCCGTCGGCCTCGATCGCGGCATGAGGGTCGGCGGTGACCTCGACTTCGGCCCCGGCGCGCGCCACGGCGCGTTCGGCGGAGCGGAGGTTGCCGGAGCCGTAGTCGAGAATCACCACACGAGACACGCCACCCAGCGTAGCCGTCGCCCTCAGCGGCGCTCGAACGAATAGACGTCCGTCACGGTGTTGCACGGTGCGGGCGGCACGACCTCGACGCGCAGCACTCCGGCGTCGTAGTCGACGCCCTCCGGCGTGAACGTGCCGGTGCAGGTGCTGACCAGCGGGACCTGGCCGATTTCGCGCACCTTCGCCGTGACGTCGTGGCCGGTGAGGGGCCGCGGGAGGTCGATCTGCAGGAGCTGCAGGTTCGTCGGGAACAGGTCGTTGTAGGGGTCGCTGGTCGCGCAGATCAGGCGGGTGGGGCTGACGAAGTCGCAGCCCTGGGCGCTGCGGATGTGGTGGTCGAGGTGGATGCGGGCGGCGACGGGCAGGTCGCCGGCCGTCTTCGGGCCGCGCGGGTTGAGGAACGGCGTCGGGGAGACGTAGAGGCGGTCGATCTCGCCGAGTGGGCCGGAGACGAGCCACTGGCCGTCGGGGGTGGCCGCGACCTGGGCGTTGGCGTTCGGGGCGGGCTCGTCGGCCTGCAGCGGGTGGACGAACTCCGTCGTGGTGCCGTCGGGCTGGGTGACCAGGTACATCTTCCTGGTGGGCGTCGGGGCGACGGTGTCCTGGTAGACGTCGAAGACGTAGCCGCGCAGCGAGTCCGGGTCGCCGACGTGTCCCCAGCCCTCGTCCTTGAGCGGCTGCGGGATGGTGGCGCCGTTGCGGTAGACGATTTCGGGGGCGTGGCCGGGCAGGCGCAGCGTGGTGAGGCCCTCGCCGCTGACCCGGTTCTCGGCGGTGGTGTGCCCGGTCTGGCGCCAGGAGCTTTCGTGGGCCGTGGCGACCCCGGTGACGCCGAACAGGATGGCGGTGGTGAGAGCGAGCAGACTGGCCGCACGCATGTGCGCTCCTCGGGAGTAGAGGCCTTGGCGGCGGCGACGCGATTCTGCCATGGCGGGGTCACGGGCCGGAAGAATCTTGGCGAAGGACGTTTGGGCGTCCCGCTCGCTGGGTATTCAGCCATCCGATCGTGTGGGTGACCCTCGCGCGACCGGACGCCAGGAGGCGAAGATGGCCGAGGACGACTTGCTGTCCCAGATGCTGCACGCCTGGCGCGACGACATCGAGAGCGTGCCGTTTCCGCAGTTCACCGAGCTGCTGATCCCTCGTCAGCAGATCCGGCCGCGGTGTTCGCCGTCCGCGTCTGCTGCCCGCGTGACGAACGCCACGCGGAGGACAGACGCCTGACTGTGGTTTCCTGCGAGGGCCGCATCGCCGCGTCCCCCGGGAGCCCTCATGAGTGAGCCTGCGAACGAATCATTCAACACTGCGCCCAGGGCTCAGGCCGCACTGAGCGTCAGCGAGGTGCGCGCATGAGCCGCACCCCTGATCCGCACGACTTCCTCGACCTCGACGCCGGGCTCGCCGAGGAAGAGCGCGGCATCCGCGACGCCGTCCGCGCGTACGCGAAGGACAACCTGCTCGACCACGTCGCCGATTGGTACGAATCGGGCGCGCTCCCGGCCGCCGAGCTGGCCAAGGGCTTCGGTTCGCTGGGGCTGCTGGGCATGCACCTGGAAGGCTACGGCTGTGCCGGCACCAGCGCGGTCGCGTACGGCATCGCGTGCCGCGAGCTGGAAGCCGTCGACTCGGGGCTGCGCAGCTTCGTGTCGGTGCAGGGTTCGCTGGCGATGTACGCGATCCACAAGTGGGGCAGCGAGGAGCAGCGCCAGGAGTGGCTGCCGCGGATGGCCACCGGCGACGCGCTGGGTTGCTTCGGGCTGACCGAGCCGGACGCGGGCAGCGACCCGGGCGCGATGCGGACACGGGCGGTGCGCGACGGGTCGGACTGGGTGCTTTCGGGCACGAAGATGTGGATCACCAACGGAACGGTCGCCGGCGTGGCGGTCGTCTGGGCCCAGACCGACGACGGCATCCGCGGCTTCGTCGTCCCGACGTCGACACCGGGGTTCACGGCCAACGAGGTCAAGCACAAGCTGTCGCTGCGGGCGTCGCTGACGGCGGAACTGGTCCTCGACGGCGTGCGGCTCCCCTCTTCTGCCGCGTTCCCCGAGGTCCGGGGCTTGCGCGGCCCGCTGTCGTGCCTGAACGAAGCCCGCTACGGGATCTTGTTCGGCGTGGTCGGGGCGGCTCGCGCGTGCTACGAGTCGGCGCTGGAGTACACGCTGTCGCGGTCGCAGTTCGGCAAGCCGCTGGCCGGGTTCCAGCTGACCCAGCGCAAGCTGGCCGACCTGCTGGTCGAGGTCAACCGGGCCGGCCTGGTGGCGCTGCAGATCGGGCGGCTCAAGGACGCGGGGACGTTGCACCACAACCACGTGAGCTTCGGCAAGATGGCGAACGTGCGGTCGGCCCTGGACGCGGCCCGCACGGCGCGCTCGATGCTCGGCGCGAACGGGATTTCGCTGGAGTACCCGGTGATGCGGCACATGGCGAACCTGGAGACGGTCCTGACGTACGAGGGCACGGAGGAGATGCACGCGCTGTCCCTGGGCCAGGCGGTGACGGGGCTGGCGGCGTTCCGCTGATCAGTTTTTGTCGGTGGTGGTCTCTAGTGTGCGGGCCGTGGACTTTTCTTCGTTCGAGACGGTGCTGGAACTGCGCCGCTACACCCTGCACCCCGGCCGGCGCGACGAGCTGATCGCGCTGTTCGAGCGCGAGTTCGTCGAGCCCCAGGAGGCTTCGGGGGCGCATCTGTTCGGGTTGTTCCGCACTGCGGCGTCTCCGGACGAGTTCGTGTGGTTGCGGGGATTCTCTTCCTTCGCCGCGCGCGCTGACGCGCTTTCCGCGTTCTACACGGGACCGGTGTGGCGCCGTTTCCGCGACGAGGCGAACGCGACGATGGTGGACTCGGACAACGTGCTGCTGCTGCGTCCGGTCCGTCGTGGGCTGACTTCCCCACCCCCGGGTTCGGGGGTGTACGTCTCCTTCGAGGCGTCGCCGTCGGCGTTCGCGGTGTTCGAGACGGAGCCCGCGCCGAACAACTTCCCGCGGCTGCCGGTGCGGACGGACGGGCCGTTCACGGTGTCGTTCAGCCGGGCCGCTTCTCCTGGCGCCGAGTCGCTGGAGCCGACTTCGCGGTCGTTACTCCGTTGAGAGCAGTTCGGTGAGCCCGGCGGGGTAGAGGATCTTGCTGCCGTTCTTGAAGTCCTCGACGTCGACCCACCGCGCGGTGGCGGGGTCGTCGAGGATCTTCATTTCGTCTTTGGCGTACATGCCGCGGTCGACGAACTCGGCCTTGTAGATGAAGGCGATCTCGTGCCCAGGCCGGTTTTCCGAGGTGAAGACGTTCTCGAGGACACCGAGCCGCTTGCCGACCTTGATCTCGGCGTCGAGTTCTTCGCGGAACTCGCGTTCGAGGGCGTCCCTGCTGCTCTCCCCGAACTCGACCCCGCCGCCGAGGGGCCGGTAGTAGGTCTCGTCCTTGAAGTCATCACGCCCTTCGAAGACGAGCAGCGAATCCCCACGCCAGACGACAGCGAGCGCGAGCGGCCTGATGGTGAGCCCCATGGGGGTGACGCTATCGGGCTTCCGCTCGCAAAGCACGACCCAGCCGGCCCATCCCGCACCGACGGTCAAGAGCACCCCGAGGGCAAGCCACGCCCAGCGACTGCCGAACACCCCGGCCAGAGCCACCACCACGATGCCCACGGCAGGCACCGCCCAGGGCGAAAAGCCCATCACCACCTCGTCCCGGCTTGTCGACTAGGTCTGAATGCTGACCTAACATGGTCGAATCCTGGAGGGCGGGGTGAGGGCCATGCGCGGATTCCGGCTCGCTGTCACGTCGTTCGCCCTGTTCGGCTACGGCAAAGGTCCGCTCCAGCCACCCGGCGAGAGCGAGGACAAGTCCGGCAACCGCCGGTGCCCGCATTGCGGTGGCGTACTCCGGGCACGCGGCGACAAGTCGTACTGCCGCAGGTGTGCCCGGGTCACTTCCAAGAATCCCGGGGACGGCTGACGGTGGGAGGACCTTCTTTGCCGGACGCCGCGGTAGGACTGGGCAGCCGGATCGGCCGCTACTTCAGCGTGGTCAGCGTGCTTCCCGCGCTCTTCTTGGTCGTGTGGACCGCCGCTCTGGTCACCAGCGGTGCCTGGCACAGTCGGCCCGACCTCTCCCTGATGGTGAGCCGGCTCGGCGGTTTGAACCTGAGCGGGGCCGCGTGGCTCATCCTGATCACGATTCTGGTTGCGCTGTTCCTGCATCCGCTGCAGTTGGGCATGACCCGCCTGCTCGAAGGGTATTGGGGAAGCTCACGCGCAGCCACCTTCCTTCGTCGCCGCATCACCCATCACCGGAAACGCCTTGCGCGACTTGAAGATCGCGAAATGGCCTTGATCGGACAGCTCGAAAACGCACTCGACGACATGTTGACCAAGCATCGAGGCATCGCCCGGTCGTCCGAGTTGACAGCCGGCGATCTCACCTCGGCGAGGGAGGCGATGTTCGAGAGCGACTTCGGTCACCGGCTGAGCGGTTTGCAAGCGGCGATCGCTACCATTCCCCATTCGCTGGCCCGGTACCCGCGTCCCGATCGCATCATGCCCACCAGGCTGGGAAATGTTCTCCGCTCCGCGGAAGACGCCGCGGGAAAGCGGTACGAACTCGACACGATCCGAACAGCATCGCACATCGCGCTCGTCGCACCGGAAAATCACCTCACCTACCTCGACGATGCGCGCCAGCAGCTGGACACCTCGGCAAGGCTTTGCGTGGTCGCGCTCCTGGTCACCCTCGAGACAGCGGTCTTCTTACTGCCGACCGGGTGGTGGCTTCTGCTCGCGATCGCCCCATACTCGTTGGCCTACATCGCCTATCGGGCCTCCATCGCCGCTGCGGGACAGTACATGGGCATCGTCAGCACCGTGATGGATCTCAACCGGTTCAAGTTCTACGAAGCCTTGCACATCGAACTCCCCCGAAACCCGCGGGAGGAGCGAGCGAACAACCGCGAACTCATGCGACTTCTCAAAGGGGCCGAGAAAGTGAGGGTGTTCTACAAGCACCCTACCGGCACTCCCGGCACCGGTGCGCCTCCCCCTACTCCCCCAGGAAATCCCTGATCGACAACCTCAACGACCCCGCATCCAGCCCATGGGCCAGATCATGGTCACCGATCTCTCCATAAGTCCGCACCTCGGCATCCCGCCGAACCCCCAAAGACCGCAACCGATGCGGCAGATCCGACAAAGCCTCCGAAACCCAGTAAGCCGAAGTCCCCGCCGAATAAGGCTCCACGAGAACAACCGAACCAGAAGCCGAAAGCACCGCCGACCGCAAACCGGCCGAATCAAAAGGCCGAATGGTCGACGCATACAACACCGTCACATCCAGGCCCGCACACGCCCGCAGCACCCGATCCAGCACCGGCCCCACAGCAACGACAACACCGGCCGAACCAAACCGCAGCCGAGTGAACCCCACCCCGAGATGCGGCGAAGCATTGGCCTGAGCCGAAAGCCGAAGATAAACCCGCCCATCCCCCGGAACAGACTCCAGCAACAACCGCCGAGCCTCGGCAGCGTGACCCGGCACATGCACCGTCCACCCCGGCAAGGAGTCGATCAAAGCAACATCACCCGGCGACTGATGCGTCCGCCCCGCCATCGACATGTCGTACGACGCCCCGTACGACACCAGAACCCCACCCACCTCCTGGTGCGAAAAGTCCAGCTTGATCTGCTCGAACGCGCGCTCCACCAGGAACGACGGGAACGTGTGCACGATCGGCCGCAGCCCCGCCAGCGCCAGACCCGCACCCGTGCTCACCAGCAACTGCTCGCGGATCCCCACGTTGATCACCCGGTCCGGGTGCCGCCGCGCCGCGCCGGCCAGCTGGGCCGCCGAAATGTCCGCCAGGACCACCGCCACGTCCGGGTCCGCGTCCAGAATCTCTTCCGTCGTCTTCAAAAACGTTTCCCTCATGGAAAATCAGCCCTTCGGTTCGACGACGGCGACCACGGCCAGCGGCCGGCCGGGATGGGCGTCGGTGAACGCCGAGTACAGCGCCGCATGGTCGCGGCCGGACACCGTGCGCGTCTCCCAGCCCTCCACCTCGAAGCGGCGGGCGAGGCCTCCCGGCCAGCCGTGCGTCGACGAGCGATTGTCGATCACCACCGTCGTCAGGTTTTCGAGGCCGGAGCGCGCCGCGACGACGATCGCCTCGTGGTTCGATCCCTCGTCCAGCTCGGCGTCGCCGATCAGCGTCACGACCTTCGACGGCAGCCCGCGGGCGCGCAGCCCGAGCGCCGTGCCGAACGCGATCGGCAGGCCGTGGCCGAGGGAGCCGCTGGAGATCTCGACGCCGGGGACGCGCCGGCGGTCCGGGTGGCGGCCGAGGCGCGACAGCGCGTTGGACCACATCGGCAGCTCGGCTTCGTCGAGAAAGCCCTTCACCGTCAGCACGGCGTAGTACGCCATCGGCCCGTGTCCCTTGGACAGCAGGAAACGGTCGCGGTCCGGCGAGCGGAAGTTCGCCGGCGTGACGTCGAGCACGCGGTCGTAGAGCACCCACAGGACGTCCACAGTGGACTCTGCGGCGGCGTGGTGCTTGTCGTCGCCGGTCATCAACGAGATCAGTCGCGGTAGCTCGGCGTAGCCCGGTTCGGTCGCAGTGGTCATACTCCGACGATGCAACCTCGACTAAACTCGAAGTCAAGGATAGCCTGAGCTGGTGACGAGGCTCGCTGAACATCTCAGCATCGGACAGGTGGCGGACCGCAGCGGCGTGCCGCACACGGCACTGCGGTTCTACGAGGAGAAAGGCCTGATCAGCTCGGAGCGGTCGGCGGGCAACCAGCGCCGCTACTCACGCTCGGTGCTGCGGCGGATCGCGTTCATCCGCGCCGCGCAACGGGTCGGGCTCTCCCTCGAAGACATCAGCGCGGCGCTGGCGTCACTGCCCGCCGACCACGCCCCGACGAAGACCGACTGGGCGCGGCTGTCGCGCGACTGGCAGCACGAGCTCGACGCGCGGATCGACGCCCTGCAACGGCTTCGCGACCGGCTCACCGGCTGCGTCGGCTGCGGGTGCCTGTCGCTGCGCAGCTGCGCGCTCTACAACAACGACGACGAGCTGGCGCGCTTCGGGCCGGGAGCGAGCAAGCTTCGTCCGGCGGTCGAGGGCGGCATCTAAATCGCTTGCCCGCCGCGGGATCCTGGGGAGGAAATGAACGAGAAAGAACTGATCCGCATCTCCAAACGGATGTCACTGCACCTGCGCCACAACCCGGCCGCGGCCGGCCTCACCCTCTCCCCCGACGGCTGGGTCGACGTGGACGCGCTGCTGCGCGCGCTGAAGATCACCCGCGAACAGCTCGACGAAGTGGTCGAGACGAACAACAAGCGCCGCTTCGCGTTCGACGAGACCGGCGCGCGCATCCGCGCGAGCCAGGGCCACAGCGTCACGGTCGACCTCGGCCTGGCGGACGCACAGCCGCCGGACGTGCTCTACCACGGCACGGTGGCAAAGTTCCTCGACGCCATCCTGCGCGAGGGGCTGCACCCGATGAACCGCCACGCGGTCCACCTTTCGGAAACGGTCGACACGGCCCGGACCGTAGGCGCCCGCCGAGGCAAGCCGGTGATCCTCCGAGTCGACGCCGCGGCGATGTCCGAGACGGGACACGCGTTCCAGGTGAGCGCGAACGGAGTCTGGCTGACGGCGAGCGTGCCACCGAAGTACCTCTACCGCATCGGCTGAGGCGCGCCGCAGCGGTCGACACGCGCACACGGACGGCCGACACGCGCACCCGGAGGGCCGACACGCGCACCCAGGCGGACGACACGCGTACCCAGGCGGCCGACACGCGCGCCGGAAGCCGGATCTCGCGCGAATGGGCGCGCGACTCGCGTGATCAGCGAGGCATCACGCGTGACCGGGCGGGCATCACGCGTGATTGGCGGGGCATCCCCCGTAGCTGGCGCGCATCTCGCGTGATCAGCGAGGCATCTCGCGTGACCGGGCGGGCATCTCGCGTGACCGGGCGGGCATCTCGCGTGATTGGCGGGGCATCACGCGTGATCAGAGGGTCGACACCGCTGTGGGGGTTCGGCGGCGGGGGCGGCCCAGGAGGCGGCGGCCCACATCCAGCAGTTCCGTGCGCAGGACGTCGTCGCTCAGGCGGGCCAGGTCCGGGGAACCGCCGGCCATCGCGATGCCCGTCAGCGCCACCATCGCGTTGACGCGCGCCGCCGGCGTCGGGTCCGGGCCCGACAGGATGCCCAGCAGCGCCTGGCCGAAGCCCTCCATGCCGCCGTGCGCCGACTTCTCGATCGCGCGGACCAGGCCCGGGTCGCTCGAAAACAGCGCCACCAGCGCGCGGTGCCGGATCACCAGGTCGACGAACCCCTCCAGCAGCAGGTCCACCTGCGTGCCGCGGCGCTTCTGCGCGGCCGCGCGCAGCACCAGCTCGTCCAGATCGCGCACGCCGGGCTCGGCGACGGCCTCGGTGATCTCCGCCTTCGTCTTGAAGTGGTAGTAGACCGCCGCCTTCGTGATGCCGAGCGCGTCGGCGATCATCTGCAGCGACGTGCCCTCGACCCCGTGTTCGGTGAACAGCCGCAACGCGGTCTGCAGCAGTCGGGTCCGGGTGTCCTCGGCCGGGCCGGCGGTCATTCTTCCTCCTCATCGAGCCGTCGGAGCGTACGTCACTCCCTGTCGATCGGCAAACCAGCCACTAGCCGATCGGCTGGGATAAACCTTGCTGTTCGGCAAGTCACATACTTGCCGATCGGCTTGGACTATGCTTGCCGATCGGCTAGCTTGGTCAGTAATCAATTGGAGTGAACCGACCCCGTTCGGGCGAAACGGAGCTGACTCGTGGCGACCTTCCTGTACCGGCTCGGCCGGTTGTCCTTCCGGCGGCGGGCGCTGGTCGCCGCCGTCTGGGCAGCCGTCCTCGTGGCGCTCGGGCTGGGCGCGCTCACGCTGTCCGGCCAGCTGTCGAACTCGGTGACGATCCCCGGCACCGAGTCGCAGCGGGCCGTCGACCTGCTGACCGAGAAGTTCCCGCAGGCCAACGCCGGTGGCGCCACCGCGCGCGTCGTGATCGAGGCGCCGGCCGGCACCACCGTGACCGACGCGAAGGGCAAGGCGGCCGTCGAGACGCTGGTCGGGCAGCTGAAGACCGCGCCGAAGGTCGCGGTGGTCGTCGACCCGTTCCAGGCGCAGTCGATCTCCCCCGACAAGCGCGTCGCGCTCGCCCAGGTCAGCTATGGCGCGAAGGCCTACGAGCTCACCGACGGTGACCGCCAGGCGCTGCTCGACGCGGCGAAAGCCACCCGCGAGGCCGGGTTCACCGTCGAGTTCGGCGGTGACGCCGTCCAGGGCGTCCCCGAGACCGGCGCGACCGAGGGCCTGGGTGTCGCGGTCGCCGCCGTCGTGCTGATCATCACCTTCGGCTCGCTCGTCGCCGCCGGGATCCCGCTGCTCACCGCGCTGATCGGCGTCGGCACCGGGATGGGCGGCATCTTCCTCGCCTCCGGCTTCCTGGAGCTGAACTCGAACACGCCGATCCTCGCGCTGATGATCGGGCTGGCCGTCGGCATCGACTACGCGCTTTTCATCGTGTCGCGCTACCGGCACGAGCTGAAGCTCGGCCGCGATCCCGAGGAGGCCGCGGGCCGCGCCACCGGCACCGCCGGTTCGGCTGTCGTGTTCGCCGGGCTCACCGTCATCATCGCGCTGGCCGGCCTGACCGTCATCGGCATCCCGTTCCTCGGCCAGATGGGCGTCGCCGCGGCCGTGACCGTGGCGGTCGCCGTGGTCATCGCCCTGACGCTGCTGCCCGCGATCCTCGGCTTCGCCGGCACCCGGGTCGCCGGCGAGCGCATCCGGCTGCGCCGCAAGCCCGTCGAAACGACGCACGGCGAGCGTTGGGCGCGGTTCGTCGCCCGCCACCGGTGGCCGGTGCTGCTCGTCGCACTGGCCGGGATGGCCGTCGTCGCGCTGCCCGCGCTCGGCATGCAGCTCGGCCTGCCCAACGACGCGACCGCCGCGCCGGAGTCCACGCAGCACAAGGCGTACGAGATCGCCAGCCGCAGCTTCGGCGAAGGCTCGAACGGGCCGCTGCTGGTCGTCGTCGACACCGGCGCGAGCACCAACCGGCAGGCCGCACTCGGCCAGGCCGCGGCCGACATCCAGAAGCTCCCCGACGTCGCCGCCGTCACTCCGCCGCGGGTCAACCAGACCGGTGACACGGCGTTGCTCACGGTGATCCCCAAGAGCGGGCCGAGCAGCACCCAGACCGAGGACCTGGTGGCCGCGATCCGCACCGAGTCCGGCGCGCTGGAGAACGCGACCGGCGCGAAGCTGGCCGTCACCGGGCAGACCGCGGCGAACATCGACGTCTCGGAGAAGCTGTCCGACGCGATGCTGCCCTACCTCGCGCTGATCGTCGGGCTGGCGTTCGTGCTGCTGATGCTGGTGTTCCGCTCGGTCGTGGTGCCGCTGAAGGCGACGATCGGCTTCCTCGGCTCGGTCGCGGCGACGTTCGGCGCGGTGGTCGCGGTGTTCCAGTGGGGCTGGCTGACGGACCTGCTCGGCGTCAAGTCGACCGGGCCGATCATGAGCATGCTGCCGATCCTGCTGATCGGCGTCCTCTTCGGACTGGCGATGGACTACCAGGTGTTCCTGGTGACGCGGATGCGCGAGGAGCACGTCCACGGCGCGGAGCCGCAGGAGGCGATGGTCACCGGCTTCCGCCACGGCGCGCGGGTGGTCGTCGCGGCGGCGCTGATCATGATCAGCGTGTTCGCCGGGTTCATCCTGGCCGAGTCGGCACTGATCCAGTCGATCGGCTTCGCGCTGGCGTTCGGCGTGCTGGTGGACGCGTTCGTGGTCCGGATGACGCTGGTGCCGGCGGTGATGTCGCTGCTGGGCCGCGGCGCGTGGTGGCTGCCGAAGTGGCTGGACCGCATCCTGCCGGACGTTGACGTGGAGGGCGAGAAGCTCACGAAGCACCTCGACGCCGCACCCGACGACGACGAGCGCGAACTGGTCGGCGCGAGCCGGTGAGCCGCTGGTTGTCCACAGCCCGGCGGGGTTGTGGACAACCAGGCTCCGGCAGCCGGTTTTGTCGGCCGGGGCCGATAGACTGGACCAGGGACGCCCCCCGGAGAGGGTGGGGGCCGCTCTCGGTGGGGGCCGCTCTCGGCGGGGCCGCTCTCGGCGGGGTCAGCGTCGGCGCGGTCA
Organism: Amycolatopsis camponoti; assembly: GCF_902497555.1. Taxonomy (NCBI): domain Bacteria; kingdom Bacillati; phylum Actinomycetota; class Actinomycetes; order Pseudonocardiales; family Pseudonocardiaceae; genus Amycolatopsis; species Amycolatopsis camponoti. The sequence goes on along the minus strand of NZ_CABVGP010000001.1, from coordinate 1,698,482 downwards.
GCCCGGTGCGGGAACGCCGTCGAGGATGATCACCGGGAACACCCGGTCCGTGTTCCGCTCGTAGGCCGACGTCCCATCGGACACCCTGCCGTACAGCCGGTCGCGTTCCTCACCCGTCGTCACGATCGCCCGGGCCTCGTAGGACCCGTCGCCGAGTTCGACCGTCACCGATGGGTTCGCGCGCAAGTTGTGGAACCACGCCGGATGCCGGGGCGCCCCCGCCTTCGAGCCGACCACGAACACGCGGCCCTCGTCGTCGACCGCATAACCGAGCGGGACCGTTGTCCGCCGGCCGGTGCGGGCGCCCGTTGTCGTCAGCAGCAGGATCGGGAACGGTGGCTGGCTGACCACACCCCGCTGGGCGCGGAATTCGCTGATGACGCCTTCGTTGTAGGTCCGGAACTCCTCGTCGGCCGGCACGCTCGACTCCGTGGGAAGGCCGAACCGCGCCACCAGTTCGGGGCCGCCCGGGAACACCGTGATGCGGGCTATTCCGGTGGCCGTGACCGTGAGCACCGCGATCCCGAGGGCCTGGCCGTGGTAAGACGTCGCCGCGGCGGGTTGGCCGTTCGCGCGCGTCGGGGTCATCCGCCAGTCGCCGGGAGCGCCGAGCACCTGTGCCAGGTAGCGCAGGCACGTCGCCTTGCCGGAGAACCAGGTCCGCGTGCCCACCAGCTCGATGGCGGCGTCGGCGCGCAACGCCTGCTCCAGAACCGCCAGGTCGGCGTTCTCGAAACCGGCGATGTACTGGCGCAGCAGGTCCCGGGCGTGCGGTTCGGCCGGCTCGACGACGTCGTCGGGCGACGGCGCGACCTCGTCGAGCCGGGCGCGGGCCCGTTGCAGCGTGCTCTTGACCGCGGCCGTGGAGATCTCCAGCATGGCCGCGACCTCGGCGGCGCTGAACCCCAGCACCTCCCGGAGCAGGAGCACCGCGCGTTGCCGGGCCGGCAGGTACTGCAGCGCGGCGACGAGCGCCAGCCGCACGCTGTCCCGCTCCGCCGAGAGCGTGGCCGGGTCGGGGGTCACCAGCGCGTCCGGGACCGGCCCCAGCCAGGCCACCTCGGGCCCCGCCGGCACCGGCGGCGCGCCGGGGTCGACGGCCGGGCCCCCCAGGCCGGCGGGCAGCACCCGCCTGCCGCGCTGCTCCAGCGCGGACAGGCAGGCGTTGGTCGCGATGCGGTGGAGCCAGGTGCGCAGCGAAGAACGGCCTTCGAACGTGCCGTACGACCGCCACGCCCGCAGGTACGTCTCCTGCACCAGGTCCGCGGCGTCGTCCGCCGAACCGACCATGCGGTAGCAGTGCGCCAGCAGCTCCGGCCGGAACGGCTCCGCCTGCCGCGCGAACTCCTCTGACCACTCCGTCATCAGCATGCCAAGGTAGACCGCCCGCGACGCTGAAAGGAATCGGTCAGCTCATGAACCAGAAGATCGCGCCGCCGATGGCGAGCAGGGCCGCGACGCCGAGCACGCCCGCCATGAACTTGGCCGTCTTCCACGTCGAGTAGACCCCGCCCACGAGGAAGCCCCCGAGGGCGAGCAGGAGGACTCCGACGACTTCCTTGCTCACAGAACGCCCTTCGTGGAGGGGATGCCGGCCGCGCGCGGGTCCGGCTCCGTCGCGGCCCGCAACGCGCGGGCCACCGCCTTGTACTCCGCCTCCGCGATGTGGTGCGGGTCGCGGCCGTGGATCACCCTTACGTGCAGCGCGATCTGCGCGTGGAACGACAGCGAGTCGAACACGTGCCGCGTCAGCACGAACGGGTAGTTGCCGCCGATCGTGAAGGTGTTGAACTGCTCCGGCTCGCCCACGTGCACGCAGTACGGGCGCCCCGACACGTCGATCGCCGCGTGGGCCAGGGTCTCGTCCATCGGGATCCACGCGTCGCCGAAGCGGCGGATGCCGCTCTTGTCGCCCAGGGCCTGGCGGATCGCCTGGCCCAGCACGATCGCCGTGTCCTCGACCGTGTGGTGCGCGTCGATGTGGATGTCGCCGGTCGCCTCGACCTTGAGGTCCAGGGAGCCGTGGACGCCGAACGCCGTCAGCATGTGGTCGTAGAACGGCACGCCGGTCGAGATCTCGACCTCGCCCGTGCCGTCGAGGTCCAGCTGCACGGAGATCGAGGACTCCTTGGTGGTCCGCTCGATCTTGCCGATCCGGGTCATCGGGAAACTTCCTTACTCGCCTCGAGGAAGGCGTCGTTCTCTTCCGGGGTGCCGATGCTCACGCGCAGGTGCCCGTCGATGCCGGGGTCGCGGATCAGCACTCCCTTGTCCAAATAGGACTGCCACGCCGCGTGCGGATCGCTGAACCGTCCGAAGAGGACGAAGTTCGAATCGCTCGGCACGGGGTCGTAACCCAGCCCCGCCAGCGCCTCCACGACGCGGTCGCGTTCCGCCGCCAGCTTGTGCACACTGTCCAAAGTGGCGTCCGCGTGGCGCAGTGCCGCCCGCGCGGCCGCCTGCGTGAGCCGCGAAAGGTGGTACGGCAGCCGCACCAGCTGCAGCGCGTCGACGACCGCCGGGGCCGCGGCCAGGTAGCCCAGCCGCCCGCCCGCGAACGCGAACGCCTTGCTCATCGTGCGCGACACGATCAGCCGCGCCGGGTAGTCGGCCAGCAACCCGACCGCGCTCGGCTGCGACGAGAACTCCGCGTACGCCTCGTCGACCACCACGATCCCCGTGGCCGCGTCCAGGACGGCACGCAGCTCCGGCAGCGGGATCGAGCCGCCGGTCGGGTTGTTCGGGCTGGTGACGAACACGATGTCCGGCCGTTTCTCGGCGATCAGCGCAGCCGCCGCGGCCGTGTCGAGCGTGAAGTCGGCGCGGCGCGGCGCCGGGACCCACTCGGTGCGCGTGCCCGACGCGATGATCGGGTGCATCGAGTACGACGGCTCGAAGCCCAGCGCGCTGCGCCCGGGACCGCCGAAGGCCTGCAGGATCTGCTGCAGCACCTCGTTGGACCCGTTGGCGGCCCAGACGTTCGCCTCCGACAGCACCACCCGCGTCGACACGCTCAGGTAGTCGGCCAGGTCCTGGCGCAGCGCCAGGGCGTCGCGGTCCGGGTAGCGGTGCAGCTCGGCAGCCTCAAGACGGACGGCTTCGGCCACGTCCGCGACCAGCTCGGGCGGCGGCGGGTACGGGTTCTCGTTGGTGTTGAGCCGGACCGGGACGTCCAGCTGCGGCGCGCCGTACGGCGTCTTCCCGCGCAGGTCGTCGCGCAGCGGCAGCTGGTCCAGGGTGACGTCTTCGCCGATGGTCATCGGACGGAACCTCCGAAGCGCGCGGCGACGGCCTCGCCGTGCGCGGGCAGGTCCTCGGCGTCGGCCAGCGCGACGACGCGGCCGGCGACCTCGCGCAGCGCGTCCTCGGAGTAGTCCACGACGTGGATGCCCTTGAGGAAGCTCTGCACGGACAGGCCCGAGGAGTGGCGGGCGAAGCCGCCGGTGGGCAGGACGTGGTTGGACCCGGCGCAGTAGTCGCCGAGCGACACCGGGGCGTACGCGCCGACGAAGATCGCGCCCGCGTTGCGGACCCGGGCGGCGACCGCGCGCGCGTCCGCCGTCTGGATCTCGAGGTGCTCGGCGGCGTAGGCGTCGACGACGCGCAGGCCGTCGTCCACTGTGGACACCAGGATGACGCCGGACTGCTTGCCGCCCAAAGCCTCGGCGACGCGTTCGGAGTGCTTCGTCGCCGCGACGCGGTTCACCAGGTCCTTGTCGACGGCGTCGGCCAGCTCGACGGAAGTCGTCACCAGGACGCTCGCCGCCAGGGGGTCGTGCTCGGCCTGGCTGACCAGGTCGGCGGCGACGTGCACCGGGTCGGCCGTCTCGTCGGCGAGGATGGCGATCTCGGTCGGGCCGGCCTCGGAGTCGATGCCGATCAGGCCGCGCAGCATCCGCTTCGCCGCGGTCAGGTAGATGTTGCCCGGGCCGGTGACGACGTCGACCGGGGTGAGCTCCGTGCCGTCGGTGTCCGTGCCGCCGTACGCGAGCAGAGCGACGGCCTGGGCGCCTCCCACCGCCCACACCTCGTCGACGCCGAGGAGCTCGGCCGCGGCGAGGATGGTCGGGTGCGGCAGGCCGTCGAACGCGGCCTGCGGCGGTGAGCAGACGACCAGCGAGCCGACGCCCGCGATCTGCGCCGGGACGACGTTCATCACCACGGTCGAGGGGTACACGGCCAGCCCGCCCGGGGCGTACAGCCCGACGCGCTCGACCGGCACCCACTTCTCGGTGACCGTGCCGCCGTCGACGACCGTGGTCGTGACGTCGGTGCGGCGCTGCTCTTCGTGCACCTTCCGGGCGCGGGTGATCGACTCCTCCAGCGCGGCGCGCACGGCCGGGTCCAGCTCGGCCAGCGCCTTCGTCAACAAAGCACGCGGCACCCGCACGGACGCCGGCCGCACCTTGTCGAACTTCTCCGTGTACTCGAGGACGGCTTCGACACCGCGGTCACGGACCGCCTCGACCACCGGGCGCACGTGATGCAGCGCCGCGTCCACGTCGTATTCGGCGCGGGGAAGCGTGGCGCGCAGTTCGGCGGCGGTCGGGACCTGCCCACGCAGGTCGGTGCGGTTCAACATGCCACCAGGGTACGAGGTCACGCCGAAGGGGTTTTCAGCGATACTCCCCGGTGACGGCGGATCCCAGCATGCAGGAGGCAGTGGTGGCGCGAATCGCGTTGTGCCAGGTCAACTCGGGTGACGACCCGGCGGCGAACCTGAAGCTCGTTCGCTCCGGGGTGGAAGCCGCGGTGGCCGACGGCGCGCGGATCGTCGTGTTCCCCGAGGCGACGATGGCCCGCTTCGGGCGTCCGCTGGCGCCGGTCGCGGAGGAGCTGGACGGGCCGTGGGCCTTGGCGGTGGCCGCGGTGGCCGCCGAGCACGACGTGGTGGTCGTCGCCGGGATGTTCACCCCCGCGGACGGCGGCCGGGTGCGCAACACGCTGCTGGTCACCGGCGCCGGGCAGCACCGCGGCTACGACAAGATCCACCTCTACGACGCGTTCGGCTTCGCGGAGTCGGACACGGTGGCGCCCGGCGCGTCGGTGACCACGTTCGAGCTGGACGGCGTCGTCTACGGCGTCGCGACCTGCTACGACGTGCGGTTCCCGGAGCTGTTCCGCGCGCTGGCCGACGACGGTGCCGACGTCGTGCTGCTGCCTGCGTCCTGGGGCGCGGGCGAGGGCAAGCGCGAGCAGTGGGAGGTGCTGGTGCGCGCGCGAGCCCTCGATTCGGGCTGCTGGGTGCTGGCCTGCGGCCAGGCGGACCCGGCGGCGACGGGCCTCACGGTGAACCCGAAGGCCCCGACCGGGATCGGGTATTCGCTGGTCGCGGATGGTTTCGGCCGGCTGCACGCCGCCGCGGGCCCGGCCCCGGAGACGCTGGTGGTCGACATCGACACCGCGGTGTCGGCCAAGGCCCGCACGGCGACGGGAGCCCTGGCCAACCGCCGTCTCTGAACCCGGCCGGACGCAGCTTTCACGGGAAAGCTCGGGACGGGCCTAGCTGTGATGTCCGGGGAGGTTGGTCAGCCGGGTGACCGGCGGCTTGCCGCCGGTTGAGCTGTGGGGTCGATGATGATTGTAGAAGTGCAGCCACCCCGGTAACGCGGCCCGCCGCAGGGTTTCCGACGGATAGAAACGGGCATAGGCCCAGCCCTCGGCCAACGTGCGGTGAAACCGTTCGATCTTGCCGTTGGTCTGCGGCCGGTAAGGCCGAGTCCGTTTCGGAGTGATCCCCAGCTCGAGGCAGGTATCGCGCCAGGCATGAGACCGGTAGGCCGACCCGTTGTCCGAGAGCACCCGCTCGACGGCGACGCCGCGGGCAGCGAACCAGGCCACGGCCCGGCGCAGCACTGCGGTGGCGGTAACAGCGGTTTCGTCGGCGTGGATCTCGGCGTAGGCGACGCGGGAATGGTCGTCGAGCACCGTGTGCACGAACCCGGTCCCGATCTTGGGGTTGCGGTAGGCGTTGCGGGGCTTGCCCGGCGTCGCGGCCCGGTTGCGGTCACCTTGAGCGCGTCCGACGTAGCGCCAGCCGCCGCCGTCGGGGATGTTGCCGAACTTGGTGACATCGACATGGATCAGCGACCCGGGATGGTCGTGTTCGCAGCGGCGCAGCGGCGCAGCGGCTCGCCGGTGACCCGGTCGATGCGGGAGAGCCGGTTGATCCGGCATCGCACCAGCACCGCGTGCACCGTGGATGCGGGCAGGCCGAGCCGGCCGGCGATCTGGACCGGGCCCAGCCGCTTGCGCCACCGCAACCGCACGATCGCCCGCACCAGGTGCTCGGGTGTGCGGGTCGGGCTGCGGCGGGGACGGCAGCTGCGATCAGCCATGCCGGCCACGCCTTCGGCTCGGTAGCGGGCGGCCCATTTCGCGGCGGTTTTGGCGGCGACCATGAACATCTTCGCTGCTGCGGTGCAGGTCCAGCCGTGCTCGACGATCAGGCGGGCCAGGCGCAGCCGGGTGCGTGGGGTCAGGGTGGCGTTAGGGTGGGACACGAAGGCCTCCGGTGGGTGAAGCGGTTCCTAGACAGCTCCACTTCACAACCGGAGGCCTTCACCTGTCAGCACGACAGGCCGCCGCTGGTCACCTCAACTCGGGACAACGTCCCTGGACATCACACCTAGCGGAGCAGGCCCTCGCGGATGGCGACGCGCACGAAGCCCGCGCGCCGCCGTTCGCCCGTCTTGTCGCGGATCCGGTCCAGGTACGACCGGACCGTGCGGACGCTGATGTTGAGGATCTCCGCCACGTCGACGTCGCGCTCCCCCGCCGCCACCAGGCGGAGCACCTGCTTCTCGCGCTCCGACAGGACGATCTTCGGCCCCGCGTGCCGCTCCTCGCTGTCCTGGATGATCATCCCGGCCAGCGTCGGCGAGACGTAGGCGTTGTCGTCGGCGATCGTGCGGATCGCGCGCAGCAGCTCGTCGCCGTCGACGTCCTTCGACAAGAAGCCCTTCGCGCCCGCCTGCATCGCGCCGAGCACCTCCGGCTGTTCCGCGTGCGCGGACACCACCAGCACCTTGTGCCCCATCTGCCCCACTTCCAGGACCGCGGCCGCGTCCTGGACGCCCCGGAGCTTCAGGTCGAGGACCACGACGCTGCCGGCCGGCTGGTCCTGCACCGCGAACCGGGCCACCGAGTCGGCGACGGCGCCGAGCTCGATGTCCGCGGCCTCGGTGAGCACGCGGGTGAGCGCGTACCGGTAGAGCGGGTGGTCCTCGATGACCCCGACGTGGATCCGCCGGGGCGCCTTGGCCGCCGCCTGGTCGTCGTCGCTCATTTGCGGCCGCCGCGCCGCGGGCCGGAGCCGCCGATCAGGCCGCGCCGGATGGCTTCCTTGACCAGGCCCGGCCGACGCCGTTCGCCGGTCTTGTCGCGGATGCGGTCGAGGTAGCCCCGCACCGTCCGGACGCCGATGCCGAGGATCAGCGCGATGTCGACGTCGCGCTCCCCCGCCGCCACCAGCCGCAGCACCTGCTCTTCACGCGGCGACAGCTCGACGTCCGCCGAGACGGCGGGCCGGTCCGCGTTGTCCTTCATGATCATCCCGGCGACCACCGCCGAGACGTACGCGCCGCCGTCGGCGACCGTCTTGATCGCGATCAGCAGCTCGTCCCCGTCGACGTCCTTGGAGAGGAAGCCGCGCGCCCCCGCGGCGATCGCCCCCAGCACGACTTCGGGCTCCGCCTGCGCGGAGACCACGAGGACGTGGTGCCCGAGTTCGCAGACCTCCAGGACCGCCGCCGCCCCGGCGACGCCCGGGAGGCCCAGGTCCAGCAGCACCACGCTGCCCGGTGGCTGCCGGTGGACGTGGAACCGCGCCACCGAGTCGACCACCGCCCCCAGCTCGATGAATTCGGCTTCGGCCAGCACCCGCTCCACCGAAACGCGGTACAGCGGGTGGTCTTCGATGACCGCGACCCGGACCCGGCCCCGGTCCAGATCGTCCTCGGCCGAGCGCTCTTGTGTCATGTGCACGACTTTCACCCCGTTCCACCCGACGGGGCCGGCTGCCCGGCCGTGGCCGGGTCCAGCGCGGGGCCCATCGGCACCAATGCCAGCAAACTACCGTTGACCGGTGACTTGGCCACGTTTCCGTAGCCGAGCGAGGCCACTGCCTGCGCGTTCACCACCGGGTACTTCCGGCCCGTGTCGGTCACCAGGTAAGTGGTGGCCGAGCCGGATTCGACGACGACGGCTCCCCCCGACGGAGGTACCCACACCTCGTCCGCCACCCGTGCTTCGGTCCTCGTGGCGACCTGGATTGCTTTCGCGCCAGGGGAAAGCGGGAATTCGGCCGAAACGAGCAACCGGCTGCCCTGGATGCACAGCACGACGGAGTTACCGGTGATCGGCGCCTTGCCCGGGATGCGGTCGGGGAACGCAGCTGGGTCAGCACCGCCGGCGCGGGGCGCGGCGACCTTCGGCACGGCGGCGACGTCGGCCGCGCGGACGTCGACCGGCGCCGGCCTGCCGGGGTACGCGGCCGCGTTGGCCTCCGTCGTCACCAGGAGGCTCGCTTCGGTCTGCCCGACCGGCTCGAGGCCGTCCCGGCGGACCAGGTAGTACGACGTCGCGGAGCCGGGCGCGGCCATCGCGTCCACGACGGCGAGGACCTCACCGACGCGGGTGTCGCGGCCGCCCACCTCGGGGCCCCGGTCGCCGGCGCCGTCGACCGGCAGCGCGGTCAGGTCACGCCCGGCCGGGACGGTGTCGATCCACCGCGCGGACACCGCGATCGTCGGGTAGCTGTCGAACTGCAGCGCGGTCGCGGCCTCGTCGGACAGCTTGTAGCGGCGGCCGCCGGTGAGCAGGAACCGGTCGCCCTCGGGCAGCCGGACGATCACGCCCTGGTCGCGGGGCAGCTCGACCCCGGACGCGGGCGCGGCGAGCAGGACGGCGGTGCGCGGCTCGGCCGACGCGGGCGCGTCCTGCGTGGTGCGGCTGCAGCTCGTCCACGGCGTCGTGACCAGCGCTCCGGCGGCGGGCACCGAGTCGGGCGCCCCCGGGATGCCGATCGGGGTGCCGCGGCCGGCCTTGCCGAGGTTCTCCGGCGAGACGGACACGGTCGCGTCGCCGTTGCCGCCGGCCAGCAGCCGCGCGGAGGCGTAGTTGAGGACGGGGTGCAGGACGCCGTCGGCGCCGAGCACGAACCGCGCGCCGGTGCCCTCCTCGACGATCACCTTGCCACCGGCCAGCCAGTCCTTGCCACCGGAGGGGTTCAGCAGGCCGATGATCCCGAAGACGGCGGTGACGAGCAGGGCGGCCACGAGCCCCAGCACCGTGCCGAGCACGAGCCGCCGGCTGGGCGAGACGGGGTGGTTGGCGTCAGCCGCGACGAGAGCGGAAACGAGCCTGCGGCGGAGGAACTGGTACGCCTGGATCTGGTCCCGCTGCGTCCACACGCGCTGTGCCCCCGGCTGTGTGCGTCGTCCTCCCGAGTGCTCGATGCTAGGCACCCGAATGGTGCAAGGGGAGGGTAATTTTTACGCCCACACGGCATCCGGGGAGGCAGTAGCGTCGCAGACCGGGGAAAGGGGAGCCCGTGTCCGTCGAAACCGCCGGCGCCGTGCGCCCGGCACCGCCGCGGCCCGCGTCCACGCCGCTGCCCTGGCTGCTGCCGATCCGGCCGCTGCAGGCCGCGCTGTGGGAGATCGCGGGCATCGCCGTCCTGCTCGCGTGGATGGTCGACACGGTCTCGCAGCCGGTGCGGATCGCGGTCAGCGCGGCGGCCGGGCTCGTGGTGCTGCTGACGTCCGTGCGCTTCGCCGGGCGGCACCTGGCGGGCTGGGCCCTGACCTGGACGGCGTTCCGGCTGCGGCGCCACGACACGCGCCGCGACAGCCCGGATCCGCTGCTTTCGGTGGCCGGCCCGGTCAAGGTGCGCCAGCACGTCGACCGCGCGGGCAACCGCTTCGGCGTCGCCGAGGTCGACGGCGGCTGGAGCGCGCTGGTGCGGCTGACGCAGGGGCCGGGAGCGCCGGGGCCGCTGGTGGAGGCGTTGCGTTCGGCTTACGCGCGCACGGACGTACCGCTGGCGTCGGCGCAGCTGCTGACGTGGGCCATCCCGCGCGGGGAGCAGGTGCTGCGGGTGCGCTGGCTGGCGGTCCGGTACCGGCCGGACCTGGCCCCGATCGCGGCATTGGCCCGTGGTGGTGGCGACCTGGGTGCGTTGCGGAGCACGGCGTCGGCGGCGTTGAGCTTGATGGGGGCGCTGGCCGAGGCGGGGTACCAGAGCACGGTGCTGGAGGCCGGGGAGCTGGCGAAGGAGCTTCGGGTCGCTCTGGGTGTCCAGGGGGCGGCTTCCGCTCAGCCGAACCGGTGGAAGTCTTGGACTTGGGGTGACTCGGCGCAGGTTTGCTTCCGGCCGAGGACGTCGAAGGTGGTGGATTTCGCGGTGCCGGGAGCGGCTTTCACGGCGACTTCGTACCTGCTGACGCGGACCGCCGGGGGGCGGGAAAAGGCTGAAGTGACGGTGCGGGTGGGGGCTCGGCCCGGGGCCGCGGTCCCGTCGCCGAGGATTCCGGTGGTTCCGTTGCACGGCCGGCACGGCGCCGCGGTGCGGCGGACTCTTCCGCTGGCGCTGGACAGCTGAGCACGAGTCAGTCGTGGGATCCGGGCGGATGTTCTGCGGCGCCGGTCGACGGAATTCCCAAGTCTCGCCGGAAGGACTCATTCAGCTGTCGAGCCGCTGACTCGATCCGGGGATACAGGTCGTTCGAGTCCCGGGCGATCTCGCTGATCATGGCCGCGTCGGCTTCGCGGCCTTCTCCGGTCGGGTACTGCAGATAAAGGAATCTCAGAGTACGCAGAAAGCCACTGAGCGACTTCAGCTGTGCGGACGTTTCGGCCGACCCGACTATCTCGACCTTCCCCAGCTGAGCGTGAACCACTTTGGTCACCGAATCAAGCCTGGAGCTGGCTGTTCCGATCTCGGAATGGCTGGACACGAAAGGGTCGTAGGAGCCGAGGAACTCGTTCACGCCGCCCGTGATGGTTCCGTAGATGTCCACACGCATCTTGCGCCAGTCGAGAGTGTCGTCGTGCGTCAGCTTGAGACGTTCCCGTTCGAGGTCGTACCGCCTGATCCGCGCGTCCCGCCAAGCGTTGATCACCTGACCGACCACCACACCCGCGACGCCCAAGATCGCGACGACAATGGGGATCCAGATCGGGACCTGAGAGTTTTGCATCGACGTAGGGTAATGGGCCGCCGCAGTCGTCGGTGGCGGCCCATTACTCCTCAGCCGCGGACGGCTTCGTACACCCCCGCGATCATGCCCACGAACGGCACCAGCGAAAGCAGCACCAGAAACTCCGAAACGTCCAAAAGCCTCGACCAGTAAGGCGAACGCAGCCCGCGCGCGACCCGCGTCGCGTAAACCAGGCACACCACCGCCGCCAGGACGACCGCGCAGCCCGCCGCGAACACCACCGTCCGGTTGCCCGACGCCACCAGCCACACCCCGGCGCACACCAGCGAAAGCACGCCGAACCCGACCAGCACCAGGCGCTGGACCCGGCCCGCGTACGACCGCGACCGCAGGATCCACGCCAAGCCCAGCACCGCGGCCAGCCCGGCGTCCCACGGTCCGCCCGCCGACAGCACCACCGACGACGCCAGCACCACCAGGCCCAGGCCCACCAGCAGTCCCGTCAGCACGGCCTGGGCCCGGGATGTCCGGCCGATCATCTCCGTGCCCAGCGACGGCTGTTCGTCCGCGCGGAACGCCTCCATGTCGTCCGGCACTCGAGGCAACGGCAGCCGGGCCAGGCGCAGCGACAGCATCGGGGCCACCGCCGCCAAAGCCGTGCTCAGCACCGAGACCACCGCGGCCGCCGACACGGGAGAAACGCCGGCCAGCAGGACCACGCCCGTCGTGATCGCGCCGAAGCCCGCCGCGGTCGTGATCGCCACGAACCACGGCAGCCGGTCGGCCACCGAGACCGCCGCCAGGACGCCGTACACCGTCACCGCCGCCAGCCCGGCCGCCAACGGCCCGGCCGACAGCGAAAACAGCGGATGCGGCGCCAGGACGGACATCCCGGCCAGCAGCGCGACGCCGACGCCCGCCACCGCGCCGGCCGCGCCGGCCTCGGCGTCGCCGTACGCGCGGCTCAGCGCGCCGCCGCCGAGGAGCAGCACCAGGGCCAGCAGGCCCGTCCCGATCGGGGCCAGGACGCTGCCGGACGCCGCCGACTGCACCAGCAGACCGCCGGCCAGCAGCAGCACCACCGCGGCCACCAGCCCCGACCGCCGCGCGACCGACGGCCCCCAGCCGCCGGCGGAATCGGCGACGCTCGCGATCGAGTCGACGACGTCGTCGAACAGCAGCGGACCCCGCGGGCGTTCCCGCGGGGTCAGGTGGAGGACTTCGCCGTCCCGGATCTGGGCGGCCGCCACGCTCAGGCCGAGCGCCAACGGCGCGCCGCCGAGCCGCGACAGCACCCAGCCCGGATGTTCGGCCGACGCCTGCCCGGACGCCCCGGCCAGCCGCACCAGCTGCGGCACCAGCTCGGCGAACGTCGACTGCTGCGGCAGCGCGACGTCCACCCGGGCCCTCGGCGTCACCACCGTGACCCGGCGGGTCGTGCCCGTCAAAGACGCGGTGGTCATGCCGCCTCCGCGGAAAAAAGTACGTCGGCGGTGGTCATCAGACGTTCTTCGCGGCCGAGATCACCGGGGCGAACTTGGCGTTCGACGCCTCGGCGAGCTTCTGCAGCCCGGCGTTCACCGCCTCGAGGACGATCTCCGAGAGGTTGCGGGCGTCGTACTCGCGGATCGCGCGGGGGTCGATGTCGATCGAGGTGAACCGGCCGTCGCCGCGGAGGGTGACGGTGACCTCGTTCTGCCGCGAGTGCGCCTTGACCTCCATCGCCTCGACCGTGCGCTGGATCCGCTGGACCTCCTCGGTCTGCTTGCGCACCTGCGCGAGCAGCTCGTCCATGTCCGGCACCGCGTACGGATCGGTCACTGTTGCATCCCTTCGTGCTGGCGGACGCGGACACTGCCCACGAACCGCTGGAAACCGGGTGAGAGCCGCCGCGCGGTCGCGGGCGCGGCCGTGCAGGCGAGCTCGAGCACCAGCCGGTCCGCCGGCGCGGGGCCGGGAACCGTCAGGTGCACCTGGGTCTGGATCAGCTCTTCGCCTTCGCCGGTGCGCAGGCGCAGCAGCTGCATGACGCCGGGCGCGGCCGGGGCGCCGACGTCGCGGCGGCTCAGCACTTCCAGGCCGGCCATCGTGAGCGACAGGCGTTCGACGGCCTCGGCGGCGATGGCGTCGATCGACGCTTCGTCGGGCCGCTGCTGGACGCTGACCGTGATGTTCGGGACGAACTCGCCCGGCGCAGCGTCGTGCACGGCGACGAACACCGCGCCCGACTCGCCCGGGTCGACGGCCGTCCAGCCGTCCGGGATGACGAAGTCCAGGGGAAGGGTCATCACAGCCCCACGTAGGAAACGGCGTCGTCCCAAGCGGATCCGACGGCGTTGGCCGCGTCGTTCGCCGCGGTCCCGACGTAGTCCGCGGCCGCGCCGCCGTACTCGGTGATGGTGTGGCCGAGCTTCGGCAGGTCGATGTCGATCTTCGCGCCGACCCCGGCGCCGAGGCCGAGCGCCGCGCCCGCCTTGAAGTTGACCTTGATGTGCCCGGCGTCGTAGGTGGCCTGGGCGTCGAGCTGCGCGCCGATGCCGTACTGCAGGGTGCCGTTCGCGCCGACGCCGATGCCCGCGACGTCCGCGGCCACCTCGCCTTCGACCTTGCCGCCGGCGAAGACGTTCGCGTGCGCGCCGACGCCGTGCGCCCCGATGGTGCCGGACGCGCTCGCTTCACCACCCGCGAAGACCGTGCCCTTGGCGTGCGCCGCCGCCGGGCCCCAGTCCCCCTTGGCTTCGAGCTCTTCCTTCACCGCGGCCAGCTCGGTGTGCCCGGACGCGCCGACGTCCCAGCCCTTCGACGTGATCTTGCCGTCGTACTCCGGGGTGAGCCCGTCCTGCTCGTGCTTGAACTTGTAGTACGTGATCTCGGTGTTGTTGCCGAGCTTGTCCTTGAACCCCTCGGGCTTCGGCTGCCCGAACGGCGTGTCCGCCTTCTTCGGCGCGCGAGTGCCTTCCAGGCCGTCCCAGGTGAGCTTCTTCCAGCCCGAGTTGCCGAACCACGACGGCGCGCCGCGCGGCCGCTTGCGCCCGTCGAGGGTGCTGCCGTTGAGCCAGCCCAAGGGACCCCAGGTCTTCTTGCCCAGCTTGTACTCCAGCCGCTGGGTGCCCTCGGGCGGGAACAGCTCGGCCAGCGCGTCGGAGAACTCGTCGACGACCTGGCGGGCGGCCTGGACGCTCTGCTCCCCGAGCTGCCGCGCGGCCTGGATGAACGCGCCGACCGAGCCGGAGTTCACCGCGCGCGCCTGCGCGGTCAGCTGCTGGGCGTACTGGTCGAACTGCGCGATGACCGAGTCGACGGCGGCCTTCGCCGACTGGACGAGCTGCGCCGCCGTCGAAAGCCGTTTTGCCTGGTCGTCGAGCTTCGTGGCGGCGTCCGTCAGCTCCTCGCCCAGTTTCCCGGCGGCCGTCGCGAACGCGGTGTAGGCGTCGCCGTCCCAGTCCGCGTGCAGGGTCTTCGCGGACTCGTCGATCTCCTTCGCCTTGCCCGAGACCGTCGAGGCCTGGGTGGCGACCCGCTGCGCCGCGGCGCTCAGCGCACCGGGATCACCGGTGACGCGCCGCTGGCACTCGACCAGGACCTGCCGGTAGCCGGACAGCACGGAGCTGACCACCCCCGACGCGTCGACGACCCCCGAGGACCACATGGCTAGTTCCCGGCCGCGTCGTAACCGACGTGCTGGCTGAAGTGCTTGCCGTTGTAGTCCATGGCGATGTCGAGGTCGAAGTCCTGACCGCCCGGAGCCTCCACAGTGGACTCACCGGTGGTGAGGTTGGTGTGGATGACGACCTCGTCGGGGTGCGCGGGCGCCGGCGCGGGGATCGGAGCCGGGGCCGGGGGAACCGAACCGGTGGCCGGCGTCGTCGAAGCGTGGTCGACGGGGATCCAGCTGTTCGAGGGGTTCAGCGGGGTCCCGTTGGCGGTCACCGGCACGGTCGCGCCGTTCGCTCCCGTGCCGGTGCCCGAACCGCCGCCGGTGGCGAGCGCGGGCGGGGTGTAGTCGGTGAACGAAGGCTGCTGCGGGATCCCCCCGCCGCTCCCGCCCGCCACCGCCTGCTGCCCGGCCGGACTCGCCACCGACGACGGGGCCTGGGGCGCCGTGACCGGGGTGTTCCCGATCGACGGCGTCGTCGCGCCCGCACCGCCGGAGTCGTGGTGGAAGAGCTTCTCGATCTGGCCGATGACCTGCGCGAGCTGGGTGATCTGCTGGGCGAGGTCGACCGCGCCGAGCGCCTTGAGCAGCGCGCCGATAGCGGTGATGAACGCCCGCAGCGACGCGCTCGTCGCGGTCGACAAAGCGACCGCCGCGCCGTAGGTCCACCAGTTCGACATCAGCGCGGCGACCGTCGGGTTCACCGCCGAGACGACCGCGCGGTAGGCCTCCTGCGCGGTCTTGATCAGCGTCCCGGAGACCCCGAGCAGCTCGGCGCCCTTCTGGACCACGTTGATGATCTTCGTGAGCTGGTCGAGCGATTCGCTGATCTTCTTCAGCGCCGACTCGCTCGCCGCGCCCGACCAGATCTTGCCGAGCTGGTCGGCGGCCTTGGTGAGCTCGGTGTACATGCTCAGGAACTGCTCGGCCTTCTTGACCAGGTCGACCACGTGCTGCGCGATCTGCTCCGGCTGGCCGGTGACGATCTGCGGCAGGATGGTGATCGGCCCGCCCGAGGACGCGGTCGCGTCCATCGCGCTGGAGTTCGGGAAAGTCAGCATCGGACCTCACAAAGGTTCTGTAGTGCCAGACAGGACGATCAGGCGACGACGGAGGCGGGCCGGTAGACGCTGACCTTCGCCAGGCCGCCGATGCGGGCGTCGAGGAGCCCGTGGTTGTACAGGCGGCCGCCGTCGCCGGCGACGCCGATGACCGGCTGGCGGTCGGAGAACAGCAACGGCTCGACGACCACGACGTCCCCGCTGTGCACGCCGCCCGGAACGTCGGAGAACGTGCGCGCGGTGCCGGCGTAGACCTCGATGAGGCCGACGCGCGCCTGGTTGTCGGCGTCGCCGGCGAGCCAGTCGTTGAAGTCGGCGACACCGTGGAAGCGCGTGTCGGTGATCGGGTGGTCCCCGAGCCTGCCGAGCCGCGCGTCCCCCAGGTAGCGCAGCACGTTCCCGACCGACGACGGCTCGCCGTGGGCGCCCGCGCTGTCGTTGATCGCCAGGGTGGCGAGCTCGGAGGCGTGTGAGCTGCCCCAGATCGACGACGTGGGCGTGGTGGATCCGTCGTGACCCCCGCCGTAGCCGGCGGCCGCCGCCCGGTCCGCCGCCTGGTAAGCGTCGGCACTGGCCTTGACCAGCCCGTTGACCTGCTGCAGCAGCTGCAGGAGCGTGCGGACGGCGGTGACCTGGCTGGAGTGCAGGGCGGCGTTGGCGGCGGCGACGGCGCTGCCGAAGCCCGCGAACGACATCGGCTGCACGACGAGCCGTTCGAGGTCGGCCACGGCGTTGATGCCGTGCGCGATGATGCCGCCGACGTTGCCGACGGACGAGCGCATCGCCTCGGGCTCCGCCCGGTACTCGCCGGCCATGGCTCTCCTTCCGCGGGTGGCTGCTCGGCAGAGCGTAAGTTCGGCCCCGGAAGCGGGCGGACGGCAAAAGTACCCACCGCGCCGTGTCGGCAAGTGGCCAAAATACCGGTCAGAGCCACCCCGATCTGCTGGAGCCTTACCTCATGAGCCTGTCGCCGGAGCGCCCTTCCGAGATCGTGCTGCAGTCGCCGCCGATGCTCCCGAAGAGCTCGTCCGGCGGGATGATGCAGCTGATGATGTTCCTGCCGATGATGCTCGGCATGGGCGCGATGTCGTTCGTCTACATCGGACGCGACGGCGGTGTGATGACCTACATCTTCGGCGCGCTGTTCATCTGCGCCATGGGCGGCATGGTCGTGATGTCGCTGGGCCGCGGCGGCATGGCGAAGAAGGCGCAGATCAACGACGAGCGCCGCGACTACCAGCGCTACCTGTCCGGGCTGCGGGCCCAGGTCCGGGACATCGCCGACGGCCAGCGCGCCGCGATGATCGCCGTCCAGCCCGACCCCGCCGACCTCTGGGCCTACGTCGAGACCGGGAAGCTGTGGGACCGGCGGCGCACCGACGGCCAGTTCGCGCAGGTCCGCGCGGGCACCGGGCCGCAGCGGCTGGCGACCCCGCTGAAGGCGCCGCAGACCGTGCCGCTGGAAGACCTCGACCCGGTGTGCTCGACCAGCCTCAAGCACTTCATCCGCACCTACTCGACGGTCGACGACCTGCCGGTGGCGCTGTCGCTGCGCTCGTTCGCCGCGGTCACCGTGGCCGGGCGGCGGCCGGACGTGCTCGGCCTGGTGCGGTCGCTGCTGTGCCAGCTCGTCACCTTCCACTCCCCGTCCGACCTGCGGGTCGCGGTGTGCGTCCCGCAGGACCGGCAGCACGACTGGGAGTGGGCGAAGTGGCTGCCGCACGCGACGGCGGCCGGTGCGGCCGACGCCGTCGGCTCCCGTCGCCTGGCCGCCGACTCGGCGGCCGGCCTGGCCGAGCTGCTCGGCGCGGACCTCGGCGAACGTCCCGCGTTCAGCCGGCGCGCGGCGGCCGAGCTGGACCTGCCGCACCTGGTGGTCGTCGTCGACGGTGGCACCGCCCACGGCGAGCCCCGGCTGATCGGCGAGGACGGCCGGCTCGGCGTCACGGTCATCGAGATCGGGCCGGAACACCCGCGGACGTACTCGACCGAGCGGCTGCTGAGCCTGCACACCACCCCCGACTCCCTGGGCATGGTCGTCGGCGACGCCACCGAGCAGCGGCTCGGGTTCCTCGGCCGCCCGGACATCCTGGACCGCGGCGCCGCGGAGGCGCTGGCCCGCATGCTGACGCCGTTGCACACCCCGGCCGCCGTCGTCGGCGACAAGCCGATGTCGGCGACGTTCGGGTTGTCCGGGCTGCTCGGCATCGGCGACCCGCGCGACACCGACACGACCATCACGTGGGCGCCGCGCGCCGCGCGCGACCGGCTGCGGATCCCGCTGGGCGTCAACCCGGAGGGCCGCCCGGTGGAGCTGGACCTCAAGGAGTCGGCCGAGGGCGGGATGGGCCCGCACGGCCTGGTCATCGGCGCGACCGGCTCCGGCAAGAGCGAGCTGCTGCGGACGCTGGTGACGGCGCTGGCGGTGATGCACTCGTCGGAGACGCTGAACCTGGCGCTGATCGACTTCAAGGGCGGCGCGACCTTCGCCGGGATGACCGGTCTGCCGCACACCTGCGCCGTCATCACGAACCTGTCCGACGACCTCGCGCTGGTCGACCGCATGGCCGACGCGCTCAACGGCGAGCTGCTGCGGCGCCAGGAACTGCTGCACGCGGCCGGGAACTACGCGTCGGTGCGCGACTACGAGAAGGCGCGCGCGGACGGCGTGGCGCTCGACCCGCTGCCGTCGCTGCTGGTGATCATCGACGAGTTCAGCGAGCTGCTGTCCGCGCGGCCGGAGTTCATCGACCTGTTCGTCGCGATCGGCAGGCTCGGGCGCTCGCTCGGCATCCACCTGCTGCTGGCGTCGCAGCGGCTGGAGGAGGGCCGGCTGCGCGGGCTCGACTCGCACCTGTCGTACCGGATCGGCCTGCGGACGTTCTCGGCCTCGGAAAGCCGGACCGTGCTGGGCGTCGCCGACGCCTACCACCTGCCGCCGGTCCCGGGCTCGGCGTACCTGAAGTCCGACACCGAAACGCTCATCCGGCTCAAGGCCGCGTACGTCTCCGGGGAGCTGCCGCCGCGCAGCACGGTCGTGCGCGAGGACGGGCAGGAGCTGGGCGTGCTGCCGTTCTCCCTGGCCCCGGTGGAGATCCCGGTGACGACGGAGATCTCCTCGGCGCCTTCGGAGGACGGCACCGGTGAGACGATCATCCACGCGATGCTCTCGCGCCTGGAGGGCCGCGGGCCGGCCGCGCACCAGATCTGGCTGCCGCCGCTGAACGAGCCGCCGACGCTGGAGCAGCTCCTGCCGCCGCTGGGCGAGGACGCCGCGCGCGGCCTGTGCCCGCTCGGCTGGGGCGGCAACGGCAAGCTGACCATCCCGGTCGCGCTGGTGGACAAGCCGTTCGAGCAGCGCCGCGACATGCTGTGGGCCGACTTCTCCGGCGCGGGCGGGCACGCGCTGATCGTCGGCGCCCCGCAGAGCGGCAAGTCGACGCTGATGAAGGACATCGCGGGCATGCTCGCGCTGACGCACACCCCGGCCGAGGTGCAGCTGTTCGTGCTGGACATGGGCGGTGGCGCGCTGGCCCCGATCGCCGGGCTGCCGCACACGTCCGGCTACGCCACCCGCCGCGACGCGCAGCGCTGCCGCCGGGTCGTCGCCGAGCTGACGACGTTGCTCGAACAGCGCGAAGAGTTCTTCTCCGCCAACGGGATCGAGTCGATCACGACGTTCCGCCAGCGGCGCGCGGAGTTCACCGAGAGCACCGACGGACGCGAGTTCGGCGACGTGTTCCTGCTGGTGGACAACTGGACCACGATCCGCCAGGAGTACGAGCAGCTGGAGGAGCAGATCACCGGGCTCGCCGCGCGCGGGCTCGGGTTCGGCATCCACGTGATCGTCTCGCTCAACCAGTGGATCGGCGTCCGCGCCCAGCTGCGCGACGCGATCGGCACGCGCTTCGAACTGCGCCTGGGCGACCCGATGGACTCCTCGATCGACCGCAAGGTCGCGGTGAACGTCCCGGCCGACCGGCCCGGGCGCGGCATCACGGCGGAGAAGCTGCACTTCCTCGCGGCGCTCCCCCGCATCGACGGCGACCAGCGCCCGGAGACGGTCGGCGCGGGCGGCGTCGACCTCGTCCGGAAGATTTCCGACGCGTGGAAGGGACCGCGCGCGCCGCAGGTCCGGCTGCTGCCCCCCGAGGTGCCCCTGGACGGGTTGCCCGCGGCGCCTTCGCGTCAGGTCACCTTGGGCATCGCCGAATCGACGTTGCGGCCGGTGTACCTGGACTTCGCGGCGGACCCGCACTTCGTGGCCTTCGGCGACGTCGAGTCCGGCAAGAGCTCGTTGCTGCGTGCTCTGGCGCAGGGCATCACGTCGGCGTACACCCCGGACGAGGCGGCGATCATCGTGGCGGACTACCGCCGCGGTCTGCTGGGCGCGGTGCCGGAGGCGCACCTGCTGGGCTACGCGGGAGCCGAGGGCAAGCTGACGGAGCTGATCACCGAGTGCGCCCAGGCCATGCGCAACCGGCTGCCGGGTCCGTCGGTGACGCCGGAGCAGCTGCGCAACCGGTCGTGGTGGCGCGGGCCGGAGCTGTTCGTCATGGTGGACGACTACGAGCTGGTGGCGACGGTGGGGCGGAACCCGTTGCAGCCATTGCTGGAGTTCCTCCCGCAGGCGCGGGACATCGGGCTGCACGTGATCATCGTCCGCGGGTCGGGAGGGGCCGGGCGGGCGTTGTTCGAGCCGGTCCTGCAGCGGCTGCGGGAGCTGGGCTCGCCGGGGTTGATCATGTCGGGCACGAAGGACGAAGGGGCGTTGCTGGCCGACGTGAAGCCGTCGCCGCAGCCACCGGGCCGGGGGACGCTGGTGTCCCGGCGGCACGGGACGGGGCTGGTGCAGGTGGCGTGGACCAAGCCTGCGGAGTCCTGACGCACGGACCGCGACCGCGCGGCGGCACAGACCAGAGCGCCGGTCACCGTCGGCAAGTTACCGACTTCGGTAGGTACCTGAGAACCTCCCACGAACCTACTTTTGTGCTCGTCGCCCGGTTTCGGGGCCGACATCCGGATCACCTGGCCGAAGGGCATTTTCATGCGAATGTCGAGGGCTGTTGCCGCGGCGGGTGCCGCCGCCGCGGCGCTGAGCTTGGTCTCAGCGGGGGTTGCGGACGCCCAGGAGGACATCATCGGCGGGACCACCGTCTCCTCCGCGCCGTGGGGTGCCCAGATCTACTGGAACAACGTGACGACCTACGGCGGGTTCGAGTGCTCGGGGACGATCATCGCCCCGCAGTGGGTGCTCACCGCGCAGCACTGCCTGAACTCGCCGGGCATGCACGTCAAGGTCGGCAACGTGACGCTCCAGCAGGGCACGAACGCCAACGTCGACCAGCAGAAGGCCTCGCCCAACGGCGACATCGCGCTGCTGCACCTGACGACCGCGGTGAACACGACCTACATGAAGCTCGGCACCGGGAACCCGCCGGCCGGGTCGACCAACCAGATCTACGGCTGGGGCCGCACCCAGGGCAGCAGCCCGCCGTCGAGCACCCTCAAGACCGCCAACGTCCGCGTCACCGGCACCAGCACCGACGCGTTCGGCGGCACCGCCATCGCCAGCCAGGGCGTCAACGGCTCGGCGTGGCACGGCGACTCCGGCGGGCCGCAGCTCTCCGGCGGCGTGCAGGTCGGCGTGTGCTCCACGGGCAGCAACTCCGGTTCGAACACGCAGGGCACGCAGAACTACGCGAGCGTCGCGTCGAGCCGCAGCTGGATCCGCACCACGGCCGGCGTCTGAGCCGTGCCCGGCCCGGCCACTCCGCCCGGGTGGCCGGACCGGGCATACTCGCTCCATGAAGTTCCGGACTCAGGTGCTGCTCGGCGGTAAGACGGCGACCGGCCTGCCGGTCCCCGCCGACGTCGTCGAGGCGCTCGGGGCGGGCAAGAAGCCCGCGGTCACCGTCACGCTCGGCGGGCACACCTACCGCACGACGGTCGCCAGCCGCGGCGGGCAGTTCCTGCTGTCGCTGAGCGCGGAGAACCGTGAGAAGGCCGGAGTGGCCGCCGGCGACGACGTCGAGGTGGAGATCGCCCTCGACACCGCGCCGCGCGAGCTGGAGATCCCCCCGGACCTGGCGGCGGCCCTCGCGGCCGACGAGACCGCGAAAGCCCGGTTCGAAAGCCTGTCCTACAGCGGGAAACAGCGGTTCGTGCTGCCGATCGGCCAGGCGAAGACCGAGGAGACCCGCCGGCGGCGCGTCGCCAAGGTGATCACGGACCTGCGCGCCGGGAAGTGATGCCCGCCGGCACCGTCCTGCGCGTGCTCGACGCGGTCCACCCCGCCCGAGTCTGGCTGGCCGGTGGCTGGGGCATCGACGCACTCCTCGGCCGCCGGACGCGGGAGCACCGCGACCTCGACCTGCACCCGCTCGTCTTCGCCGCGGACGGCTCGGCCGTGCAGGCCGCACCCGCGGGGACTTTCCCCTACCCCGCGGCCGCACGGCCTCACGGACATGCGGCACCTCCGCGAAGCCTTCGGCGTCCGCACCCGCTTCTAGCGGCCTGTATCGAAGTCGGTCAGAGCCGTTCGGCAACCGCGGCCCGGCTCTCGAGTCCCAGACGGTCGTGAGTGAGAAACAGGGTTAGAACACTGTTTCTCACTCACGACCACGCCCCAGCAGTCCAAGCCGGACATCGACGCCAGCTTCGATACACGCCCTAGTCCACAATGGACGCCCGCAACGCCGCCTTGTCCGGTTTTCCCGACGGCGCGATCGGCACCGCGCCCACGAAGCTGAACCGCGCGGGCACCGCCGCCTCCCCCAGCTCGGCCGCCACGGCCTTGCGGACCGCGTCGAGGTTCGGCTCGCGGCCCGGGACCGGCACCACGAACGCGTGCGCCGCCTCGCCCGTCAGCTCGTCCGGCACCGCCACGACGTACGCCTGGTCGACGTCCGGGTGCGCCGCGATCGCCCGCTCGATCGGGCCGGTGTAGTGGATGACCGCGTTGACGATCACGACGTCACGCGCGCGACCGGACAGGTGCAGGTACCCGGCGTCGTCCAGCCAGCCGACGTCCTGCGTGCGCACCCAGCCGTCGCGCAGGACCTGCGCGGTGGTGGCCTCGTCGCGCCAGTACCCGGCCAGCGCCGACGGCGTCCGCACCCAGACCTCGCCCTCCGCGCCGGCCGGCAGGGGCACGCCCGCGGCGTCGCGGACCGCGATTTCGACGGTGTCGCAAGCCTTCCCGACGGATCCGTGGCCCTCGCCGGCGCCGCAGATCGTCAGCATCCCGGTCTCGGTCTGCCCGTACGCGTGGTGCATCGCGGGCCCGATCAGCTCGACCGCCTCGGCCAGCTTGTGCGGCGGCACCGGCGAACCGGCCACGACCAGCGTCCGCAGGCCGCTCAGGTCGACGTCCTCGGAGCGCAGCACGTCCAGGACCTGGTGCAGCCGCGGCACGGTCATCAGCGCCGCGGTGATCCGCAGCCGCGGCAGCACCCACGGGAAGTCCGGCAGCTCGGCGGGCACCACCGCGGTCCCGCCGGCCAGCAGGCACACCCCCAGCTGTTCGAGCATCACCGCGCTGGTGAGCGTGCCGAACAACAGGAACCGCCCGAACCCGGCGCCGAGCCGCTCGTGGGCCGAGCCGGGCACCGGCGCGCGCCACACCCGGCCCTCGGTCAGGGCGCGGTAGCTGTAGGCGACGCCCTTCGGCACGCCCGTGCTCCCGCTGGTGTAGACGACCGTCGCGATGTCGTCCGGACGTCCTTGCGGCACCGGCTCTTCGTGACCGGCCAGCAGCTCGGGCCCGACGCGCAGGATCGGCACGCCCGCGACGGTGCCGAGCAGCTCCGGCGTCTCGGACGCCACGTCGACGACCAGCGCGCCGACGTCGCTCACGACGTGGCGCAGCTGCGGCACGGGCAGCCCGGGCCGCACCCCGACGACCCGGCAGCCGAGCACCTGCGCGGCGATGATCGCGGCGAACCCCTCCGGCGTGACGGCGGTGGCGATGCCGACGCCGTCACCCGGCCCCAGCCCGGCCGCCCGCAGGCCCGCGGTGAACCGGCCGATCAGCTCCCGCAGCTCGCGCCGCGACGTGACGCGCGAGCCGTGCTCGAACGCCGGATCCTCCGGGGCGCGCCCCAGCTCGTCCAGCAGTGCCTGCGGGTGGACCATCACGACCGCCTTTCGCCCGGGGCGGCCCGGTCTACCGGGTGGATCTCAGAATTTCGGCAGAACGTCGCTGACCAGCGCTTTCCCGCGTCTGCCACGGCAGACGCGCGGGCGGGGCACCCCCTGTGGGTATAAGTGCCGTCAGTACGACCGGCAGTTGTGCCGTTTGACCACACCTGCCTTCTTTCTAGCGTGACTTTCACACCGCGCGGACCACCGCGTCAGGGGTATTCGCTTCAGGAAGGAGGTGGCCCGTCCATGTCCAGTCCGGGATTCCAGGCAGATTCCGCTGCCATGACGCGCGCCGTCCAGGGTTTCGAGGAAACCGCGACGAACGCCAAGTCCACGATGGCCAGCTTGGAGTCCGAGCTGACCGAGGCGCTCCGCAACTACAAGGGTGACCAGGCCGTCGCGTTCTGGGACCTGCAGCGCCGGCTCCAGGAGAAGATGACCGTGGCGGTGAAGGAGCTCGACACCATGTCACAGCTCGTCCACACCAGCCACCAGAACTACGGCCGCGGCGACGCCGACGTCCACCAGAGCTTCCAGGGGGTCGGCAACACCCTCGAGGGCTCGGGCGTGATCCCCCGCCTCAACCCCTGACCCGAGAGGACGTACCGATGGCCGACGTCGTCGAAATCAACTTCGCCGCGCTGCAGCACAGCTCGGCGTCCCTGGCCGCCAAGGCCAAGGCGCTCACCTCGCAGCTGGAGCAGCTGCACCAGAACCTTCAGCCGATCACCGCGACCTGGTACGCCTCCGGCAGCTCCGCCGGTGACGCGGCCCGCCAGTCGGAGACCCGGCTGCGGCAGGCCACCGCGGACATCGTCGCCATCATCGCCCAGTTCGGCGGCAAGGTCGGCGAGGCCCACGACCTCCAGCAGTCGCTGGAGAACCGCAACCAGGGACTGTTCGCGGGCTGAACCGCGCCCAGACGTCGGTCGGCCGGTGCGGGAAACCCCCCGCTCGCACCGGCCGACCGGCTTTCCCTCCGTTCGTAAGAGAGTGCGACCAGAGAGCCGGGACCCGATGCACGACCAGTCGTACTACGTCCACCTGGAATCGCTGAAGGACTTCGTGCGGGAGCTGGAGACCCAGATCCACGCGATGGCCAAACCGAACGACTTCCTGCTCACCCTCGGCGAGGAGCCGCTGTTGTTCGGCGAGTTCGGCGAAGCCGGGTCGCTGGCCGACGCCCACCGCGCCGCGGTTTCGGAGATGCAGGGCCTGCTCGACCAGGTCCGCAGCGCGATCGGGTTCGCGCAGGACGTCACCACCACGGTCGCCGACGGCTACCAGAACGCCGACGAGGCGGTGGCCGGGGACCTGCACCACTCGGGCGCCGTCACCAACCTCCTCGACCCGGTGCTCGGGCTGCTGGGCCTCGGTGACTCGGACGGGAGCCGCAAGGGATGACGAAGAACACCGCGCACACGAACTTCGCCGCGTACAGCCACCAGCAGCTGTACGCGATGCTCCAGGCCGGCGACCCGAACAGCGCGCGGCACGCCGCCGACAAGTGGAAGTCCGCCGCGCTGCACCTGCACGAGCAGGCCCACAACCTCAACTCGGAGCTCACCGAGTTCAAGGACCAGTGGACCGGTGGCGCCGCCGACCAGTACCAGCACATGATCGTCGACCTCGCGAACGGCATCTCCAAGGTGGCGCGGACCGCCGAGGCGATGAACGTGATGCTCGACGACGCCGCCGACGCCTTGGTCAAGGCCAAGAAGGAGATGCCGCCGCCGGTTTCGGTGCCGGACGTCTCCCCCTCCGACGTCGCGCTCGCGGTGAACCCGCCGCTGCTGCCGGCGGACTCCTCCCCCGCCGTCGTCCAGGCCGCGGCGCAGCAGCGCCAGCAGGCCATCGCGAACGTCGAAGCCCAGCAGTCCGCGGCGAACGCGGCCGGGTCGGCGCACGGTAAGGCGATCGTCGTGATGACGCAGCTGGCCGGCGAGTACACCACCGCCGAGGAGTCGATCCCGGCGTCGCCGAACGCCGTGCAGACGCCCACCGCGCCGCCCGCCGGTGGCGGCGGCGCCGGGAGCGCGGGCTCGCCCGGGCTCGTCGGCAACGGCGTCACCGACCCCGGCGTCGTCGTCACCCCGGCCGACGGGCACCCGCTGCCCTCGACCGGCACGCCGCAGCAGCCGGGCACCGTGCCGACGTCGAACCCGCTGTTCGGCGACATGTTCACCGCCGGGCTCGCCGCGGCTTCGGCCGCCGCGTTCGGCCGGTTCGGCTCGATCATGCCGAAGGTGCCGTCGTGGGCGACCGGCAAGGATCCCAAGGACGACAAGGAAAACCCGGCCGGCACGAAGCTCGGCGGCGGCGGGGCCGGCGTCGAAGGTGGCGCGGGGGGCGGCATCCCGATCGGCGGAGGTGACGCGCCTTCCCTCGGCGGCGCCGGCGGGATTCCCGGCGGGGCCGGGATCGGCGGCGGCGCCGACGGTCCGGCGGCGCACTCGGGCCTGGCCGGCGACGGCGGCGCGGGCAACGCCCTGAGCGGGCTCGCCGGCGGCGCGGCCGGAGCCGCGGGCGCGGCGGCGGCCAAGGGCGCGATGCCGATGATGCCCATGATGCCGATGGGCATGGGCGGTGGCGGCGAGATGGGGTCCGGGCGCCGGATCCCGGCGTGGCTGGTCGAGACGGAGAACGTCTGGGGCCAGTCGGCGCCGGTCGCGCCGCCGGTGATCGGCGAAGAGCCGGAAGCGTACTGAGCCACTCTACGATTGGAGGCGGGCCGTGACGGCTGCCGGCTACCGCGTTGCCCCGGCCCGCCTCGACACCGTGGCCGGGGAGTCCGGCTCGCGGGCCGGGGCTTTGCACACCGCGCAGACGGCCGTGGCGGGCGAGAAGGTGCCCGCCACCGCCTTCGGCCGGGTCGATGCGTCCGCGGCCGCGGCCAAGACGTTCGAGAAGACCATGAAAGAGCTGGGGTCGAAGCTCGATTCGAGCGTGTCCCGGCTCCGGACGATCCAAAGTGGACTGACCGAGTCGGCGGCCGGGTACCGGCGGGCCGACGCGCAGGTCGCGGCGATGTACCGTGCCCTGCTGCCCGAGGATCCCTTGCCGGCCGCCGGAAACCCGGCGGGCATCGGCGGTTCGGCCGACACCGGCGCGTGGGCGCGGGCGATCGCCGCCAACCACACGAAGGTCGCCGACGCGCTGACGGCCGAGCGGTCGAAGCTCGCGGCACTCACCGACGCCGACGAAATCGCGCGGTCGCGGGCGCGGATCAAGCTGTACGAGGACATCCTCGCGAACAACCGGCAGATCCTGAAGTTCGACCCGTCGGGCAACGGCCGGATCGTCGAGCTGGTCGGGCACATCGAGCCGGGGACGCGCAACGTCGGGCTGTTCGTCCCCGGCGTCAACACGCAGATGTCGAACTTCGACGCCTACGCGGGCCTCGGGCGCAGCCTGGTGGCCGCGGACCCGACCGGGCGCACGGCGATGGTCGTCTGGGCCGACGGCGTCTTCCCGCAGAACCCGGTGGTGCAGGGCCCGGACGCGAGCTATGCGCAGACGATGGCGCCGGACCTCAAACACTTCACCGACGACCTGCGCGGCGAGATCTCGAGCCACGCCGGTTCCGACGTCACGCTGACCGCGATCGGGCACAGCTACGGCGGCGCGACGGTCGGGCTGGCCGAGACGCAGGGTCTCGACGTCGACCGCGTCCTGCACGTCGAGTCGGCGGGCATGGGCCACGGCGTCTGGTCGCCCGCGGACCTGCCGCCGAGCCAGGCGGGCGTCCAGCGGTTCTCGATGACCGCGCCGCTCGACCCGATCGAGCTCGCCCAGGGCAACGCGTGGGGCCTGGAGTGGACCGGCATCGGCCACGGCGCGGACCCGGACACGTTCCCCGGCGTCACGGAGCTGGAGACGGGCCGGGCCGCCGACGGGTCGCAGCTGTGGGGCCTGTCCTCGCACAGTGACGTGCTGAAGCCGGGTTCGGAGTCGTGGACGAACATGTACCGCGTGCTCACGTCCGGGCCCACCACGCCGAACGGCAGCTTCGACCCGCGTGGCATCCTCGAGAACGGCGTCGAGTTCCTCAACGACGGGGGTGTGCTGCGATGACCACTCCGGACCTGGACCTCTTGGCGAGCGAGCTGACGGACGTGATCGACGGCGTCGCGGCGGTGTTCGGCCCGTCGGCGGCCCCGACGGTGAACGGCGAGCTGGACTGCGACCCCACTCAGCCGGGCAAGCTCTTCTGCTGGCAGTACGGCGTCCGCCTGGAGCACCCGGGCGAGCCGGAACGCCGCCTCACCGAGGTGATCCCCACCTTGGAGCAGCGCGGCTGGCAGGCCCACGACCGCAGCACCCCGCGCGAGCTGATCGCGAGGTTCTCCCGCGAGGGCGCGGACTTCACGATCCACGTGGCCAGGGCCAGCCACGCGGTGGCGATCATCGGCTCAACCCGCCCCGTCCCCGCCTGACCGTGTCGACCCTCCAATCACACGTGATGCCCCTCCAATCACGCGTGATGCCCGTCTAATCACGCGAGATGCCCCTTTGATCACACGAGTCCGGCGAACCGACCCTTCAGGCACACCGGACTCGTGTGACCGAACGGGCATCACGTGTGATTGAGCGGGCATCTCGCGTGATTGAAGGGGCATCACTCGTGATTGCGAGGTCGACACGGGTTACGGCGTGAAGCGGGACGGGCGCCAACCACGGCGCCGGGCCCGGCGGACCGCCGCCATCGCCACTCCCGCCGCGGCCGCGAGGGCCACGCCGGCCAGGGCGATCGTGCCCGCCGCGACATCGGACGTCGGACGCGCGGGTGCCGCCGCCGGGACCACCGCCGGGGCCGACCCCGACGCGGGAACCGCGCCCGGGGGCGGGACGTCGGCCGGCAACGTCGAGGACACCGCCGCGTACGCGTCCAGCACTCCCCAGCCCAGCCGCGCGTCGTGGCGCCCCGAGGAGGCGCGGTGCGCCGTCAGCTCGAGCCGGGTGACGACCTGGTCGCCGGTCAGGTCCGGGTGGTACGCCCGGACCAGCGCCGCGACGCCGGCGACGTACGCCGCCGCCAGTCCCGGGTCCGTCACCGGCCAGCGGTGCGCCACCGCGCCACCCGCTCCCGCCGACGTGCTGACCAGCTCCGCTCCCGGTGCCGCAACGCCGACGTAGTCCCCCGCTTCCGTCTGCACCGGCTCGCCCGCGGGGTTCACCGACCCGACGGACAGCACCCCGGGCGTCGCCGTCGGGTACGACCGCGCGCCCTGCTGGGTCGCCGACGCCGCCGAAACGACGACTGCGCCGGCAGAACGCGCCCGCGCGACCGCGCCGGACAACGTCGGGCTGTCGAACGCCGCGGGCACCGCGATCAGGACCACGCTCGCCTGCCGGTCCACCGCCGTGTCGATCGCGTCGGCCAGCGCGCCCGGGTCTCCCCCGCCGCCGTCGGCCGCCGACGAGCCCGAGCCTTCGGTGTACCGGATCGGCAGCAGGTGCGCGCCGGGCGCGACGCCGGCGAACGTCGTCGACGCGTCCGGTTGCGCGCCGACGATCCCAGCCGCGATCGTGCCGCGGCCGTCGCAGTCCGAGCGCTCGGTGCCGTTTCCGCCTTCGAGCTGGCCGGGCGCGAACTGCGCGTTCTGCCCGTCGACGCCCGTGCCGATCACGGCCACCAGCTGGCCGGCGCCGCGGGTCAGCGGCCAGAGCCGCGCCGGGTCGACCAGGCGCTGCCCCCACGGGACTTCGCCGGTGTACGTGCCGGAAGGGTTGGCGCACTGCCCTTCGGGAGCGGCGACGGCGGACGCGGGCAACCCCAGCGCCACGAGACCCGCCACCGCGAGCACCGCCGGTAACCGCACCCCAACCCCCGAACGAAAGACGGTGGCGGAAAAGGACTTCCGCCACCGTCAGTCTACGCGCGAAACACCGTTCAGCGAAGGTCCATGCCCAGATCCAGCGCCGGGGAAGAGTGGGTCAGCCCGCCCACCGAAAGATAGTCCACACCGGACTCGGCGTAGGCCTTACCACGGTCGAGGGTGAGGCCACCAGAGGATTCCAGCCGCGTCTTCGGGGAAACGTCGTCGCGGCGCGCCACCGCCTGCCGGCACTGCTCCGGCGTGAAGTTGTCCAGCAGCACCTCGTCCGCCGCCGCGGCCAGCGCCTCCTCCAGCTGGGCGAGCGTATCGACCTCCACCTCGCACGCCAGCTCCGGCGCGTGCGCCCGGGCGGCGGCGAGCGCCGCGGTCACCGAACCCGCGGCGACGACGTGGTTGTCCTTGATCAGGACCGCGTCGCCCAGCCCGAGCCGGTGGTTGACCCCGCCGCCGCACCGGACGGCGTACTTCTGCAGCAACCGCAGCCCCGGCAACGTCTTGCGGGAGTCGCGGATCGCGCAGCCGGTACCGTCCACTTCGGACACCCAGGCGGCGGTCGCGGTCGCGACGCCGGAGAGGTGGCACAGCAGGTTCAGCGCCGTGCGCTCGGCCGTGAGCAGCCCGCGCACGGGACCGCGCAGCACCAGCGCGGGCTCCCCCGCGACCAACCGGTCGCCGTCCTCGCGCCCGGCCAGCACCTCGTACGAAGAGCCCAGCACCATGTCGAACACGGCCAGCGCGACCGGCAGCCCGGCCACGACGCCGTCGGCGCGCGGGGTCAGCTCGGCCACCGCGATCGCTTCGGCGGGCACCGTCGACGCCGTCGTCGCGTCCGGCCCGTACCGCAGGTCCTCGCCCAGCGCCGTGGAAACCACCCGCGTCACGTCCTCGACGTCGAGGCCGGAAGCGGCGATCAGCTTCAGGACCGGTTCGGAGATCGGGAAAGTCATGCCACGCCCTCCAGGGGGATCGGGTCGGCCAGCACCGGCTGACCGGACGGGCTGAGCCGGATGAGCTGGCTGCGCCGCCAGCCGTCGTCGAGCGAGGGGAAGTCGGTCCGCACGTGGCAGCCGCGCGACTCGGTGCGCCGGACGGCCGCGGCGAGCAACGCCTGCGCCACCACCGTCAGCGCCGCGTCCTCGACCGCGGCGTGCGTCCACAAGGGACTGTCCTGTGCCGACAGGTCGAGCACGGAAACCGCCGCCGCCAGGCCGTCGGCGTCCCGGCCGATCGCGGCGTACCGGCTCATCACGCGCTGCAGCGAGTCCCGCGACGCGGCCGGCGCGGTCGTCCACGAAGGCAACCGCCCCCGCGAGGGGTCGGCCAGCAGCCCGGCCGCGAGGTCCGCCGCGACGGCCTCGGCGACGCGCTGCCCGACGACCAGGCCTTCGAGCAAGCTGTTGGACGCCAAGCGGTTCGCGCCGTGCAACCCGGTCCGCGCGACTTCGCCCGCGGCGTACAGCCCGGGCACCGACGAGCGTCCGTCCACAGTGGTCACCACGCCACCGCACGAGAAGTGCGCCGCGGGCGTCACCGGGATCGGGTCCGACGCCGGGTCGAGCCCCAGCGCCGCGCACGCCGCGAACACCGTCGGGAACCGCTGGGCGAACCCGGCGATCCCGGTCGCGTCGAGGAAGACGTGGTCGTCGACCCCGCCAGGCGCCAGGCCCATCCGCCTCGTGATCGCCGCCGAGACGACGTCGCGGGGAGCCAGGTCGCCGAGCGGGTGCACGCCCGCCATGACCGGCTGCCCCGCGCCGTCGACCAGCGTCGCGCCCTCGCCGCGGACAGCCTCGGTGACCAGCGGGCAGCGTCCCCGCGCGCCCGGGGTGTACAGGACGGTCGGGTGGAACTGGACGAACTCGATGTCCGCCACGGTCGCCCCCGCCCGCAGTGCGAGCGCGAGCCCGTCGCCGGTGGCGATCTCCGGGTTCGACGTCGCCTGGTAGAGCTGCCCGATCCCGCCGCTGGCCAGCAGCACGGCCGGCGCGCGGACGACGCCGGGGACGCCGTTCCGGTCGAGCACGGTGACGCCCGCGACCCGCCCGCCCGGCGTGCGCAGTGCGTCGACGGCGATGTGGTGCTCCAGCACCGGCACCCGCGCCTGCCCGGCCTGCGCGACCAGGGCGCGCTCGACCTCGGCACCGGTGGCGTCGCCGCCCGCGTGGATGACGCGGAACGCGCTGTGCCCGCCCTCGCGGGTCCGGGCCAGCAGGCCGTCACCCGCGGAGTCGAACGTGGCGCCGTCGGCCCGCAGCCGGGCGACCGCGGCCGGGCCGCCGTCGAGGATCGAGCGGGCGGCGGCCTCGTCGACCAGCCCGGCCCCCGCGGTGAAGGTGTCCTCCGCGTGCTTCGCGACCGAATCGTCGAGGTCGTGCTCCTCGGCCAGCACCACGGCGACACCGCCCTGGGCCCAGCGCGTGTTGCCGTCCTCGACCGCCGCCTTGGTGATCACCAGGACGTGCAGCCCGAGGGCCTGCGCGCGCAACGCCGCGGTCAGCCCCGCGACACCGCTGCCGATCACGACGAGGTCCGCGCGAGCTTCCCAGACCGGGTTTTCGCCTGTGAATCATTAACCGGGGTGGTCATTCGCCGCCGCCAGGCTGCCCGATCTCGATCATCCGCTGCACCGACGCCTTGGCGCGGGCCGCGGTTTCGAGGTCGACGTGGACCTCGTCGAGACCGTCACGCAGGCAGCGCAGCAGCGCCGCGGGCGTGATCATCTTCATGTACCGGCAGGACGCGCGGTCGTTCACCGCGCGGAAGTCGATACCCGGCGCGGCCTTGCGGAGCTGGTGGATCATGCCGATCTCGGTGGCCACCAGGACGGTCTTGGCCTTCGTGTCGCGGGCCTCGTGGACCATGTCGCCGGTCGAGAGGATCTTGACCCGCTCCGGCGCCACGGCCCCCTCGCCGGCCAGGTAGAGCGCCGACGTCGCGCAGCCGCATTCGGGGTGGATGAACAGGTCCGCGCTCGGGTTCTCGGCCGCGCGCTCGGCCAGCTCGGCGCCGTTGATCCCGGCGTGGACGTGGCACTCCCCGGCCCAGATGTGCATGTTCTCCCGGCCGGTCACGCGCTTGACGTGCGCGCCGAGGAACTGGTCCGGCAGGAAGAGAACCTCCTGGTCAGCGGGGATGGAAGCGACGACGTCGACCGCGTTCGAGGACGTGCAGCAGATGTCCGTCTCGGCCTTCACCTCGGCCGTGGTGTTGACGTAGGAGACGACCACCGCGCCCGGGTGCTCGGCCTTCCAGACGCGCAGCTCGGCGCCGGTGATGGAGTCGGCCAGCGAGCAGCCGGCCCGCGCGTCCGGGATCAGGACGGTCTTCTCCGGCGCGAGGATCTTCGCCGTCTCGGCCATGAAGTGCACGCCGCAGAAGACGATGGTGGAGGCGTCGCTGCTCGCCGCGATGCGGCTGAGCGCGAGGGAGTCGCCCGTGTGGTCGGCGATGTCCTGGATCTCCGGGACCTGGTAGTTGTGCGCGAGCAGGACCGCGTCGCGCTGCTTCGCCAGGCGCCGCACCTCCTCGGCCCACGCCGCGTTCGCCTCGACCCCGCCGAACGGGGTGAGACCTTCCGGAACCAACGTGCTGGTCATCGGGCCCTCCTGGACCTGTCTCCGGTTTTCGCCTTATAATCGAAAACCGTGCGAAGTCATCTTAACACCCAGGCCCCCCTGGCCCACGAGGTTTTGGGAGCGGTCCTTCAAGTGCGCTCGGACACACTGCGGGTCCTGCTGTGGCGCCGCGCGCTCGACCCGCACCTCGGCCGCTGGTCGCTGCCGGGCGGGCGGCTGCGGCCCGACGAGGACGTCGAGACGTCGATCCGGCGCCAGCTCAAGGAGAAGGTCGACGTGCGCCGGATCGAGCACGTCGAGCAGCTCGCGGTGTTCAGCGGCCCGCACCGGGTCCCCGGCCCGCGCGTGGTCGCGACGGCGTTCCTCGCGCTGGTCCCCTCCGACGCCGACCCCGAGGTGCCCGAGGACACCGAGTGGCACGACGTCGCGAAGCTGCCGCGGACGGCGTTCGACCACGAGGCGATCGTGCTGCGCGCCCGCGACCGGCTGCGCTCGAAGCTCTCCTACACCAACCTCGGGTTCGCGCTCGCGCCCGACGAGTTCACGATCTCCGCGCTGCGCGGGCTGTATTCGGCGGCGCTGGGCTACCGCGTCTCGGCGACCAACCTGCAGCGGGTGCTTTCGCGGCGCGGGCTGCTGGTTCCCACTGGTCACACGGCCCCGCCGGGCCGCGCCGGCGGGCGTCCGGCGGCGTTGTTCTCCTTCGCCGGCAAGGGCATGCAGATCACCGATCCGTTCGCGGTGTTCAAGCCGCCGAACCGGTGACCATCCTGCGGCGGAGGCGTTCTCCCCTTACCGTGGAGCCCGTGACAGAGCCGGAATCGGAAAGCGACGCGACGACGACCTTGCTGCCGTTGTTCCCGCTGCAGACGGTTCTGCTCCCGGGGACCAAGCTGCCGCTGCACATCTTCGAACCGCGCTACCGGCAGCTGACGGCCGACCTCGTCAGCGGCACGGTGCCGGGGCGCGAGTTCGGCGTGGTGGCCCTGCGGTCCTCCCTGACCCGCGAGGTCCGTGGTCTGGACCAGCTGTACGAAATCGGCTGCAGCACGGTGCTGCGCGAGGCGAAGCGCCTACCGGACGGCCGGTTCGACGTCGTGACGCAGGCCCAGCGCCGCTTCCGCCTGACGGACCTCGACTGCGTGTCGGCGCCCTACATGATCGCGTCGGTGGAATGGGTCGACGACGACCCGGTGGCGCCGGCCGGCGACATGGCCGAACGCCTCGCGGTGGTAGCCCGCACGGCGCACCGCCGCTACTGCGAAACGGCGTGGCGCAGCGACGACTGGAACGCCCCGGAGGCGGACACCGAACTGGCCGAGCTCGCGTACCAGCTGGCCGCGGACTGCCTGCTGCCACTGGAAGACCGCCAGCGCCTGCTGGAGGAACGCCACCCGCTGCGCAGGCTCCGCATCGCCTGCCGGCTCCTGATCCGGGAGGCGGGGTTCCTCGACACACTGGGCGCGGTGCCGCTGCCCCCCGGCGAGCTCACCGACCTCGGCAAGCCGGCCAGCTTGAACTGACCCCCGCCCCACAGACAAGGCCCCACCCATCCCTGGGGGCTGACCCCGGTCCAGTCTATCGGCGACCCCCGACGGAACCCGCCGCGAAGCGGAATTCCGCCGAGGTTGTCCACAACCGCGTCACCCTGGGGACAGTCACTCCCCGGAGCCGGAACCGGAGCCGGAGCCGTTGCCAGAGCCGTTTCCGTTGCCGGAGCCGTTCCCGAACTTGTTCCACACCTTCCCCGCCGTGCTGGAAACCGCTTCGCCGACATCGCTGAACACCTTCGTCAGCGGATCGGCCGACGTGCTCCAAGAGTCCTTGTACGACTTCGCGGCCGACTTCAGATCGTCCTTCCAGTCGGACGTCGGCGCATCGTCGTCCCGGCGCGGGTAGTCGCCCGCCAAGATCGCCCGGTACTCCTCCGACGCCGCCCACTTCTGCAGCTGCGCCGCGCGGACCACCGCGAACGGGTGCGTCTCGGTCTCGACGAACTTGAGCTTGAGGAAGCTGTCGCGGATGTCTTCGACCGACTCGTACTCGGCCGCCTGCTGCAGGAACGACGGGATGTCGATACGGGACGGGTCGACGCCGCCCGCGATCTGGATCTGGGCGCGCAGCGCGGCCGTCGGATCCTGGCCGCACAGCAGCCCGGCGCGGTCGCACGACAGCTCGGCCTTGCGGTACCACTCGCGCAGCGCCGCGATGATCGCGCGGATCCCGAGCGCGCTGACCGGCGTCCACGACAACGACATCTGCAGGCTGATCAGGCGCACCATGATCGTGCGGTAGACGGTGTGCCCGGACAGCACGTGCCCCATCTCGTGCCCGAGCACGAACCGCAGCGACTCGTGGCCCATCAGCTCGACGAGCCCGGTGCTGATCCGGATGAACGGCTCGTCCATCCCGACGGCCGACGCCTGCACGCGCGGGTCCTGGTAGACGAACACGTTCGGCACGGCGGGCAGGTCCAGCGTCTCGGCGCACTCGTGCCGCAGCCGGTCGAGCTCCGGGTACTGCTTCGGCCCGACGCGGATCGACGACGCGAGCGCCATCAGCCGCTCGCCACGCTCGTTGTAGAACCCCGAAACGGCCTTGACCACCTGGGCGAACCCGGGCACCGCGCGCAACGTCGCGAGCGCGCCGCGATCCACCGGGTGCTCGTAGGCGCGCGGGCTAATGCCCGGGAAGCGGACGGCGTGGTGCCGGGAAACTTCGATGTCTTCGGTCACTGAACCCCCTGTGATTCGAGGGAGCCAGCTTAGGGGGAGACGAGGTCAGCCGAGACGGCGGCCGAGGTCGTCGCGGCCGTTCCAGGTGGCGAGCAGGCTGTAGACCAGCGTCACGCCGAGCGGGCCGGTGAGCAGCACCCACCACGACTCCAGGCGCGGCGCCAGCTCGATCACCGAGCCGAGCGCGGGCGGGGCGGCGATCGCGTAGTGGCTGTTCGCCCAGCCGACGCCGAGCAGCATGGCCAGGGCGCTCGCGAGGGCGACGCCGAGGACCGCGGCGAGGAACACGACCGGCCCGCGCCGCTCGCGCAGCAGCCAGACGACGACGCCGACCACGATACCCAGCCCGAGCGTCATGAGCCCGAAGACGGCGAGGTCGTCGAAGCGGTGCCAGCTCTCCAGTTCGAGGGCGCCCTGGGTGCCGTCGGTGCCGATGATGCGCACGCGCTCCGGCGGCGCGAGGCGGGACCACGCGAAGGCGAGCGGGAAGCTCAGCAGGCTGAGGGTGCCGAGCACGCTCACGGCGGGCAGCAGGTCGGCCTTGACGACGACCCGCGGCCGCCGCTCCCGGAACAGCACGGGCACCGACCACGGACCGGCCACGGCCGACGGCCGGTGTGCGGGCCCCGACGACTCACTCACCCGGACTCCCTCCTGCTACCTGATGCGACCGAGGGTAACCGGTCGGTGCGTGGCGACGGTGAGCCGCCGGTCGTGTCGCGGCGCGGAAAGCGGCCGGACCCGATCGCGTCAGCCGCTCGCCGTCTCCCCGTGGCGGCTGCACTTCGCCGTCCACCCCAGTGGGCTCACCTGGACCACCAGCCGCCGCGCGCAGAACGTGCAGTAGCGCGGCGGCTCCAGCGCCGTCCTCGGGTTGTGGCACGCCGGGTGGTCCGCCCCGCCGGCCGACTGCTGTCCACAGTGGACGCAGAAAGCGGCGTCAGAGACTGTCACTGAGCGCCTTGATGGGCATCTTGAGCTCGTCGAGCATCTCGAGGTCCGCCGAAGCCGGGCGGCCCAGGTTGGTCAGGTAGTTGCCGACGATGATGGCGTTGATGCCGCCGAGCATGCCCTGCTCCGCACCGAGGTCGCCGAGCGTCAGCTCGCGGCCGCCGGCAAAGCGCAGCATCGTGCGCGGCATCGCGAGCCGGAACGCCGCGACCGTCCGCAGCGCGTCCTTGCCCTCGACGATCTCGTAGTGCTCGTACGGCGTGCCCGGCTGCGGGATCAGGAAGTTCATCGGCACCTCGTGCGGGCTCAGCTCGGCCAGCTGCACCGCGAACTCCGAGCGCTGCTCGACCGTCTCCCCCATGCCGATGATGCCGCCGCAGCAGACCTCCATGCCCGCCTTCGCGACCATCCGGAGGGTGTCCGCGCGCTCTTCCCACGTGTGGGTGGTGACGACGGCCGGGAAGTGCGAGCGCGCCGTCTCGAGGTTGTGGTTGTAGCGGTGCACGCCCATTTCGACGAGCTCGTCGACCTGCTCCTGCGTGAGCATGCCGAGCGAGCAGGCGATCTGGATGTCGTTGCCGTCCGCGCGGATCGCCTTCACACCCTCGCGCACCTGCGAGAGCAGCCGCTGGTCCGGACCGCGGACGGCGGCGACGATGCAGAACTCCGTCGCGCCGGTCTCGGCGGTCTGCCGGGCGGCCTTGACCAGGTTCGGGATGTCCAGCCAGGCCGAGCGCACCGGCGTCGGGAAGCGGCCGGACTGGGAGCAGAAGTGGCAGTCTTCCGGGCAGCCGCCGGTCTTGAGGCTGATGATGCCCTCGACCTCGACCTCCGGGCCGCACCAGCGCATCCGCACGTCGTGCGCCAGGGCGAGGAGGTCCGGCAGCCGCTCGTCGGGCAGCCGCAGCACCTCCAGGACCTCGGCTTCGCCCAGGCCGACGCCGTTTTCGAGGACGTGCTCGCGCGCGTAGGCGAGGACATCGGTGTCCGGGACTGCGGTCACGGCGTCTCCTTGGTCGTGGTGGAAGCGTCCCTCATCGTGCCCGACGGCACGCCGGGACGACAGCGACGCAGGTCACTTCCCGGCGGAAGCGCACCCTGCGAACAGCTCGGGGTCGAACTCGCCGCCGAACCACGGCGAGAGCCCGGCCCGGGCGGCGGACAGGAACTCCTCGGGCGACGCGTCGCCGAGCCCGGCCGGCAGCGCGCCGAGCAGCGGCGCCCCCGCCGCGACCGGCAGGTCTTCGAGGTTGGACAGCGCGGCGAGGTCCGGTTCGGCGGGCCACGAGCCGATGATGACCCCGGCGACGGTCAGGCCGCGCTTCGTGGCGACCTCGGCGGTGAGCGCGGTGGCGTTGAGCGTGCCGAGGCCGGCCTCGGCGACGACGATCACGAGCGAGCCGAGCGACCACGCGACGTCGGCCAGGCTGGACCCACGCTGGTCGAAGCGCACGAGCAAGCCGCCGGCGCCTTCGATCAGGGTGAGGTCGTGCCCGGTGTCGAGGTCGGACGCGGCCCGCGCGATCTCCCCGGGAT
Source organism: Amycolatopsis camponoti (assembly GCF_902497555.1). Taxonomy (NCBI): domain Bacteria; kingdom Bacillati; phylum Actinomycetota; class Actinomycetes; order Pseudonocardiales; family Pseudonocardiaceae; genus Amycolatopsis; species Amycolatopsis camponoti. The sequence continues at coordinate 1,659,822 of NZ_CABVGP010000001.1, read as the reverse complement.
CGAGCGACGGAAGGCCACTGCGCCGCGCGGCGGCCTCCGGCGACAACGGATCGGGGTAACGCCGGAGTTCCCGGGTGGTGACGTCCCGGCCGGCCAGGCGCCGCACATCGGCGAGGTCACCGGGCTCATCGGGCGCGACGCCGGTCTGCGCGGGTTTCAGGACGGCGACGCGCTGCCCGCCGGCCACCGCCAGGGCGGCGATGGCCGCCGTGGTGATCGTCTTGCCGACCCCGGTCCCGGTCCCCGTCATCACCAGCATGGTCACGGACCATCAACTTAGTGACCCGGGGCGGGGGTGCGCACCGCGGGCACCGGATGAGCGGGGGTGACTGGGGAAGGTTCCCTGGTCGGGGCGGGGTTCCGGCGTGCGGACGGTGGGCGGTGGTCCGAACCCGAGCCCGGACGACGAATCTCCGACCGAGACGCGGCGCGTGCCGAACGCGGGCGGCGAGGATGCCGCCCGCAGGGCCGGGCGCCGGCCGCGACCCGCCTGAGGCGCGGGGCCGGGGCCGGGGCCGGGGCCGGGGCCGGAGATCAACCCTGAGCCGCCAGTAACCGCCGTGTCGTCCGTCCACGTACGCGTGTCGTCCGCCTGAGTACGCGTGTCGTCCGTGGGTGTCCGCGGGTCGGGCCGGCGGCCGTACCTGGATGGACGACACGCGTACCTGGGTGGACGACGCGGTCAGGCGGGGGGGCGGATCAACCAACCAGCACCGGCCACCCCCGCGAGCCGCCTGAGGCGCGAGCCGGGCCCGCAGGCCATCCCCGACCCGCCGCACGGCGGGGCGGATCAAACCGACCGGCGACTCCCGCGGGCCGCGAGCGTCCGAGGCGCGGGCCGGGCCCGAACGAGCCCGGCCCGCGACAGACCTCACGCTCCCGGCACCCCCACAGCGGCGCCGGCCGGGCGGAATGTCCGCTCCGCTCCGTCGAACAGGTACACCTGCGCGGTCCCCACCGCGAAGTACATCCCCGTCAGCTGCACCTTCCCCGCCGCCTCGGCGGTCGCCACCGATGGGTACTCCCGCAGGTGCTCCAGCTGCTGCAGCACGTTGTGCAGCGCCAGCCGGTCGCCTTCGCGGTCCGGGACCCCGCCGTCCAGCGTCGCCGAGCCCGTGCGGTGGGCGCTCGGCTCCGCGTGCCGGAGCCAGACCGACAGCGGCCCCGGCGGCGGGCCCTCCGCCAAGGCCGCCATCGCGCCGCAGCCCGAATGACCGCACACCACGATCTCCTCCACTCCCAGCACCCCGACCGCGTACTCGATCGACGCGTTCATCGACGGGTCGGCCTGCCCCGGCGGGACCAGGTTGCCGATGTTGCGGATCGTGAACAGGTCGCCCGGGCCGCTCGTCGTGATCAGGTTCGGCACGATCCGGGAGTCGCCGCAGGTGATGAACAGCGTGCGGGGACGCTGGCCGTCGGCGAGGCCGGACAGCGTGTCGCGCAGCAGCGGGGCCGCGCGGCGGTGGAACTCGGTCGCGCCGCGGCGGGTCTGCTGGGCCGGGATCCCTTCCACCGCTTGCCATTCCGACCACGGCGCCAGCCAGCGCGGCACCGCCCGGCTGGCCGCCAGCCGGGACCGCGTCGGGCGGCCCGCCTTGCCCTCGCCGAACCACGGGTGGCCGACCTCGTCGACGTCCACCGTGCCGCCGGCGCGCTCGTGCGCCTGCTGCCACGTCGTCAGGCTCTCGAACGCCGCGTGGTCGAGGTAGTCGACGACCAGCTCCAGCCGCACCGGCACGCCGGCCGGGATGGCGCCGAGCACCCGCGACAGCCGCGGCACCGACAGGAACGTCAGGACGCCTTCGACGACGACGCGGTGGTCGTCGCCTTCCGCCTCGATGTGGATGCCGGACCACAGCGTCCGGCGCAGCATCAGCACCAGCGACAGGCCGATCCCGGCCAGGACGCCGGTGAGCAGGTCGAACACGACGACGCCGGCGAGGGTGAGCAGGTAGACGGGCAGGTCGCCGTGGGCGAGGACGGTCCTCAGGTGCCCGGGGTTGACCAGTTTCGCGCCGACGTGCACCAGCAGCCCGGCCAGCGCCGCCAGCGGGATGCTCTGGATCAGCCCGGCCAGCAGGACGACGAACAGCAGCACCCAGACGCCGTGCAGCACCGCCGACACCCGGGTTTTCGCGCCGGCGGCGACGTTCGTGGAACTGCGGACGATGACGCCGGTGACCGGCAGCCCGCCCACCGCGCCGGACAGCATGTTGGCCGCGCCCTGGCCGACGAGCTCCCGGTTGAGGTGGGCGCGCGGGCCGGTGTGCAGGCGGTCGACCGCGACCGCCGAAAGCAGGCTCTCCACGCTGGCGATCAGGGCGATCGTGACGACGGCGAGCGCGAACCCGCCCCACCCGCCGTCCGGCAGCTGCGGAACGAGGTGGACGTCCAGCAGGTCGCCGGGCAGCTCGACGCGCGGCAGCGTCATCCCGGCGACCACCGACACGACCGTCGCGGTGGCGATCGCGGCCAGCGGCCCGGGCACCTTGCGGACGGCGGCCGGGAGCTTCGGCCAGAGCAGCAGGATCGCGATGGTGAGCAGGCCGATCAGGGCGGCGGAGTCGTGGTGGGCGACGATCTGGCCGGGCAGCTCGGCGATGTTCTCCACCGCCGAGCTCTGGGCCTTCCCGCCGAGGATGACGTGCAGCTGGCCGAGCACGATCGTGACGCCGATGCCGGCCAGCATGCCGTGCACGATGGCCGGCGAGATGGCCAGCGCGGCGCGGGCGATCCGGCTCAGCCCCAGCAGGATCTGCAGCGCGCCGGCCGCGACGGTGATGGCGCAGGTGACGGCCCAGCCGAACGTCTGGATGGTTTCGGCCATGACGACGGTCAGGCCGGCGGCGGGCCCGCTCACCTGGAGCGCGGAGCCGCCGAGGGCACCGGCGACGATGCCACCGATGACAGCGGCGATCAACCCGGCGGCGACCGGCGCGCCCGAAGCGAGGGCGATGCCGAGGGACAGGGGTACTGCGACGAGGAAGACGACCAGTGAGGCCGGCAGGTCGTGTCGGAGCACGGCGAGGGGTCTCATGATCACCATGCAACCGGAAATCGTGTGAAATGTCCGCTATGCACCACCCGATCGAGTGAACAACTGGCAACATTTAGCCCAGACGTCACAAATCGGGCGCGCTGTTCACCTGTCGTTCACAAGATCATTTCGGTCGCGTGACAGTTGAAAGCCGGACGACACAACGCATCCCGCGCACCGAGACGACGTGAAGGCCGGCTCCGGAACCCACCTCGCCCGAAGCCGGCCTTCAGTGACTGAAACTTTCAGTGACTGAAAACACTCAAGTCACTTACTCTTTTCAGTCGCTGTAATCAGTGCTCCAGCGCACCCGCCCGCACGAACCCGCGCGCCGCATCGTCCAAAAGGGACACTTGCGCGGCGCCGACGTCGAAGTACATCCCGGTCAACCGGAGCCCGCCGCGGGCCAGCGCCTCCGCCACCACCGGGTACCCGCGCAGGGTTTCCAGCTGCTGCACGACGTTCTGCAGCGCGAGCTGGTCGGCCTCGGCACCGGGCCGCTCCCCGCCGAGCAGCAGCGGAGCCTCCCGGCTCCGTCGCCGCAACGTCGCTTCGCCGTGCCGCAGCCAGCTGCCGAGCTGCACGAGCCCGGCCGGCGCCTGGCCGAGCAGCGCCTTCATCGCCCCACAACCGGAATGCCCGCACACGACGATCTCGGCGACCCCGAGCACCCCGACGGCGTACTCGATCGCCGCGCCGACCGAAGAGTCGTCGCCGTCCGCCGGCGGCACGAGGTTACCGATGTTCCGCACGGTGAACAGGTCGCCCGGCCCGCTCGTGGTGATGAGGTTCGGCACGATCCGCGCGTCCCCGCAGGTGATGAACAGCGTGTGCGGCTGCTGCCCGTGCGCCAGCCCGCTCCACGTGTCGCGCAGCAGCGGCGCCGTGCGGCGGTGGAACTCCGAAGCACCGCGGCACAACAGGGAACTGGCGGTCCGCTGGGCCGGCAGCACGACGTGCTCGGCCTGCCACTCCGACCACGGCGCGAGCCACCGCGGCACGACGCGCGCGGCGACGCTGCGGCGCACGGTCGGCGCGCCCGAGGTGCCGCGCTCGAACCACGGGTGCCCGATCTCGTCGACCGTCACCGGCCCGGCGTGGGCCTGCTGCCAGCCGCGCAGGCAGTCGAACGCGGCGTGGTCGAGGTAGTCGACGAGCAGCTCCAGCCGGACGTCGGCGTGCGCGGGCACCTCGGCGAGCACCCGGGTCAGCCGCGGCACGGACAGGAACGTCAGCGCGCCTTCGATGACGACGCGGTGGCGGTCGCCGTCGTCCCTTTCGACGTGGATGCCGGAGAAGATCATCCGCCGCAGCATCATCGCCAGCGCCAGCAAGACCCCCGCGGCGACACCGGTCAGCAGGTTGACGGCGACCGCGCCGGCCAGCGTGACGGCGTACACCGGCAGGTCGCCGTGGCGCCGCACTTCCTTGAGCCCGTGCAGGTTCACGAGTTTCGCGCCGACGTACACGAGCAGCGCGGCGAGCGCGGCCAGCGGGATCAGCCGCAGGGCGCCGGTGAACAGCAGGCACGCGGCGAGGATCCAGGCGCAGTGCAGGATCGCCGACGCGCGGGTGCGCGCCCCCGCTTCGTAGTTGGTCATGCTGCGGACGATGACGCCGGTGACCGGGAACCCGCCGAGCGCGCCGGCGGCGACGTTCGCCGCGCCCTGCCCGATGAGCTCGCGGTCGAGGTCGGTGCGCGGGCCGCCGCGCAGCTTGTCCACCGAGACCGCGGACAGCAGGCTCTCCAGGCCGGCGATCAGCGCGATGGTGAGCGCGGCGACCGCGAAGCCGCCCCAGCCGCCGTCGGGCAGCCGTGGCACGACGTTCAGCGTGGGCAGCCCGGCCGGGAGGTCGACGCGCGGCAGGGACATGCCGGCCGCGACGGAAAGGCCGGTGGCCAGCGCGACGGCGGCCAGCGGCGCGGGCACGCGGCGGACGGGCTTCGGCAGCCGCGGCCACGCCAGCAGCACCGCGAGGGTGACCACGCCGATCAGCACGGCCTGGTCGTGGTGCGCGGCGATCTGCCGGGGCAACGCGAGAACGTTGGCCAGCGCCGAGCCCTGGGCCGAACCGCCGAGCACGACGTGCAGCTGGCCGAGCACCAGCGTGACGCCGATGCCGGCGAGCAGGCCGTGGACGATGGCCGGCGACACGGCGAGCGCGGCGCGGGCGAGGCGGGTCAGGCCGAAGAGGATCTGGAGCAGGCCCGCGGCGACGGTGATCGCGCAGGTGACGGGCCAGCCGTGGGTGGCGATCGTGTCGGCCAGCACCACGGTGAGGGCGGCGGACGGGCCGCTGACCTGCAGCGGCGATCCGCCGAAGGCGCTCGCGACCAGCCCGCCGACGACGGCGGAGATCAGGCCCGAGAGCAGCGGCGCCCCGGCGGCGAAGGCCACGCCGAGGGACAGGGGGACGGCGACGAGGAAGACGACTATCGAAGCGAGGACATCGTGCTTGAGGTTCTCCAGGAACTTGGGGGTCGTCGGGGGTCCGGTGTCGTGTTCTCCACGAACGATCTCGATCATGGGGGCAGGATCGCCGATACCGCGCGAAAAGTCCGCTACGCAAGCATTTCTCGCGTTTGTCCCGGTACGGATCGGTTCGGTTCGCCGGACCTTTCAGGCGAAAAGCGCGCGGGAACCTCCGCCGATCGCGTGGTGCGGACCGCGCAACGGCACGGAGCGCGACGATGAGAGACCTTCGGGTCTCGGTGTGCGCGTGGTCACACCCGATGTGCTGAATTCACGCCTTTTCCGCCACGGCAAGCATCGCGCGGGTGATCGCGGCCAGGTCGTCGTCAGTCGAAACGTAAGGCGGCATCGCGTAGACGAGGTCCCGGAACGGCCGCAGCCAGACGCCCTGCGCGGTGACGACGTCGGTGGCCGTCGCCATGTCGACGGGGTGGTCGAGCTGCAGCACGCCGATCCCGCCGAGCACCCGGACGTCGACGACCGAGCCGAGGTCGCGCGCCGGTGCCAGGCCGTCCAGCAGGCCCTTTTCGAGCCGGCTGACGTCCTGCCGCCACGCGCCGCCGGCGAGGAGACCCAGCGAAGCGTTCGCCACGGCCGAGGCCAGCGGGTTGCCCATGAACGTCGGCCCGTGCGCGAGGACCGGCAGCGCGCCGCGGGAGATCCCCGCCGCGACCTCCGGGGTGCACAGCGCCGCCGCCATGCTCAGGTAGCCGCCGGTCAGCGCCTTGCCGAGGCAGAGGACGTCCGGCGTCACGCCCGCGTGCTCGGCGGCGAAGAACGCGCCGGTGCGGCCGAAGCCGGTGGCGATCTCGTCGAAGATCAGCAGCACGTCGTGCGCCTCGGTCAGTTCCCGCAGCGCACGCAGGTAGGCGGGGTGGTGGAACCGCATCCCGCCGGCACCCTGCACGACCGGTTCGACGATCACCGCGGCCAGCTCCCCGGCGTGCGCGCCGATCGCGTCCGCCAGCATGTCCACATAGGACTGATCGGGCGGGGTGTCGAACCCGGACGGCGGGGCCGGCACGAAGACCTGTTCGGGCAGCACGCCGCGCCACAGCGAGTGCATGCCGCCGTCGGGGTCGCACACGCTCATCGGCGTGAAGGTGTCGCCGTGGTAGCCGCCGCGCCAGGTCAGCAGCCGGCGCTTCTCCGGCAGTCCCCGGGAACGCTGGTACTGCAGGCACATCTTCGCGGCGACCTCGACCGACACCGAGCCGGAGTCGCAGAGGAAGACGTGCTCGAGGCCCTCGGGCGTCACGTCGACCAGGGTCTTCGCGAGGGTGATCGCGGGCTCGTGGGTCAGGCCGCCGAACATGACGTGGCTCATCCGCCCGGCCTGCTCGGCGAGGGCGGCATCGAGCACCGGGTGCCGGTAGCCGTGGACGGCCGACCACCACGACGACATCCCGTCGACCAGCTCCCGGCCGTCGGCGAGCTTCAGCCGGACCCCGCTCGCCTCGGTGACCAGCAGCGAAGGCACCTTCGCCGGCATCGGCGCGTACGGGTGCCAGACGTGCTGGGCGTCCAGGGCGAGCAAGTCGGCTTCCATAGGGGCCGACCCTACGATGTCATCGCAGGCGGACCGGCAACGCCTCCAGTCCGTGCACCAGCGAGCTGTACCGGTAGCGCAGCTCGTCCGGCTTCGCGTCCAGCGCCAGGCCGGGGAACCGCGCCAGCAGGCCGGCCAGCGCGATCTCGGCCTCCAGGCGGGCCAGGGGCGCGCCGACGCAGTAGTGGATGCCGTGCCCGAAGGCCAGGTGCCCGCCCGCCGCCCGCGTGACGTCGAGGCGGTCCGCGTCCGGGAACCGCTCGTCGTCGCGATTCGCGCCCAGCAGCGAGATCAGCACGAACTCGCCCGCCGGGATCGTCACCTCGCCCGCCTCGACCGCCTCCGCGGTGAACCGGAGCGTGGCCAGGTGGATCGGGCCGTCGAAGCGGAGGAACTCCTCGACGGCGCCCGGCATCAACGACGGGTCGGCGCGCAGCAGGGCCAGCTGCTGCGGCTCGCGCAACAGCGCCAGGACGCTGTTGGCGATCAGGTTGACCGTGGTCTCGTGGCCGGCGACCAGCAGCAGGAACGCCATCGAGATGAGCTCGTCCTGCGAGAGCGAGTCGCCGTCGTCGCTCGCGTGCACCAGGTCCGACAGCAGGTCTTCGGCCGGCTCGGCGCGCTTCTGCTCGACCAGGCCGGTGAGGTAGGAGAGCATGCTCTGCGCCGCGTGCTGCGCGTCTTCCGGCGTCGACGAGCTCAGCAGCGTCTTCGACCAGGCGGAGAACTCGGTCCGGTCCTCCGGGGCGACGCCCAGCAGCTCGCAGATCACCGTGATCGGCAGCGGCGCGGCGAACGACGGCAGCAGGTCGGCCCGCTCCTGCCCGGCCAGCGCGTCGAGCAGCTCGGTGGTGATCTCCTCGATCCGCGGCCGCAGCCGGGCCACCGTCCGCCCGGTGAACGCCTTGTTCACCAGCTTGCGCAGCCGCGAGTGGTCCGGCGGGTCCGTGTTGAGCATGTGCCGCCCGAGCGCTTCGCCGAAGCCGCCCTGGCTGGTCGCCCCGGCCGGGAACTTCGCCTCGAACAGCTCGTACGCACGCCGGTTGTCTTTGTGCAGCCGGGAATCCGCCAGCAGAGCCCGCGCCAGAGCGAAGTCCGTGACGACGTAGCAGTCCAGGCCACGCGGCATCCGGACCCGGCGCACCGGCCCGCCCGCGCGCAGCATCGCCGCGAACAGGTGCGCGTCCTGCGCGAAGTCCTCGGCCACTTCGATCGCCGTCATCGCCGCCCCCATGCAGTCAGCCTCAGCGCTCGGCGAGTGCCGCCACCACGCGCTCGGTCACGTCCTGCCAGTATGCCCGCTGTTGCTCGCGCTCCTCCGCGTCCGAAAGCCACTCCTGGTGGAACCGCAACGTGGTCTTCGCGCCCGAGCCGCTGAGCCGCACCTGGACCGTCGAATCGTGGTCCCAGTCGCTCGGCCGCCACGTCAGCCGCACCCGGTCACCCTCGACGAAGCTGCGCATCTCCCCGACCGTGCCGTTGGCCGTCTCGTACTCCGCGCCGGTCTCCCGCGGCAGCTCGACCCCGGGACCGAGCCAGATGGCGACGCCGTCGCGGCTGACCAGGAACTCCCAGACCGTCCCGGCGGTGTAGGGCAGCGTGCGGGAAACCCCGATGTTCCACCCGACATCGGCCGTCTTCCCCACTGAAGAAGTCATGCCGGCATCATTCCACCGGGGTACGACAAAACCCGGCCCCGGTCCGGGTGCAGGATCGTCATCCGTGCGCTACCGCCCGATTTCCCCCGCCGTCCTGGCCGAAGAGCTGACCGAACGCATCGCCGCGCTCACCGGGCGCCGACGGATCGCGGTCGCCGTCGACGGCGCGGCGGGTGCGACGGAAACCACAGAACTCGCCGACGCCCTGGTCGACCCGCTGCGCCTGCGCGGCCGCGCGGCCCTGCGCGTCTCGGCGCGCGACTTCCTGCGGCCCGCGTCCCTGCGCTTCGAGCGCGGCCGCACCGACCCCGACGCGCGCTACACCGACTGGCTCGACCTCGGCGCCCTGCGCCGCGAAGTCCTCGACCCGCTGGGGGAAACCGGCTCCGGCGAGGTCCTGCCGTCGCTGTGGGACGCCGAGCGCGACCGCGCGACCCGCGCCGAGCGGGTGCCGCTCCCCGAAGGCGGGGTGGTCCTCCTCGACGGCGAACTGCTGCTGGGCACCGGCCTGGCCTTCGACCTGGCCGTGCACCTGTGGCTCTCCCCCGCCGCCCTGCGCCGCCGCGTGCCGGACGCCTGGGCGGTCCCGGCCTACGAGCGGTACGAGGAAGAGGTCGATCCGAGCTCGCTCGCCGACGTCGTCGTGCGCGTCGACGATCCGCGGCACCCGGCGCTCTACACGCCGTGACGCCTCAGCGGACGGCGGCCACCGGGTCGCCGTCCAGGAGCCCCGACAACCGCGCGGCCATGGTGTCCCAGCGCCAGTTCTCGCTCACCCACGCGCGGCCGGCCTCGCCCATCCGGCGGGCCCGCACGGGGTCCGCGAGCAGGCTGGCCAGTGTCTCGGCGAGCTGGCCGACGTCCCGGCCCTCGACGACGTGCCCGGTGACCTCGTCGAGCACCGTCTCGGGCGCGCCGCCGGAGTTGCCCGCGACCACCGGCAGGCCGGTCGCCGAGGCCTCCAGGTAGACGATGCCGAGCGCCTCGACGTCGAGGCCCTTGCCGCGGGTGCGGGCCGGCATGGCGAAGACGTCGCCCGCGGCGTAGTGCGCCGGCAGCTCGGCCCACGGCACCGACCCGGTGAACACGACGTCGCCCGCCAGCCCCAGCTCGCCGACCAGGCCGGTGAGCGTCTTGCGGTAAGGGCCGCCGCCGACGATCAGCAGCGCCGCGTCCGGGACGCGCCGCCGGATCGCCGGCAGCGCGCGGATCAGCTGGTCCTGGCCCTTGCGCGGGACGAGCCGGGACACGCACACGATCGTGGGGCGGTCGGACAGGCCGTGGCGCGCGCGGACTTCCGCGCGCCCGGCCGGGTCCGGCCGGTACAGCTCGGTGTCCACTCCGGACGGCAGCAGCTCCAGCCCGGCCATCGGGCCGAAGGCGGCGGCGAACCGCCCGCGCGTGTACCGGCTGACGTAGGTGAGGACGTCCACGGTGTCCCCGATGCGCCGCAACGCCTGCCGCGAGCCCGGGAGCATCGACCAGCCGACTTCGTGGCCGTGCGTGGCCGCCACGACGCGACGTGCGCCGGCCTGGCGCAGCGAGTGCCCCAGCAGCGCGAGCGGCGCGGCGGCACCGAACCAGACGGCTTCGCAGTCGTGCGCCCGCATGATCTGCTTCGCGCGGCGAAGGACGTCCGGCGTCGGCAGCATCAGCGACGTCGGGTGCCGGACGACCTCGAACGGCGCCTCGGCGTCGAACTCCTCGTGCGACCCCGTCCGCGACTCCCACGACGGCGCGTAGACGACCAGGTCGTCCGCCGGCAGCCGGGTGGCCAGGGAGTTCAGGTAGTTCTGGATCCCCCCGGGCCGCGGCGGGAAGTCGTTGGTCACGAGCAGGGTCTTGAGCACGCCCCTGAGGCTAGCGGCCCCCACCTCACTTCGTTCGGGGGTCCGGGTGGCGAAGCCCCGTCCCTCGGATGACACGCCGAAGGGGCGGCACCGCGTGTGTGCGGTACCGCCCCTTCGGCTTGGTGCGTCAGGTCACGACGTCGGGCGTCGCGCTCCCGCGTACTGGCTCTGCAGCGGCGAGATCTTCACGACGTCACCGGTGTCGGGCGCGTGAACCATCTTGCCGTCGCCGATGTACATGCCGACGTGCGAAACGGGCGAGTAGTAGAACACGAGGTCGCCCGGCTGGAGCTGGTCCCGCGGCACCGCGGCGCCGAAGGTGGACTGCTCGCGGCTCGACCGGGGCAGCGTGATGCCCGCCTGCTTGTAGGCCCACAGCATCAGGCCCGAGCAGTCGAACGTGCTCGGCCCGGTGGCGCCCCAGACGTACGCGCTGCCCCGCTTGCCCAGCGCCGCGTCCAGCGCGGTCTGGGCGGCCGCGGTGGGCGCCTTGAGGCCGGTGGGCGAGCCGCCCTTGTCGCCCTGGGCGGCCTTGTCGGCCGCGCTCAGGCTCTTGTTGGCCGCCTTCAGCTGGTCGATCTGGTCGTTCAGCGTCTTCTGCTTGGCCCGGATGTCGTCGGTCAGCTTCGCCGCCGCGTCCCGCGCGTCAGTCGCGCGCTTCGCCGCGTCGGAAGCCTTGTTCGTGGCATCGGTGGCCTGCTGGACGGCGCCGGTGAGATTGCCCATCGCGCCGTTCTTCTCGGTCGCGATGACCTCTAGGGCCGAGGAGCGGTCGAGGAAGTCCTGAGTGGACGTCCCGGCCAGCAGCGCCGACAGCTTGTTCAGCTGGACGCCGCTGGTGAACGACGCACCGGCGAACTTGTCGACCTGGGTCTGGTACTTCTTCTGGTTCTCGGCCGCCGAAGCGGCCTGGTCCTTGGCCGCGTTGACGTCGGCGGTGGCCTTGTCGAGCTCGCCCTGCTTGGCCTTCAGGTCGTCCTGGGCCTTGAGCAGGTCTTCGTTGAGCTTTTCGGCCTGGGCCGCGAGGTCGCGGTACTGGGCGAGGGCGTCCGAACCGGTCGGCGGGGCCTGGAGGACGGGGATGGGGGCGGCGGTGGCCGTCGGCTGGGCGATGGTGACGAGGGTGATCACCGAAGCCGCGGCGAGGGCACCTGAAACCACGCGCCTAACTGGATGCGACTGCACGGTCGCGCGGGTCTCCTTTGCGTCTCGGCCGCCGAGGGGACCGGGGCACGAAGAGGTCGGGGGTAGTCCTCTTCGCCGCTGTCCCGCCCCGCGCGCGAGCCGTCTTCTGCTGCAACAGGTTCCGCACGCGGTGGTGGTTCCGGTTCCCAGCTTCCCGACAAAGCTGCGTCCGGCGGCGATCCCGCGTCGCCGCCCTTTTCGACGGCCAGGGGCCACGAGATCTCGGACAGGTTACGAAAAGACCGCCACCACGTCCACCACCCGGGGGGCAAAAACTCTCCGTAGCGCCCGGAAACACCATCGGACCAGCAGGGGAGAAAACATGTGATCGGCGTTACACGCTGGGGTTTCTTCCGGAGCCAATTCGGCTACATACCGTTCACCTGATCCGATCGACCACTCGGCGCGCCGACACGAAACGGGGGTCAGGCCGTGTTCGGGAGGGGTCCTTCGACCAGCCGGAGGCGGGGCACCATCCCCGCGTCGGCGAACGCGTCCAGGGCCCGCCGCTCGTCGGCGTCCCACACGACGGCGGGTGGCGCGCCCAGCAGCACGGTCACCACGCAGTCATGGCAGGAAATGCCGCGGACGACGCAGCGATCGCAGTCGACCACCACGTTTTCGATGTCCGAAACCGAAATGTGCGAGACGTCCACTTCGGACAGGTCGGGGGTGTCGTTCATGTGCTCCTCCTCACGCCGGGACTGACTGAGGAGCACGGTAGGCGCCACCACCGACAATTTCCGTCGACCGGCCTCGGAAGAGGCGGCTGACCTGCACTTCGGCCGGCTGGTCAGACCCGCGACAAGCGGCTCACCAGCACCGCGGACGGCGTCGGGTGGGCGCCGCCGCCGCGCACGGAGTCCGCCACCGCGCGGTCGGACGTCGCCACGACCATCGGCCGGCCCGCGGGCTCGGCCGCGACGAGGTTGCGGATCACGTCGTCGGCCAGCACCCCGCGGTCGGAGAACAGCACCCGCACCCCACGCGGCACCGAGGCCGGGACCGACAGCACGCCCGCGCCGTCGAACACGACCGTCACCTCGGCCGACGTGCGCGCGGCCAGCGCGGACAACTGGTGGATCAGGCGGTCGCGCTGGTCGGCCAGCGCCAGCTCGGGGTAGCCCGTCTTGGTGACGTTGTAGCCGTCGACGATCAGGTGCACGTTCGGCAGCGCCAGGTAGCGGTCCAACGTGGACACGTCGGCGATCTTGCCGCCCTGGCCGGTGCCGGTGCTGGCGCCGCGGACCATGTCGGCGGGCCGCGCCCCGCGGGCGCCGAGGGCGAGCTCGCGGCGCAGGCCGGTGACCGCGCCGTCGATGGTGTCGATGAGCAGCGCCAGCCGCACCTCGTCGGCCTCGCGGGCCTCGCGGGCGGACTGGCGGGCGATTTCGGCGTCGCCCACCGCGCGTTCGGCGCGGGCGCGTTCGGTGGCGACGCGCTGGCGTTCGCGCTGGAGCTGGGCGGTGAGGGCGGCGATCTCCTCGGCGCGCGCGGCGGACCCGCGCGCCGTCTCGGCGGCCGCCGCTTCGGCCGCGTCCTTGGCCTGGCGGAGCTGGACGCCTTGCTCGCGAAGGCGTTTCAAAAGCTTCTCGACTTCGCCCTCGCGCTCGCCTCGCGCGCCTTCAGCGGCTTTTTTGGCCTCGGCGAGCTCGACGCGCAGCTGCGTGAGCTCGGCTTCGAGGCGCTGGCTGCGGGCCAGCGCGGCGTCACGTTCGGCGCGCAGCGAGTTTTCCTCGGCGTTCTTGGCGACGAGCCGGACCCGCCCCGCGGCACCGGACTCGCCGAGCAGCACGGCGGCGGCCGCCGCGGCGACCGAATCGGCGGCGTTGGGGTCGAGCGCGTCGGTGCGGTGCTCGCGCAGCCATTCGATGACCGCGGTCCGGAACTGGGCCGACTCGCCGAGCGCGGTGAGCAGGGCGGCACCGCCGAGCTTGGCCCGCTTGGCCGGGGCGAACTTGGCGACGGGCCGCAGCTGGCGGGGCACGTCCGTGGCGGGCAGCTTCGCGACGGCGGCGGCCGAGAGCTCGGCGATCCGGTCGCGGACGGGCTCGGGCAGCGCCGGCCAGGTGGCCGGATCCGGCCGCCCGGCCTGGTCGGCGGGCTCCCCGGCGGGGTCGTCGGCCCGCTCCGGCCGCGCGGCGACACCCGACGGACCGGCGGGGTCCTCGGGCGGCTCCGGCACGAGCGGCTGCGGGTGCATCGGTCCAGGGTAGGCCCCGCCCCGGAATCACGCGCCGCACGGCACACGGACCGGGCGCGACCGAAAACTGTCGGTGGTCGCCTCTAGGCTCCGCACATGCGTTCGATCCAGGCACAGCTCGCGTTCGACGAGCTCGGAACTCCCTTGCGGGACACGACTTTCGTGGTGTTCGACCTCGAGACGACCGGGGCCGCGCCGGGGCCGTCGGGCATCACCGAGATCGGCGCGGTGAAGGTGCGCGCGGGCGAGGTGCTGGGCGAGTTCGCGACGCTCGTCAACCCCGGGATGGCGATCCCGCCGCAGATCGTGTCGCTGACGGGCATCACGCAGGCGATGGTCTACGACGCGCCGCCGATCGAGGAGGTGCTGCCGGCGTTCCTGGAGTTCATCGGCGGTTCGGTGCTGGTGGCGCACAACTCGGGGTTCGACACGTCCCACATGCGGGCGGCGTGCGAAGGACACGGCTACGTCTGGCCCAAGCTGACGGTCGTCTGCACGGTCCGGCTGGCCCGGCGGGTGGTGCCGCGCGACGAGGTGGGCCGTTACAACCTGACCGCGCTGGCGCTGCTGTTCGGGGCGCGGACGCGACCGACGCACCGGGCGCTCGACGACGCGCGCGCGACGGTCGACGTGCTGCACGGGCTGCTGGAGCGCGTCGGCAACCTGGGCGTCCATTCGCTCGAAGAGCTGATGAGCTACCTGCCCGAGGTCACGGTGGCGCAGCGGGCGAAGCGGCACCTGGCGGCGGACCTGCCGTCGGCGCCGGGCGTCTACCTCTTCAAGGGCCCGAAGGAGGAGGTCCTGTACGTCGGCACGGCGAAGGACCTGCGGCGGCGCGTGCGGTCGTACTTCACGGGTTCGGAGGGCCGGAGCCGGATCCGCGAGATGGTCGCGCTGGCCGAGCGCGTCGACCACGTGGTGTGCGCGCACGCGCTGGAGGCGGAGGTGCGCGAGCTGCGGCTGATCGCGGCGCACCGGCCCGCGTACAACCGGCGGTCGAAGAACCGGCACCAGGGCTGGTGGGTCGGGCTGACGGAGGAGGCGTTCCCGCGGCTGTCGGTGGTCCGGCTGCCGCGGCCGGGGGTGCTGGGCCCGTTCCGCAACCAGGCGGACGCCCGCGCGACCGCCGACACCTTGGCCGGGGCGTCGGGGCTGCGGACGTGCACCCAGCGGATCTCACCGCGGACGGCGAACGGGACCCCGTGCGTGCTGGCGGAGCTGGGGCGCTGCGGAGCGCCGTGCGCGGGACGGCAGAGCGTGGAGGCGTACGTCCCGGCGGTGGAGTCGGTGTCGGGGCTGATCGCGGGACTCGACGGCCGCCCCCTGCACGTGGCGGCGGCCCAGGTCGAGCGGCTGGCGGAGGCCCGCCACTTCGAGCAGGCGGCCCGCCACCGCGACGAGCTGGCGGGACTGATCCGGGCACTGGGCCGCGCCCACCGCCAGACGGCGCTGGCATCGATCGCGGAGCTGATCGCGGCGGCCCCGGATGGCAACGGGGGCTGGGAGCTGTCGGTGATCCGCTACGGCCGCCTGGCCTCGGCGGGCGTGGCCCGGCGCGGGGTGCCGCCGATGCCGGTGGTGGAGGCGCTGGTGGCCTCGGCGGAGACGGTGCTGCCGGACCCGGGCCCGTTGAACGGCGCACCACCGGAGGAGGTGGGGGTGCTGTTGCGCTGGCTGGCCCGCCCGGGGGTGCGCTTGGTGCGGACGACCAGGCCATGGGCCGAGCCGGCGGCGGTGGCCGGGTGGCGGGGATGGCTGGACCTGGTCTCGACGGCACATTCCCTGGAGCACGTGGGGTGAGGCGGACAGGCTTTGGCAGGCGGGCCGGGGTGGCCCCGGTCCGGCTTCGGTGCCCTTCAGCCCGGCCGGGAACCCTGCGCTGGGCTCGCCGAAACAAACCGGCCCGGCCCTTCCAGGCTCAAGCCACCGACCGGTCCAAAGCGTCCAGCAACCACGTGTGCGTGACCCCCATCGGCGCCGGCTCCCCCGTGACCTCCCCCGCCAGCCGCCAATACCGCCGCACCCGCGGATCCCGGTCCGGCGCCGTCCGGCAGTTCAACGCCCGGCGAAACTCCGGGGTGTCCCCCGCCCCCACTGCCGCCGCGTGCGCCGCCACGAACCGGTCCAACGCCGCCCCCGGCCCCGGCGCCGCTCCCGCGGCCACCGGCTCGAAAGCCAGCGAGCACGCCGCCGCCACCTCCGCGTGGAGCGCGCCCAGGTCCGCTATCCGCTCGTGGCCCAGCAGCGTGCTCGCCCGGACGTGGCCGGCCAGCGTCCGGTCCGCCGCCAGCACCACCAGCGACGCGTACGCCACCACCTGCGCCGTCGACGGCTGCTCCGGCGGCCTCGGCGCGCTGATGTCCAGGAACATGCGGGCCGTGTCCGGCGGGATCGGGCCCGTTGTCATCGGGTGCCACAGGCGGACCAGCGCCTCGTGCGCCGAGAACCCGTCCCGCACCGCCGACAGCAGCTCCAGCCGGGCCGCCCGGTCCGCCGGCGAAGACTCCTCCACCGCGCGCAGCACCGAACGCCGCCAGGCCAGCGTCGCCACCTCGCGGTCCAGCGCCGCGCGCTCGGAAGCCACCGCCTCGTCCAGCGAACGAGCGCCGGTCAGGACGTCGGTGATCGAACGCAGCCCCAACCCGAGCCCACGCAGCCGCCGGACCAGGTTCAGGCGGTCGATCGCCGCCCCGTCGAAGCGGCGGTGGCCGCCGACGCTGCGCGCGGGCTCCAGCAGCCCTTCGTCGCAGTAGAAACGGATCGTGCGGACGGGCACCCCCGTCCGCCGGGCGAGGTCGCCGATCCCGAGTGTGTCTTCGGTCACCTTCGGTCGAACCTCCAGCCGGGTGGAATTCCTACGGTACGGCCATGGACACCACCAGCCTCGCCGAGGCACTGCACGCCCGCACCGCCGCGTTCGCGGAGACCGTCACCGGCGCCGACCCCGACGCCCGCGTCCCCACCTGCCCGGACTGGCCGCTGCGGGTGCTCGTCGGTCACATCGGCCAGGCCCACCGCTGGGCCGCCGACGTCGTCCGGTCCGGCCCGTCGCCGGTCCCCGACCCGCTCGACGCCGACCCCGGTGCCCCCGCGACCTGGGCCGACTGGCTCCGCCAAGGCGCCGAGGACCTCGCCAAGACAGCCCTGGACGCGGGCGAAACGCCGGTCTGGACGTTCTTCGGCCCGCAACCGGCGAGGTTCTGGCTGCGCCGGATGCTCCACGACACCACGATCCACCACGCCGACGCGGCCCTGACCACGGGAACCGCCATCGAAGTGGCCCCTGACCTCGCGACGGACGCGATCAGCGAGTGGCTCGAAATGCTGTCCAACCCCATCACGGCGAGCCTCCGGCCGGACTTCGCCGAGCTGTGCGGCACCGGCCAGACCCTCCAGCTCCGCCCGGACCAGAACCAGGCCTGGCTGGTCACCCGTGCACCCGACGGCATCCGATGGGCCCGCGAGACGAAAGCGGCCGACGTCACCCTGGCCGGCCCCGTCCAGGACCTGCTGCTCGTCCTCACCCGGCGCCGGCCCGCCGAAGACGTCACCATCACCGGTGACCGCGCCCTGGCTGACCATTGGCTGGCGCACACCGCGGCCTAGGATCGCGGGCGACACCCGCAGACGAGTCTTGGAGGACCCAGGTGATCACCGCGATCGTGCTGATCCAGGTTGAGGCGGACGCGATCCCGGACGCGGCGCAGGCGATCGCCGACATCGACGGCGTCGGCGAGGTCTACTCGTGCGCCGGCGACGTCGACCTCATCGCGACCGTCCAGGTGTCCGCGCACGAGGAGCTGGCCGACCTCATCCCCGGCCGGATCGGGAAGGTCCCGGGGGTGCTCGACACCGTCACGCACATCGCGTTCCGGTCGTACTCCCGCGCCGACACCGAGCAGGCCTTCGCGATCGGCGCCGAGGATTGACCGACGTCCCCGACGAGCTGGCCGCCGCGCTCGCCGCGGCGCCGGACGCGGCCGCGCGTTTCGAGGCCCTGCCGCCCTCACACCGGCGCGAGTACGTCCGGTGGGTGGCGGAGGCCAAGAAGCCCGCGACGCGCGTCTCACGGGCGGAGAAGACCGTCGCACGGCTGCGCGGCGAAGCCTGAAACGAACGAAGGCCACCTCCCGCGGGAGGTGGCCTTCGTCGTGCTGGGGAGCTAGTGGTCCGAGCCCTTGGCGGCCTCGGCCGTCTCGATCTCGCCCGGCTCGCCCTGGGTGATCGAGTGGCCGTTGCCGTGCCCGTTCCCGTGACCGTGGGCCCGCTGCAGCGCGACGGTCTCCTCGGCCGGGTCCGGCGACCAGAACGTGCCCGGCACGGCCTGACCGGCCGAGCCCAGCTTGTTCATCTTCTTCGGCACCGACGCGCCCTGGTACTCGAGCGGGACCGCGTGGCCGTGGCTGTCGACGCCGGCGAGCGGCTGGTGGATTTCGATGAACTCACCGTGCGGCAGCCGCTTGATGATGCCCGTCTCGACGCCGTGCTCCAGCACCTCGCGGTCGGCCCGCTGCAGACCCAGGCAGAGCCGGTAGGTCAGGTAGTAGGCGATCGGCGGCACGATGAGCACGCCGATGCGGCCCGCCCACGTCGTCGCGTTCAGCGAGATGTCGAAGCTGTCGGCGATGATGTCGTTGAAGCCCGACAGCTCGATGACCAGGAAGAAGCCCAGCGCCATCGCGCCCAGCGCCGTGCGGACCGGGGCGTCCCGGGGCCGCTGGAGCAGGTTGTGGTGCGCGGTGTCCTTGGACAGCTTGCGCTCGAGGAACGGGTAGGCCAGCAGCAGGCCGATCAGGACCGGCATGCCGATCGCGCCGGGGAAGAACACCGCCGGGATCGTGTAGTTCCCGAGGTAGACCTCCCACGCCGGCCAGATCCGGAGCATGCCGTCGGCCCAGGCCATGTACCAGTCCGGCTGCGAGCCCGCCGACACCTGCGCCGGGTTGTACGGGCCGAAGTTCCACACCGGGTTGATCTGGAACAACCCCGACATCAACGCCAGCACCCCGACGACCAGGGTGAAGAACGCCCCGCCCTTCAACGCGAAGTACGGCATGATCCGCACACCGACGACGTTGGTCTCCTTGCGCCGCACCCCCGGGAACTGGGTGTGCTTCTGATACCACACCAGCGCCAGGTGCGCCCCGACCAGGGCGAGCATGATGCCCGGCAGCAGCAGGATGTGCAGCGTGTACAACCGCGGGATGATCTGATCGCCCGGGAACTCCCCACCGAAGAGCGCCCAGTGGATCCAGGTACCGATCACCGGCACCGACAACACGATCCCCGACAACGTCGCCCGGATACCGGTACCCGAGAGCAGGTCGTCCGGCAGCGAATACCCGAAGAAACCCTCGAAACACCCGAGGATCAGCAGCAGCCCGCCGATCACCCAGTTGGCCTCACGCGGGCGCCGGAACGCGCCGGTGAAGAAGATCCGCAGCATGTGCACGGCCATCGACGCCACGAAGATCAGCGCCGCCCAGTGGTGCAGCTGCCGCATGAACAACCCACCGCGAACGTCGAACGAGAGGTCCAGGGTGGTGCGGAAGGCCTGCGACATCTCCAGGCCCTGCATGTTCTTGAAGCTGCCGTGGTAGACGACCTCCTGCATCGAGGGGTCGAAGAACAGCGTCAGGTACACCCCGGTCAGCAACAGGATGATGAAGCTGTAGAGCGCGATCTCGCCCAGCAGGAACGACCAGTGGGTCGGGAACACCTTGTTCAGCTGGTGCCGCAGGCCCTTGGCCGCGTGGTACCGCTGGTCGGCGTTGTCCGCGGCGTCGGCCAGTGCCTTTTCGACCGGGCTCGACCCCTTGGTCGGCGTGGTGAGTGAACTCATGACTTACGCTCCCAAAAGGCCGGACCGATGGCCTCGATGAAGTCGCCTCGCGCGATCAAGTATCCCTCTTCGTCCACCGTGATCGGTAGCTGGGCCAGCGGACGGGTCGCCGGGCCGAAAATCGGCTTCGCGTAGTGGAGGGCGTCGAACTGCGACTGGTGGCACGGGCACAGGATCCGGTTGGTCCGCTGCTCGTACAGGGAGGTCGGGCAGCCGACGTGGCTGCAGATCTTCGTGTACGCGTAGAGGTCGCCGAAGTTGAAGTCCTCCTGGCCGGCCCGCTTGACCACCTTGGCGGCGTCGGTCGGGCGCAGGCGGATCAGCATGACCGGGTTGTCGATCCGGGTCAGCGCGGCCGCCAGTGCCTCGGCGTCGTTCCGCTCGGACTCGCGGAACGGGAACACGGTCTCCATCGCGCCGGCGTCGAGGTCCTCGGCCTTGAGCAGGGGGACCTCGGTCTCCTTGCCGTGCTCGACCTCGATGGGCTTGCCGGTGTCGCGGCGCAGGTAGACCTTCTCGCCGGGGTAGTTCGGCAGCCAGCCGGTGTGCCAGAGCGACGCCCGGTTGTCGGTGTCCTTCCACGGGTCCTTGATGAAGGACGCGAGCGGCAGCGCCGCGGCCGCGAGGCCCAGTGCGCCGGCCCCGGCGATCGCCGTGCGCTTGACCAGCGACCGGCGCGCGATGGTGCTGCGGCTCCCGGCGTCGGCCAGGTGGGCGATGATCGTGGCGCGGTCGACCTCGGCCGACCCCTTTCCGTCGCCGTCGTGGCGCTCCTGCACCGCGACCTCGGCGGGCACGAACTTCTTCGTGTACAGGATCACGCCGATGCCGAGACCGAGGATGGCCAGGCCGAGCGTGAGACCGAGCATCGGGGTGTACAGGCTGTACCAGAAGTGGGCGCTCTCGTTGTCCGGCGCCTCGTACTGCCACGGCCACCAGATGAGCGAGACGACGAACGCGATCCCGGCCAGCGCGGACAGGGCGAACCAGAACGCCACCAGGCGCTCGGCCCGCTTCTCCGCGCGGGTGCCCTCCACGGGCCACGGGGTCGGGTACTCGACGATCTCGACCCCGTCGAGCGCGCCGCCCAGCTTGACCAGCTGGTCGCGGTCCATCTCCGCCAGCTCCGCCTCCGTCGGCGGCTTAGGCCCCTCGGCACTCATGCCTTCGATCCAATCCACAACGTCGCGCCGATCAGCGCGGCGATCCCGACGATGAAGGCGATCACGCCCTCGGAAGCGGGGCCGACCCCGCCGAGGCCGTTACCACCCGGGTTGTTGTTGCCGTCGGACACCGACTTCACGTAGGCGACGATGTCCTTCTTCTCCTCCGGCGACAGCTGCCGGTCGGAGAACTTCGGCATGTTCTGCGGCCCGGTGAGCATGGCCGTGTAGATCTGCTCTTCGCTGGCCGGGTCCAGGTTCGGCGCGTACTTGCCGGCGGACAGCGCGCCGCCGCGGCCGGTGAAGTTGTGGCACGACGCGCAGTTGAGGCGGAACAGCTCGCCACCGCGGGCCGGGTCGGAGCCGCGCAGCGCCTCGCCCTTCTCCGCCGGGCGCTGGGCGCCGCCGCCGTGCGCCTGGATGTAAGCGCCGACCGCGTCGATCTCGGCCTCGGTCAGCTTCGGCGGCTTCCGCTCGATCTGCGCCTCCTGGCGCGCGGCGGGCATGCGGCCGGAAGAAGTCTGGAAGTACACCGCGGCGTCGCCGATGCCGATCAGGCTCGGCCCGCGGTCCTGCACGCCCTCGAGGTTCGCGCCGTGGCACGCGATGCAGGTGTTGTTGTAGACCTGCTCGCCGAGGCGCAGCTGCGCCGGCGTGCCCTGGGCCTGCGCGGTCTGCGGCTCCGGGGCGAACACGGCGTACAGGGCGCCGGCGCCCACCAGCGCGATACCGAGCGCGAGCAGGCCGGCGAACCGCCTCCGCAGCTTCGACCGCGCGCGGTAGCGGCGCTCCGACGTTTTCGTGCTGGTGGTCATCTTGCGGCAACCCTTGCTGTCAGTTCAGGCCGATGGTGAAGGTGGTGGCGGCTGAGGCGGATCTACGGAAGGAGGTAGATCACACCGAAGAGGCCGACCCACACGATGTCGACGAAGTGCCAGTAGTAGGACACGACGATCGCCGACGTGGCCTGGGCGGGCGTGAACTTGCTCAGTTTCGTGCGGATGAGCAGGTACACGAAGGCGATGAGCCCGCCGATGACGTGCAGGCCGTGGAACCCGGTCGCGAGGTAGAAGACCGTGCCGAACGGGCCGGACGGGATCGTCATCCCCTCTTCGACCAGGTTGTGGTACTCGTTGGCCTGGCCGCCGACGAAGATCGCGCCCATGATCAACGTGATGATGTACCAGCGGCGCAGGCCGTAGACGTCACCGCGCTCGGCGGCGAACACGCCGAACTGGCAGGTCAGCGAGGACAGCACGAGGATCACCGTGAACGGGATCGCGTACGCCACGTTGAGGTGGAACTCCTCGCCGTGCAACGGCGGCGGCCACTGGCCGGAAGAGTTCTGCGCCTTGACGGTGAAGAACATCGCGAACAGTCCGGCGAAGAACATCAGCTCGCTGGACAGCCACACGATGGTGCCGACACTGACCATGTTCGGCCGGTTCAGCGAGTGGACCCGCTGACTGATGGTGGGAGCTGCCGTTGTCACGCGTCGCATTATGTCCTCTCGCACCACCGCTCCGCCGGGTGGGTCCACGGCGAGCCGCCTGCGTAACCGATCACAGTGAACGCCCGGGAAGGTGAGAGCTACTCATGGGTTTGGTGAACCGCCTGCTCAACCTGGTCAAGAAGCGCGAAACCCCCGGTCTGACGCCTGATGCGCCCGGTCTGGAGATCGTCGCCGAGGCCTTCGACCCGGCGGTCGCGGACTCCGCCGTGCTCGCCGGTTCACCCGCCTGGGTCAGCACGGCACCGGCCGTTCTGCGGCACCACCTGCTCCTGCCGCCGGACCGGGTCGCCGAAGCGGCGTCGATCCTCGCGCAGGACGGCTATGACCTGCGAGAAGAGTCACCTTCGGGGGAGCTGACGCGGGTGCTCGCGGTCCGCGTCCAGGTGCTCGACGCGCTGCACTGCGCCCAGGAACGGTCCCGGATGGCGGGTCTGGCCCAGCGGCTGGGCGGCGACGCCCTGGGCTGGGACGCGCAACAGCCGGAGGCGCCCGCGTGATGTCGGTCTCGGCCGATACGATCGTGGCGGACGTGTGGTTAGCGAGACGGAGGCGTGCCTGATGGGCGAGTCGATGCGGGTCCTGGTGTTCAGCCACAAGGCGGAGGTGCGCGAAGCGATCGTGAACGCGGTCGGGCGCCGTCCGGCGGCGGACCTGGCGCGCGTGGACTACATCGAGGCCGCCGGGATCGCGGACGTGCTGTCCGAGGTGGACGCGGGGAACGTCGACCTGGCGATCCTCGACGGTGAGGCGCAGCCGACCGGCGGCATCGGCCTGTGCCGGCAGCTCAAGAGCGAGATCGCCGACTGTCCCCCGATCGTGGTCGCGGTGCGGCGCCGGGACGACCGGTGGCTGGCGACGTGGTCGCAGGCGGACGCCGTGCTGGTGCACCCGCTGGACCCGCTGACCGCCGCGGAGACCGTCGCCGACGTGCTGCGCGCGCGACGGGTCCCCGTCGTGAACGGCTGAGCCCGGTGACCACCCCGGTCCCCCGCACCTGGCCGCCGCTGCTCAAGCAGCTCGTCGCACGCGTCGACCTGTCCGAGGAGGACACGGCGTGGGCGATGGACCAGATCATGAGCGGCGCGGCGAGCCCGGCCCGGATCGCCGGGTTCGCGGTGGCGCTGCGCGCGAAGGGCGAGACGCCGTCGGAGATCGCGGGCATGGCGGCGACGATGCTGGCGCACGCCCGGCGGGTCGAGCTGGACCGCCCGGCGGTCGACATCGTCGGCACCGGTGGCGACGGCTCGAACTCGGTGAACATCTCGACGATGGCGACGATCGTCACGGCGGCGGCCGGCGCCCCGGTGGCCAAGCACGGCAACCGCAGCGCGTCGTCGAAGTCCGGTGCGGCGGACGTGCTGGAGGCGCTCGGCGTCACGATTTCGCTGCCCCCGGAGGACGTCCAGCGGAGCCTCACCGAGGTCGGCGTGGGGTTCTTCCTGGCGTCGGCGTTCCACCCCGCCCTGCGGCACGCGGGCCCGGTCCGCGGCGAGCTCGGCATCCCGACGACGTTCAACCTGCTGGGGCCGCTGACCAACCCGGCCCAGCCGGGCAGCGCGCTGATCGGCTGCGCGTACGAGGACAAGACGCACGTGCTGGCGGAGGTGTTCGCCCGCCGGGGAACCCGTGCCCTGATCGTCCGCGGCGACGACGGCCTGGACGAGATCACCACGACGACGACCTCGTCGGTGTGGGTGGTGTCGGACGGCACGGTGACTTCGCGCTCGCTGGACCCGGCGGAGCTGGGTGTCCCGCGCGCCACGGCGGAGGATCTGCGCGGTGGCGACGCGGCGTCGAACGCCCAGGTGGTCCGCGAGCTGGTGGGCGGCAAGCCCGGGCCGGTGCGGGACGCGGTCCTGATCAACGCGGCCGCGGCTCTGGCGGTGTTCACCGGGTTCTCGGAATCCCTCGAGGACGATCTGCGTGCCGGGCTGGCGAAGGCGGCCGAGGCCATCGATTCCGGGGCCGCGGCCGCGCTCTTGGACCGCTGGATCGCCTTCGGCTGAGGCTCGTCAGCCGCGGAAGGCCGTGCGGTACGACGTCGGGCTCGTCCCCCGCAGCCGGCTGAACTGGTGCCGGAGCGCCGCCGCCGAGGCGTACCCGCACGCCGTCGCGATGTCCTCCACCGACAGGCGGCCCTCCTCCAGCAACGCCTGGGCCCGGTCCAGCCGCCGCTCGGTCAGCCACCGGTGCGGTGTCGTCCCCGTGGCGGCCGAGAACCGGCGCAGGAACGTCCGCTCCCCCAGCCCGCTCCGCCGGGCCAGCTCGGCCACCGTGAACGGCTGGTCCAGCCGCCGCTCGACCCACTCCAGTGCCTCCGCCACCACCGAGTCGTCCGGGGCGGACGGCACCGGCGCCTGGACGAACTGGGCCTGCCCGCCGGCCCGGAACGGCGCCGCCACCATCCGGCGGGCCAGCGTCGTCGCCGCCGTCACGCCGCGCAGCCGCCGGACCAGGTGCAGGCACAGGTCCACCGCCGCCACCGTGCCCGCGCTCGTCAACACCCCGCCGTCGTCCGCGTACAGCGCCTGCGTGTCCACGGACGCCGCCGGGAACCGGGCGCGGAACTCCGCCTCGTACACCCAGTGGACCGTGCAGCGCCGTCCGTCGAGCAGGCCCGCGTAGCCCAGCGTGAACACGCCCGCGCAGAACCCCGCCACCCACGCGCCCCGCGCCGCCGCGTCGCGCAGGACGTCCAGCACCGGCGACGGCGGTGGCGCCGTCCGGGGTGCGCACGTCGGCACGATCAGCAGGTCCGCCGACGCCGCGAAGTCCAGGTCGTGCAGCCCGGTCAGCCCGAAGCCCGACCAGCTGGCCACCGGCTCGCCCGCGGGCGAGCAGACCCCGAAGTCCCAGCCTTCGATGCCGTCGGCGCTGCGGTCGGTGCCGAAGACCTCGCACGCGACACCCAGCTCGAACGGCGAAACGTGGTCCGCGAGCACCACCGCGACCCGGTTGACGTCCATGCCGGCCAGCATGTCACAAGTTTTGCGGCCGTTGTCATCTCTGACACTGGTCGCGCCCGAGCAAGCGGACGAACCTGAACGCCATGACGAACTCCGAAACCCGCCCGCTGCTCCAGTGGTCCGCGGCGATGGCGATGTCCGGCACGATCGGCGCCGTCGTCCTCGAGAGCGGCGCGGCCGCCCCGGCCGTGGCCTTCGCCCGCTGCTTCGTCGGCGGGACGCTGCTGGTGCTCTGGTGCCTCGCCCGCGGCTGGCTGCCCGCCTGGCGGCCCTCGAAGCGCGACCTCGGGCTGGCCGTCCTCGGCGGGCTGTTCCTGGTCGGCAACTGGGTGCTGCTGTTCGCGTCCTACGCGCTGTCGTCGATCTCGGTCAGCACGGTCGTCTACCACACCCAGCCGCTCATCCTGGTCGGCCTGGCGGCGGCGTTCCTCGGCGAAAAGGTCGCCAAGAGCCACCTGGTCCGAGCCGCGATCGCGTTCGGCGGCGTGACGCTCATCTCACTGTCCGCGCACGGCGAGGACGGCAAGCCCGTCCAGCTCGCCGGGATCGGGCTGGCGCTCGGCGCAGCCGTGCTCTACGCCGGTGCGTCCTTCGTCGCGAAGCAGCTGAAGCACATCCGCCCGCACCTGCTCGCGGCCGTGCAGACGACGGTCGGCGCGGTCCTGCTGGCACCCGTCCTGCTGGTCACGCCGTTGCCGACGGCGCCGCGTGAGCTGCTCTGGCTGGTGTTGCTGGGCACCGTCCACACCGCGCTGATGTACGTGCTGATGTACGCGAGCATCGGCAAGCTGCCGACCACGACGGTGGCACTGCTGTCCTACCTGTACCCGGTGGTCGCGGTGCTGGTGGACGTCGCCTTCTACGGCCACCGCCCGACCTGGCCGGAGGCACTGGGCATGCTCGCAGTACTGGCCGCCGCGCTGAGTCCTCAGCGGGGCGGCCAGTCGGCGAAGAACGCTCAGGTCAGTCGTGCGACGGACCCGTGTGGTACTCGAACACCAGCCCGCCGATCGTGATGAGCAGCGCGACGAGCGCGATCACGAGCAGCCAGATGTGGAAGAACGCCAGCGCCAGCGCGGCGAGCGCCGCGGTGGCCGCCATGGAGACCGGCCAGTAGCTGCCCGGGCTGAAGAAGCCCAGCTCGCCGGCGCCGTCGCTGATCTCGGCGTCCTCGCGGTCTTCCGGCCGCGGCTCGATGCGCCGGGAGACGAACTGCATGTAGCTGCCCGCGAGGAACGCGAGCCCACCGGTCAGGATCAGCGAGACGATGCCCACCGGCTCGGGCTTGCCTCCGAAGCGGGGGTCCAGCACGGCCCACGTCCAGTACACACCGGCCATGATCACGGCGAAGACTGCCACGATGAAGAAGATGCGCGCTTCGACCTTCATGGGTCTTTCCTACTCCTGGCTCAGTTGGACGCGGTCCGCGCCGTGCGGTCGGTGTTGAACGGCTGGGTGGTGACCGCGTGCGGGGTGCACAGCTCGCCGCAGTTCATCTTCTTGAGGGCTTCGGACGCGGTGAAGGTCTGGCCGGTGGCCGGGTTCACCTGCTTGCGCAGCGCGATGTACGCGTCGTACTTGTCCGGCGACAGCGCGCGGACCTCGAAGTTCATCACCGAGTGGTACGTGCCGCACAGCTCCGCGCACCGGCCGACGAAGGAGCCTTCGCGGTCGATCGTGTTCTGGAAGGAGCTGTCCTGGTTGTTCTTGTCCGGGTTCGGGAAGACGTCCCGCTTGAAGTGGAACTCGGGCACCCAGAAGGAGTGGATGACGTCGGTGGAGAGCAGGTCGTACTGGATGACCTTGCCGACCGGGAGCACCAGCAGCGGGATCTCACCGGACGAGCCGACCGTGCTGACCTGGCCGCTGCCGTCGGGCTTCGCCGCGTTGGCGTCCTCGTACTTGAACTCCCAGTTCCACTGGAAGGCCACGACCTGGACCTTGACGTCCGGGTTCGGGATCTTGTCCAGGACCTTCGACTCCGTCGTCGCGGTGAAGAAGAACAGGACGCAGACCATGATCGTCGGGACGACGACCGTGAACAGCTCGAGCGGGATGTTGTACTGGAACTGCCGGGGCAGCTCCTCCGGCTCGCCGTCGACCGTCTTCTTCTTGCGGTGGAACGTCGCGGTCCAGAAGATCAGGGCCCACACGATGGCGCCGACGACCAGCGCGGCCACCACGGTCCAGGTCCACAGCGTGCGCATCTCGTCGGCCTGGCGCGTGACGCCCACCGGCCAGCCGAACCGCAGGATCTCGTCGCCGGAGCAGCCCGTCGCGGTCAGCGCGACCAGCACGGCCAGCGCGGCTACGCGCACGGTCCGCTTCCCCAGGGTGCGCTTGGGTTGTCCCACTGCGCCTCGCCCTTTCACCCAGAGCCTCCTACGACAGATCTTTGTGACAGGCCGGAGCCTAGCCGAGTTCACGCTCCACGCTGACCAAGGGGTAACCCATGACGCGCGTGGTACTCGCCACGGCCTGCCCGGCATACTGGGCGCTCCCCAGCCCCACGAAGACCCTGAAGGTGTGTGAGTACCCGTGTGCGGCCTGCTTGGACTGATCTGCGCGACCGAGACCGGCGCCGCGAACGCGCGTGACGCCGTCGGCGCGGCCATGCGCTGCCAGCGCCACCGCGGCCCCGACGAGCAGGACACGTGGGCCGACGCCGAGGTCGTCTACGGCTTCAACCGGCTCGCCTTCATCGACGTCGAGCACGCCCACCAGCCGCTGGTCTGGGGGCCGCCGGAGGCGCCGGGCCGCTACACGATGAACTTCAACGGCGAGATCTACAACTACCTGGAGCTGCGCGCCGAGCTGGCCGAGCAGCACGGCGCGAAGTTCGAGACCGAGGGCGACGGCGAGGCCATCGTCGCCGGCTTCCACTACCTCGGCGCCGACTGGGTGAAGCGCCTGCGCGGCATGTTCGCCTTCATGATCTGGGACTCCCAGGAGAAGCGCGTCTTCGGTGCGCGCGACCCGTTCGGGATCAAGCCGCTCTTCTACTCGGCCGGCCCGGGCGGGGTGGCGTTCTCCAGCGAGAAGAAGAGCCTGCTGGAGCTGTCGGACACCCTCGGCGTCGCGCAGGAGCTGGACCGGAAGGCGCTGCAGCACTACCTGGTCCTGCAGTACGTACCCGAGCCCGAGTCGCTGCACACCGCGATCCGCCGCGTCGAGTCCGGGACGTCGTTCGAGGTGGTCCCGGGCGGTGAGGTGAAGTTCACCCGCTACTTCCACCCGCAGTTCGCGACGAAGCCGGTCAACGGGCCGGCCGAGGCCGAGGAGCTGTACCAGCGCATCGCCGATGTGATGCGCGACTCGGTCGGCAAGCACATGATCTCCGACCCCGACGTCACCGTGGGCGCGTTCCTGTCGGGCGGCATCGACTCCACGGCCACCGCCACGCTGGCCAAGGAGCACAACCCGAACCTGATCGCGTTCACCACCGGGTTCGAGCGCGAGGGCTACTCCGAGGTCGACGTCGCCGCCGAGTCGGCCGCCGCGATCGGCGTGAAGCACGTGGTCCGCACGGTGTCGGCGGACGAGATGATGGAGGCCCTGCCGCTCATCGTCTGGTACCTCGACGACCCGGTGGCCGACCCGGCGCTGGTCCCGCTGTGGTTCATCGCGCGCGAGGCCCGCAAGCACGTCAAGGCGGTGCTGTCCGGCGAAGGCGCGGACGAGCTGTTCGGCGGCTACACGATCTACAACGAGCCGATCTCGCTGGCGCCGTTCGAGAAGATCCCGGGCGGCATGCGGAAGCTCATCGGCAAGGTGTCGACGAAGATCCCCGAGGGCACCCGCGGCAAGGACCTGCTGCGCCGCGGCGCGCTGCCGCTGGAGGACCGCTACTACGGCAACGCCCGCAACTTCCGGGACGACCAGCTGCGCAACGTGCTGAAGAGCTACCAGGAAGGCGTCGGCTTCAAGGACGTCACGGCGCCCTGGTACGACGTCTCGCGCGGCTGGGACCCGGTGGCGCGGATGCAGCACGTCGACCTCTACACCTGGCTGCGCGGCGACATCCTGGTCAAGGCCGACAAGGTGACGATGGCGAACTCGCTGGAGCTGCGGGTGCCGTTCCTCGACGCCGAGGTGTTCAAGGTCGCGGCCTCGATCCCGCTGGACCAGAAGCTGGCGCACGGCACGACGAAGTACGCGCTGCGCCAGGCCCTGGCCAAGATCATCCCGGCGCACGTGCTGAACCGCCGCAAGCTCGGGTTCCCGGTGCCGATCCGGCTGTGGCTGCGCAACGAGATGTACGACTGGGCGAAGGGGATCATCAACGATTCACGCGCCGAGGAGCTGCTGGACAAGAAGGCGATCCTGGCCCTGCTGGAGGAGCACAAGGCGGGGCAGCTCGACCGCAGCCGCCAGCTGTGGGCGCTGATCGTGTTCATGCTGTGGCACGGCATCTTCGTCGAGCACCGCATCAAGCCCGAGATCCCGGAGCCGGTGTACCCGGTCAAGCTCTGATCTCTGCCGCGGCCGGTCGTGAGTGAGAAACAGGGTTAGAACACTGTTTCTCACTCACGACCACGGGGGTCAGGCGGGCAGGACCACCGAGATCTCCTCCGCCGCGTCCGGGCCGAACGCGTCGCCGATGCGGGCCAGCGCGTCCGTGCGGTCGAACGTCCACTCCTGGGTGCCGACCGTCTCCAGGACCAGCACCGCGATCAGCGAGCCGAGCTGGGCCGCGCGCTCGACGTTCAGGCCGCCGTCGAGACCGGCCAGGAAGCCCGCGCGGAAGCCGTCGCCGACGCCCGTCGGGTCGGCCTTCGCGCGCTCGGGGACCGCGCCGATCTGCAGGGCGACGAAGTCCTTGCCGACGATCTCGACGCCCTTCTCCCCCAGCGTCGTGATCCGCAGGCCGACCTGGTCGAGCACGTCGGCCTCGGTCCAGCCGGTCTTCTGGAGCAGCAGCTCCCACTCGTAGTCGTTGCTGAACAGGTACTTCGCGCCGGCCACGAACGCGCGGGCCTGCTCGCCGGTCATGCGGGCCAGCTGCTGCGACGGGTCCACGGCGAACTCGTACCCGCGCTGACGGCACTCTTCGGCGTGGCGGACCATGCCCTCCGGGTCGTCCGGGCTGATCAGCACCAGGCTGAGCGCGCCGGCGCGCTCGGCGATGGGCTGGAGCTCGATGTTGCGGGACTCGGCCATCGCGCCGGCGTAGAACGTCGCGATCTGGCAGAGGTCCTCGTCGGTCGTGCAGACGAACCGCGCGGTGTGCGCGACCTCCGAGACGTGCACACCGGACGTGTCGACGCCGTGCCGCTCCAGCCAGGAGCGGTAGTCGGCGAAGTCCGCGCCCACCGCGCCCACGAGCACCGGCTGCACGCCGAGCACCCCGAGACCGAAGGCGATGTTCGCGCCGATGCCGCCGCGCCGGACCACGAGGTCGTCGGCGAGGAAGCTCAGCGAGACCCGGTGCAGCTGCTCGGCGACCAGCTGCTCCGCGAACCTGCCCGGGAAATGCATGAGGTGGTCGGTCGCGATACTGCCGGACACCGCGATCCTGGCTTTGGCTGCCACCGGCTGCTCCTTATGTGGTCGACCTCACGGCAAAAGGCACGAAGTTACCCCCGGGTCATGACCCAACCGGGTAGTCCGCGCACGCCCAACCGACACTACCGGCTGGTACTCCTTCTCCAGTCGAGAGCGGATCAATAGCGTTACGAATCGTGAACGCCCTCACCGAACCCGAGACCCTGTCCGAGCTGATCGCCGACTGCGCGCTCATCCCGGCGACGCTCCAGGCGGAGGACCTCCCGCTGCCCCGAGTCACGGCCAAGCCGTGGCAGGTCGACGAGGCGTGCCACGCCCAGGTCGCGGAGCTCGACGCCTACGTGTAGGCCCGCAGCGACGAAAAAGGCCCCGCCCTCCGCACGGAGGTCGGGGCCTTCTTCGTGGCCGTCTTGCGCGACGCTGTGACTCAGTGGAACGAGTCGCCGCAGGCGCAGGAGCCGGTGGCGTTCGGGTTGTCGATCGTGAAGCCCTGCTTCTCGATCGTGTCCACGAAGTCGATGACGGCTTCCGACACGTACGGCGCGCTCATCCGGTCGACGGCGACCTTGAGGCCGTCGAAGTCGCGGAACAGGTCGCCGTCGAGCGAACGCTCGTCGAAGAACAGCTGGTAGCGCAGGCCCGCGCAGCCACCGGGCTGGACGGCGATGCGCAGGTGCATGTCGTCGCGGCCCTCCTGCTCGAGCAGGGCCCTCGCCTTGGAAGCCGCGGCGTCGGTCAGCGTGACGCCGTGGGTTTCTTCGGTGGTCTCGGCCTGCGTCGCGCCGGCGTGCTCAGCGGTCGTCATGGCACTCCCTCTAAGTTCGAACTCACTGCGGATAGTCCTCGTGCTGACGTCTTCAACACCCGGAGCGTCCGTTCTGTTCCCCCACCATGGTCGCACATCGATCGACCTGGTGAACGGCGGCGTGACGCCTGCAATACCCTGGTGAGGTGAGGTTCCTGCGCCGAAGCACCACAGACACCGCCGCCGAAGAGCCGGAGGCCGCGGAAGCCGTCGACGTCAACGGCAAGTCGTACACGCCCGGTAAGGGCAAGGCTACGCCGAAGCGCCGAGACGCGGAGGCGAAGCGGCGCGGCCCGGTGGCGCCGCCGCCCACCTCCATGCGCGAGGCGATGAAGCGCAACAAGGAACTGCGCAAGTCGAACCCCCAGACCAAGGAAGACCGCCGCGCGGCGGCCAAGCTCCGCCGCGACCGCATGATGGCGGGCGACGACAAGTACCTGCTCCCGCGCGACCGCGGGCCGGTGAAGGCGTACGTCCGCGACCTGGTCGACACGCGGCGCAACCTGCTGGGCCTGTTCATGCCGCTGGCGATCCTGGTGTTCCTGGCGCTGCTGGTGCCGCTGCCCCAGGTCCAGTCGTACATCACGCTGCTGTGCACGGCGATGCTGCTGGTGATGGCGATCGAGGGCTTCGTGAACGGACGCAAGATCGCGAAGCTGGCGCGGGAGAAGTTCCCGAAGGAGCCGATCGCGGGCCGCTCGATCGGCTGGTACGCGTTCGTCCGGGCGTCGCAGATCCGGCGGCTGCGGGTGCCGAAGCCGCGGTTGAAGCCCGGGGACCCGATCCCGAACTGAGCTGGTTTCGAACTGAGCTGTTTTCGAGAAGGCGGGTGGAGCGAGCCTCCACCCGCCTTCTTGCTGTCCGAAGCGATCCGCGCGAGCAGACGACCCGGCGCGCCGCGCATCCGCGGACCACAGCGCCCGCACGACACAGGGCGCGTTAAACTTCGTTTCGACGTGTCCGGAAGGGTGTCACCGAGCAGGTGACGAAGCTCCTTTCACAGGGAGTTTCGCGCTGGCTAGGGCGGCTATGGGGCCGAGACGTGTCCGTGTTGGCAACAACACGATGCGCGCTCTGCCTGGCTGCACTGTGTGACATGCAGCCACTCCGGGGCCAGGGCGCCGGGCGTGGCGCGACATTGGCAGGCTCGAATGAGCCGGCCGAAGCTGAAGTGGCAACACCACCCTTGACCGGCTGGTGGGGACGCCCCGGGACTCGTCAGCGGTGAGGGCTGCTCGTGTCGTTCGAAGTCGTCCTGTCCCGGGTCGCCGGCATGTCCGCGGCGAGCCTCTGGGCCATCGCCGCCATCCTGGTCATCGTCTTCCTCGGCGCCTGGCTGATCTACCGCCTCCACCTCGCGAAGCGCAAGGACGGCGAGCGGTTCCGCCTCAAGCTGCCGTTCTTCGAGATCGAGACCGGCCCACCAGCGGACACCAAGGACGAACAGCCCAAGTGAAGCTGGAGTCACTCCAGGGTCGTTAGCAAAGCAAACGATTACCGCCTAAACTCCCACCCATGGAGTTTCGTCGTCTCGGCCGCAGCGGCCTCAACGTCAGTGAGATCTCGTACGGGAACTGGCTCACCCATGGTTCCCAGGTCGAGGAGGACCAGGCGCACGCCTGCATCAAAGCCGCCCTCGACGCGGGCATAACCACGTTCGATACAGCCGACGTCTACGCCAACACCGCCGCCGAATCGGTGCTGGGCCGCGGTCTGAAGGGGCAGCGGCGGGAAAGCCTGGAGATCTTCACCAAGGTCTTCTGGCCCACCGGCCCCAAGGGCCCCAACGACAAGGGCCTGTCCCGCAAGCACATCATGGAGTCGGCCCACGCGTCCCTGCAGCGGCTCGGCACCGACTACCTCGACCTCTACCAGGCGCACCGGTTCGACCGGACCGTCCCGCTCGAAGAGACGATGCTCGCCTTCGCCGACCTCGTCCGCCAGGGCAAGGTGCTCTACGTCGGCGTCTCCGAGTGGACCGGCGAGCAGATCAGCCGCGGTGCCGCCCTCGCGCGGGAGCTGAAGGTCCCGCTCGTCTCGAACCAGCCGCAGTACAACATGCTCTGGCGCGTCATCGAGGACCAGGTCATCCCCGCTTCGGAGCGTGAGGGCCTGAGCCAGATCGTCTGGTCGCCGATCGCGCAGGGCGTCCTCACCGGCAAGTACAAGCCCGGCGCCGACTACCCCGCCGGCTCGCGCGCCACCGACGAGAAGGGCGGTGCCAACATGGTCGCCCGCTTCCTCGACGAGAACGTCCTCAAACGCGTCGCCGAGCTGGAGCCGCTCGCCAAGCAGGCCGACCTGAGCCTCGCTCAGCTGGCCGTCGCGTGGGTGCTGCAGAACCCGAACGTCGCCTCGGCGATCATCGGGGCTTCGCGCCCGGAGCAGGTGCACGAGAACGTCAAGGCCGCCGGCAAGAAGCTCGACGCCGACCTGCTGACCGCCATCGACGACGTCCTCGGCGACGTCGTCGAGCGCGACGCGAGCCTGACCAGGAGCCCCTAATCCTGGTTGATCCGGCCCTGGAACGGCACGCCGAGGTCGAGCGCGTCTTCCGGGGCCATCCGGGGCTCCAGCCCGAACCCGCGCAGGAGGCGGCTGGCACCCGCCAGCCGGTCGCCTCCGCGCCCGGGCACGCGCTCGGGGGCGAACCCGCGCTCGGTCAGCAACGTCTCGACGTCGTCGATCAGCCGGTACGGGTCACACTCACCCACGAACCCAGGTCTTCCCCGTGATCCGCTCGTAGACCTCGGTGTAGCGCTGCCGCGTCTGCTCGACGATCTCCGCCGGGATCTCGGGCCCGGGCGGGGTCTGGTCCCAGCCCGTCGAACGCGACCAGTCCCGCACGAACTGCTTGTCGAACGCGTGCTGCGGACGGCCCGGCTCCCACTCGTCGGCGGGCCAGAATCGCGACGAGTCCGAGGTCAGGACCTCGTCGCCGAGGGTCAGCGTGCCGTCGGCGTCGAAACCGAACTCCAGCTTCGTGTCCGCGATGATCACGCCCTGCTTCGCGGCGTGCTCCGCGCCCTTCGTGTAGATCTCCAGCGTCAGCTCGCGAAGCCGCTTCGCGGTGTCTTCGCCGATCTCGTTCAGCACCTCGTCGAAGGTCATGAACTCGTCGTGGCCGGTGTCGGAGATCTTCGTCGTCGGCGTGAAGATCGGCTCCGGCAGCTTGTCGCCCTCGACCAGGCCCGGCGGGAGCGCGACGCCGGAGATCTTGCCGTCGCGCTGGTACTCGCGCAGGCCGAGGCCGGCGAGGTGGCCGCGCGCGATGCACTCGACCTGGACCATCTTCAGCGGCTTGCACCGCATCGCGCGGCCGGCGAACTCTTCGGGGACGTCCGTCGTCGAGACGACGTGGTTCGGGACCACACCGGACATCCGCTCGAACCACCACGCGGACAGCTGGTTGAGCAGCGCGCCCTTGTCCGGGATCGGCGTCGGCAGCGAGACGTCGTAGACCGAGACCCGGTCGGACGCGACGAGCAGGATGTCCCCGCCGTCGAGTTCGTACAGGTCGCGGACCTTGCCCGCGTGGATGTGCTTCATTCGCCGTCCTCAGTCGTGTACTCGTAGAAAACCCAGTGGTCGGGCAAGGCGGCGGACTCACCGTACTCGACGACCGTCCCGTCGGCCGCCAGGAAGGTGCTCCGGCCCAGCAGCACCGGCGAACCGGCCGGCAGCCCCAGTTCGGCCGCCTCCTCCTCGCTCGCGCGGCCCGCCGCGTGCCTTTCCTGCGTCGTCGCGATCTTCGTGCCGAGCCGCGCGGCCGCGTGGGCCGAGGTGCCCTCGACGATCCGCTCGGGGACCAGCAGCGCCGGCGCCTTGGCCGACAGCGTGCCGTCGAACCACGACGTCGACGTCGACAGCGGCCGCGAGTCCGGCCCGTAGGTGGTACGCCGCCGCCGGATCGCCGGAGCGCCCTCCTCCAGGCCCAGCGCGGCCGCGGCGCGTTCGGGCGCCTGCTCGAGGCCGGCCGACCGGATCACGGCGTAGTGGCCGGGCGGGTAGATCCGGCCCGTCCGCGTCGAAGCGGCGTTGCGGTCGCGGGCGGTGCGGTGCAGGCCGCCGCGGTCGACGACCGTACCGACGCCGCGCACGGGGCGCACGAGCCCTTGCGAGCGCAGCGTGGCCAGGACCTTGGTGGCCGTCGCCATGGCGACGGCCCAGGTGCGCGCGATCTCGCGGGCGGACGGCACCGCGTCGCCCTCCTGCAGCCGGCCGGACAGGATGTCTTCCCGGATCCGGCCCGCGATCTGCAGGTACGGCGGCTCAGGACGGTCGAGGGTGGGCAAGGCGGCTCCTCACGCCGGAAATCACGCACAAGTGTTCTAGCACGCCGGAGTGTGTCCCACAAAGGCCTGTTCAGAACCACCCAGGTGTACTAGTACACATGCTGGACTGCGCTCTAGTGCGCAAGTTACCCTCGAAAGTGTGTCCCCGCCCACAGCACACAGCGGCTCCAGCGGCCCGGGCCTCGAGGAACTCCTCGAGGAGCTCCGGCGCCGCAAGTGGGTGCTGCACCTGTTCGGCGGCCGCGAGGCCCCGGAGCTCTACGCCGCGGTCCACACGTGGCCGACCTGCGCGGATGTCATCGTCCTCCGGGACGAGCACCGTGCCAGCGCCTACCGCGTGCCGACCTTCCCGGGCACCGACGTGTTCAGCCCGCGGGTGGTCACGTGGCAGTACCACGCCACCCCGGTCTGGACGCTGCGGGCGGTGCTCACCCTGGCGGAGCCCGGCACCCCGGGCGCCCCGCTGCAGGCGCTGCGGCCACAGCCGCAGTGCCACATCCCGCCGGAGCTGCGCCACGACGTGACGGTCCGGCCGACGAGCACCACGGAAACGGAAGGCGACCACGGTGGCGGCCCGCCCGCGTGCGCCTAGCGGCGGTCAGGCCCGGCGGGCGAGCAGCCGCTCCGCGACCACGAGGTCGTGGGGATAGGTGATCTTGAGGTTCTCGGGAGCCCCCGGGACCCAGCGGATCGGCAGGGAGGAGAACCGCTCCATGCACGACGAAGTGTCCGTTCCCAAGAAGCCTTCTCGTTCGGCCTTCTCGTAGGCCTCGAGCAGCGGTCCGGCCCGGAAGCCCTGAGGCGTCTGGACGCGGATCGCGCCGGGCACCTGGGCGACCAGGTGCCCGGCATCCACCTCGACGACGTCGTCCGCGGCCAGGCCCGGCACAGCCCCCCCGTCCTCGCGTGTCCGGGCCAACACCGCACCGACCAGTTCGGGGTGGACCAGCGGCCGGGCCGCGTCGTGCAGCAGCACGGCGTCGACCCGGCCGCCTCTTATGCGCGGGGCGAGGTGGCGCAGGGCGTTGAGCTCGGACGCCTGACGGGTGTCCCCGCCGTGCACGATCTCGACGTCGCCGTCGACGACCTCTTCGGCGAGTTCGCGGTCCTGCGGCCGGATGACCAGCACGACCACGCCGATGCCGGGGACGCGCTTGAAGGCGTCGAGCGACCAGGCGACCACGGGCCGCCCTGCCAGCGGCAGGTAGACCTTGTTCAGCTTCGCGCCGACGCGGGTGCCCGCGCCACTGGCCAGCACCACCGCGGCCGCCGTCGTCTCCACGAGCCGCGAGACTACCGGGGCCGCCCCACCGGTAGGTTGGCCACGGCGTGGTCACAAGCGCTGCCGTGGACGAGAAAGGGCCTGGTGTGGAGCCGGAAGACATCGAGTTCCCCGAGATCACCCCGCCCGACGACCACGCGCGGTCCGATGCGATCGCCCTGCACGACAAGCTGGTCAAGCCGGCCGGGTCACTGGGCAGGCTCGAAGAGCTGGGCGTCTGGATCGCGGCCTGCCAGGGCCAGTCGCCGCCGCGGCCGTTCACCCGGCCGCGCGTCATCGTGTTCGCCGGCGACCACGGCATCGCCGCGAAGGGCGTCTCGGCCTACCCCGCCGAGGTCACCGCCCAGCTGCTGGGCACGATGCTGACCGGCGGCGCCGCGATCAACGTGCTGGCCGCCGCCGCGGGCGCGAGCGTCCGCGTCGTCGACATGGCCGTGGACACCGAAGCTCCCGCCACGCGCTCGATCGGCGAGTTCAAGGTCCGCCGCGGGTCCGGGTCCATCGACGTCGAGGACGCCCTCACCGCCGACGAGGTCAAGGCCGCGATCCGCGCCGGGATCGCGATCGCCGACGCCGAGGTCGACGGCGGCGCGGACCTGCTCATCCCGGGCGACCTCGGGATCGGCAACAGCACGCCCGCGTCGGTCCTGGTGGCGGCGCTGACCGGCACCGAGCCGGTCGCGGTCGTCGGCCGCGGCTCCGGCATCGACGACGACGCGTGGATGCGCAAGGCCACCGCGGTGCGCGACGCGCTGCGCCGGGCCCGGGTGGTCCTGGCCAACCCCGTAGACCTGCTGCGCACCACGGCGGGCGCGGACATCGCGGCCATGGCCGGGTTCCTGGCCCAGGCCGCGGCCCGCCGGACGCCGGTGGTGCTGGACGGGCTCGTCGCGTGCGCCGCGGCGCTCGTCGCCGAGGACCTCGCGCCCGGCGCGCGACGCTGGTGGGTGGCCGGGCAGCGGACCGCCGAACCCGCCCACTCGCTGGCCTTGGAGCACCTGGACCTCGGCCCCCTGCTGGAGCTGGACGTCCGCCTCGGCGAGGGCACCGGCGCGGTGACGGCGTTGCCGCTGCTGATGATGGCCGCCCGCGTCCTCGCCGAAACCGCGACGCACGAGCAGGCCGGCGTCTCCGGCCCGGTCATCCCGGCCACGGCCTCCTGACCCACGGAAAAGGCCCCCGCACCGGTCGGTGCGGGGGCCTTTTCGCGCACTCGATCAGCCGAGCGGGACCATCCAGTGGTCCACGTCGGTGCGGGTGCCCTCCTGGATGCCGGTCAGCTCTTCGCGCAGCTTCATCGTCAGCGCGCCCGGCTGCCCGTCGGCGATGGTGAACTCGCCGCCCGCGTGCTTGACGTGCCCGACGGGCGTGATGACCGCCGCCGTGCCGCAGGCGAACGTCTCGGTCAGCTCACCCGAGGCAGCCGCCTTCTCCCATTCTTCGGTGGAGATGCGGCGCTCCTCGACCTTGTAGCCGAGCCGGGAAGCGAGCTGCAGCAGCGACTTGCGGGTGACGCCGGGCAGCAGCGAGCCGGTCAGCTCGGGCGTGACCACCCGGGCGTTCTCGCCGGAGCCGAAGACGAAGAACAGGTTCATCCCGCCCATCTCCTCGACCCAGCGCCGCTCGACCGCGTCGAGCCACACCACCTGGTCGCAGCCCTTCTCCACGGCCTGCGCCTGCGCCACGAACGAGGCCGCGTAGTTGCCGGCGCACTTCGCCGCGCCGGTGCCGCCGGGCGCCGCGCGCACGTACTCCGTCGACAGCCAGACGCTCACCGGCTTGACGCCACCGGAGAAGTACGAGCCGGCCGGGGACGCGATGACGGTGTACACGTAGTCGGCGGCGGGGCTGTTGACGCCGAGGCCGGTGGACGTCGAGATCATGAACGGGCGCAGGTAGAGGGAATCACCCGGACGGGTGGGCACCCACCGGCTGTCGACCGCGATGAGCTCCCGCAGCGACTCGAGGAAGACCTCGTCGGGCAGCTGCGGCATCGCGAGCCGCTCGGCCGACTGCCGGAACCGGGCGGCGTTGGCGTCCGGGCGGAACGACGCGATCGAGCCGTCCGGCTGGCGGTAGGCCTTGAGGCCCTCGAAGATGGCCTGGCCGTAGTGCAGCACCGACGTCGCCGGGTCGAGGGTGAACGGGGCGTAGGGGCCGACCTGCGCGTCGTGCCAGCCTTCGCTCTTCGACCACTTGACGGTCACCATGTGGTCGGTGAAGTAGAGCCCGAACCCGGGCTTCTCGAGTACCTCCGCGACACGGTCCGCGCTCGCAGGACTCGGGTGCGGGACATGGGCGAACTGTGTCGAGGTCGTCATGGCTACACGATACCGTTTGGTCGGAGGCGCGTTAGTCGGATGTCCCACTGTTCCGGCCTCCCCGCGCCCGAGCCGGGAAGACCCTAGGATGGCACCGTGACCTACCACTCCACGGAGCCGGTGCCCCGGCCCAAGACCGGCGGGGCCGACGTCAAGACGTTCGTCACCGCGGTGCTGCTGACCTTCGGCGTCGGCTTGCTCGGCATGGTCGGCTGGGCGGTGCTCAGCAGCGGCTTCGGCGGCTTCCTCGGCCTCGTCGCGGGCGTCTTCGGCGTCGTGTGGTGGCGGAAGATCCACGGCAAGGCGTTCCCGGCGGTGCTCCCGACGAAGTCGGTCGTGATCCTCGCGGTCGTCAACGCGGTGCTGGCGCTGGTCCTGTTCCTGACCGCGGGCTGAGCTCCGCGGGCAGCTCGGGCATCGGCCAGTCCGGGTCCGGGCGGAAGTCGGTGTCCGTCCCGTCGAACGGGTAGGCGCCGCGCTCGGCCAGCGCGCCGATCCGCTCGCCCTCCGCGCGCAGCCGGTCCAGCTGCTCGTGCGTCAGGCGGCCGGCGTCGATCGCCACCTCGGCCTCGTCCTCGTCGTCCCAGCGCCAGGTGCCGTCCCGCTCGACGACGACGTCGAGCACGCCGTCGATGCGGTCCACCCCGGCCGGGGTCCGGCCGAGCGGGACCTCGAGGTTGACGTACCAGTTGGTGAAGCGGCCGGCGGCGTCGAAGAACCACCACACCGACGACCACTCGTCGTCGGCGATCCGCCGCAGCGTCGACGTGCGGTGCCAGAAGTCCGGCACGGCCACGCGCGGGATGCGGAACCGCTGTTCCAGGGGCGCGTCCGCCATGTGCCGGCCGTCCACGAGCCTGCTGCCGATGATCGGGGTGCCGGCCGGCAGCCAGGCGAGCAGGACGCGGCCGTCGTCGGCGAGCACGCGCAGCGGGTGGACCTGGCCGATCGAGCCGTCGGGGCGGTGGAACCGCTCGACCACGGTCTCCCCCGGCCGCCAGCGTCGATCACTCACCCGACCCACTGTACCGACGCGCGCGCACGCCCAGTAGCAGCTCGATCACGGTCACCAGCCCCGCGACGACGAGCACGGGCAGCACCGGCAGGAAGTACGCGGCCACCGCGGCGACGGCGATCCCCGCGAGGCCCGGCACGCCGGCCCGTTCCCGGACCTCGGTCCCGGCGGCGAGGGCGGGCACCACGGTCGCGACCACGGCGATGACCGTGAGCAGCGGCTGCAGCGACTCCGCGTCGGCGGCGGAAAGCAGGTCGCGCAACGACGTCAGGGAGAGCCCGAGCCGGACCGCGCCGAGCTGGTACAGCGCGGCGAAGGCGGTCAGCACGGCGACCGCACCCAGCAGCAGCACGCGCCACCCCGCACCCTCACGGCCGGTGGGCCGGAGGAACGGCAGCGTCAGCACCGCGGCGACGAGCACAGCGGCGAAGTCCGGGGTCTGCAGCCCGCCCCCGGCCGTCGCCACGGGCGGCACGGCCACGCACACCGCGACCAGGACGAGCCCCGCCACGAGCAGCAGGCCGCCGGTGATCCGTACGACGATCGTCGGGATCTTCAGCCCGGCGAACCCGGCACCGGTCGCCACCACGACGAACCCCGCGGCCGCCAGTTCCCGGTGCGCAGGGACGACGTAAGCGCCGAACGCGATCGCGTAGACGGTCACCTCGGCCAGCCGCGCGACGGCCACCACGACCCGGTCGACCTGGGCGTCCCCCGGTTCCGGGACCCGGGCCGTCACGCCCGCGGCGATCGCCGCGAGCACCAGCCCGGCGAGCACCCACCAGCCCGCGCCCGCCGCTCCGGCCGCCAGCGCCACCAGCAGCCCACCGCCCAGCCGCACGCGGCCCTCCTCGCCCTCTGTTCACCCGTGGTCCGGTCGTCATTAGCATGGCTCACGATCCCGACCGGGCCGGCGCCCGGTACCACCGCGAACGCGCGAGGAGCCAGAAGTGACCGTGCCTAAGCTCGCCCTGTCCGACAACACCGGGGAGGCACTGGCCAAGACGCGCGCCGACGTGATCGTCATCGGCACCCTGGCCGGCGAGGACGGCCCGCTGCTCGCCGCGGGTGCCGCCGCCGTGGACGCCGCCTTCGACGGCCGCCTCGCCGGGTTGCTCGCCACCCTCGGTGCGAGCGGCAAGGCCGAAGAGGTCGTCAAGATCCCGACGCTGGGCAAGCTCCCGGCGGGTGTCGTGCTCGCCGTCGGCCTGGGCAAGGAGGGTGCCGGCGTCACCCCCGAGCAGGTCCGCCGCGCCGCCGGGGCCGCCGGGCGCGCGCTGGCCGGCACCGACCGCGCCTTCGTGACGCTGTCGGAGCTCGACCTGCAGGCCGCCGTCGAGGGCACCGTCCTCGGCTCCTACGTCTTCACCGCCTACCGCTCCGAGAAGGGTGACGCGCCGGTCGCGAAGGTCGACTTCGCGAGCCCGGCGACAGGCACCAGCCGCGAGCACAAGGCGACGCTGAAGGCCGCGACCAGCATCGCCGAGGCCGTGCTGACCGCCCGCGACCTGATCAACACCCCGCCGAACGACCTCTACCCGGCCTCCTTCGCCGACCGCGCGAAGAAGCTGGCCGAGGACAACGGCCTCGAGTTCGAGGTCCTCGACGAGAAGGCCCTCAAGCGCAAGGGCTTCGGCGGCATCCTCGGCGTCGGCGGCGGTTCGGCCCGCCAGCCGCGCCTGGTGCGCATCGCCTACAAGCCGGCCAAGGCCGCCAAGAAGGTCGCGCTGGTCGGCAAGGGCATCACGTTCGACTCGGGCGGCATCTCCCTCAAGCCCGCCGCGAACATGGACCACATGACCTCGGACATGTCCGGCGCGGCCGGCGTCCTCGCGTCCGTCGTGCTGGCGGCGAAGCTGAAGTACCCCCTGGAAGTCGTCGCGCACATCCCGCTGGCGGAGAACCTGCCGTCGGGGACGTCGTACCGCCCGGGTGACGTCCTCACCATGTACGGCGGCAAGACCGTCGAGGTCCTCAACACCGACGCCGAGGGCCGGCTCGTCCTGGCCGACGCGATGGTGCGCGCGGCGGAGGAGAACCCGGACTACCTGATCGAGACCTCGACGCTGACCGGCGCCCAGGTCGTCGCGCTCGGCAACCGCACCGCCGGCGTGATGGGCTCGGACGACTTCCGCGACCGCGTCGCCGGCGTCATGCAGGCCACCGGCGAGAACGGCTGGGCGATGCCGCTGCCGGAGGAGCTGCGCGCCGACCTCGACTCGCGCCTGGCCGACCTGGCCAACGTGACGGGCCACCGCTGGGGCGGCATGCTCGCGGCCGGGATCTTCCTGCGCGAGTTCGTCGCCGACGGCCTCGACTGGGTCCACATCGACATCGCGGGCCCGTCGTTC
Organism: Amycolatopsis camponoti; assembly: GCF_902497555.1. Lineage (NCBI taxonomy): Bacteria > Bacillati > Actinomycetota > Actinomycetes > Pseudonocardiales > Pseudonocardiaceae > Amycolatopsis > Amycolatopsis camponoti. The sequence goes on along the minus strand of NZ_CABVGP010000001.1, from coordinate 1,616,805 downwards.
AACACCGGTTCGCCGTGGGGCTACACCGGCAAGGGCGGCACCGGCGTCCCGGTCCGGACGATCGCCGCGGTCCTGGCGGACATCGCCGCCAACGGCTGATCCCTCCCGCACTCGGTCGTGAGTGAGAAACAGTGTTCTAACCCTGTTTCTCACTCACGACCGGTCTGGGAGCAGATGATCCCTTTGCCGGTTTCGGTGTGATCCACGACACCGTACGGTGACCGGATGACCACTCGGCCGGTCGAAGAGGACACTCCCGCCGCGATCGCCGCCGAGCACGACGAAGAACGGCCGGCGCGCACCCTCTCCCGCGTTCCCGACCGCGTCGTCTACTTCGTCGCGCTCGCCGTCGCGATCCTCGTGCTCAAGCAGGTGTTCTTCCCGTTCGCCAAGGGCAACCAGTTCTACCTCGTGCTGTTCCTCGGCGTGACGCTCCCGCTGGTCTTCCTCTGCTACCGCCCGCGGCTGCGCGGCCGTGACGACCCCGGCTGGACGGACTGGGCGCTCGCGGCGGTCGCCCTCGCCGTCGGCCTCTACCCGGTACTCGTCGGCTACGACGACTTCCTGAACCGCCAGGGCATCCTGTCCCCGCTGGACATCGTCGCCGGCGCGCTGCTGCTCGTGCTGATCCTCGAAGCCACCCGCCGCACGACCGGGCTGGTGCTGCCGATCGTCTGCCTGCTCTTCCTCGCCTACGCCTACTACGGCGGCTTCCTCCCGCAGAGTTGGGGCATCGCGCACGCCGGCATCGACTTCAGCCAGATCGTCAACGCCCTCTACAACGACGCGAGCGGTTTCTACGGCACCCCGCTCGACGTCGCCGCGAGCTACATCGTGCTGTTCACCCTCTACGGCGCCGTGCTCAACGCCTCCGGCGCCGGCCGGTTCTTCGTGGACATCTCCTTCGCCGCCTTCCGGCGGTCCCGGACGGCGCCGGGCCGGACCACCGTCCTGTCGGGCTTCCTGCTCGGCACGGTCTCGGGTTCGGGCACCGCGACGGCCGTCAGCCTCGGCTCGATCACCTGGCCGATCCTCAAGAAAGCCGGGTACCCCAAGGAAAACGCGGGCGGGCTGCTCGCCGCGTCCGGTATCGGCGCGATCCTCTCGCCGCCGACGCTGGGCGCGGCCGCGTTCATCATCGCCGAGTACCTGCAGACGTCCTACCTGACCGTGCTGATCTGGGCGACCGTCCCGACGCTGCTCTACTACCTCGGCATCGTCTTCGCGATGGAGGCCGACGCGCGGCGCTTCGAGGCCGAACCGGTCGACGTCCCGCACGGGAATCCGTGGCAGCTCCTGCGCCAGGGTGGCTACCACTTCCTGTCGCTGGCCATCATCGTCGTGTTCCTGGCCCTGGACATCCCGCCGTTCGCCGCGGTGGTCTACGCCACCGGCGTCGCCGCGCTCTTCGCGCTGATCGCCCGCCGCCACGACGTGCGCGGGTGGGCGAAGGACATGGTCGACGCGCTGTCGGCCGGGGTCCGCGGGGCGCTGCCGGTGATCGCGGTGTGCGCGGCGGCCGGCGTGATCACCTCGACCATCACCAAGACCGGGCTCGGCCTCGAACTCGCCGACGCGCTGGTCGAACTGGCCGGCGCGCTCACCGACAACGGCACGGTCGTCCTGATCCTGACCGTGCTGCTCTCGGCGATCGCCGTCGGCGTGCTCGGGCTCGCGGTGCCGGTCACCGCCAGCTTCATCATCGCGTGGGTGGTGATCGGGCCCGCCCTGGAGACGCTGGGGGTGGCCGACGCCGAGCGCGCGATGTTCATCTTCTACTACGCCGTGCTGTCCGAGGTCACGCCGCCGACCGCGCTCGCCGCCGTCGCCTCGGCGGCCATCACCGGCGGCTCGGTGCTCGGCACCATGTGGCAGTGCTGGAAGTACACGCTGCCGGCCTTCCTGGTGCCGATCGCCTTCGTGCTCACCGACAACGGCGCCGCGTTGCTGCTGCAGTCCGATGTGCTCACCGTGCTGTGGGTGGCGGCGGTGTCGGCGGTGGCCGTCGCGGCGCTGGCGGTGGTGACCGGCGGCTGGCTGTTCGGGCCGGTCAGCCTGCCGGTGCGGCTGTTGTTCGTTCCGGCCGCCCTGTGCCTGCTCTACCTGGAACCGGTGCCGATCGCGGTCGGCGCCGCGTTCGCCGTCGTCGCCGTGCTCGCCCACGCCGTGATCAAGAGGAGGACAGCATGAAACGCGCACTGGCCGCTGCCGCGGTACTCGCTCTGGCCGTGACGGGCTGCGGCGGGAAACAGCAGACGGACTCCCCCGCCCAGGGTGGCGGGCAGTCCTGCGAAGCCGGCGAAGGCCGGATCACCATCGCCACCGGCAACAGCGGCGGCGTCTACTACGTGCTGGGCGGCGGGCTGGCCCAGCTGATCAGCAACACCACCAAGCTGCGCGCGACGGCGGCCGAGACCGGCGCGTCGGTGCAGAACATCCAGCAGCTGGTCGCCGGCAACTACGACGTCGCGTTCTCGCTGGCGGACACCGCGGCGGACGCCGTGCGCGGCAAGGGATCCTTCGACGGCAAGCCGCAGAAGATCCAGGCCCTGTCCCGGATCTACCCGAACTCGACGCAGGTTCTGGTGCGCACCGACGCGGGGATCAACACCATCGCGGACATGAAGGGCAAGCGGATCTCGACGGGCTCGCCGAAGTCCGGCACCGAGGTCATCGCGAACCGCCTGCTGCAGGCGGCGGGCCTCAAGCCGGATACCGACGTCCAGGCGCAGCGGCTCGACCTGGCCAAGACCGCCGACGGCATGAAGTCGGGCACGCTCGACGGGCTCGTCTGGTCCGGCGGGCTGCCGACCGCGCAGATCACCGACATCACGACGGCGTTGAAGGACAAGGTGAAGTTCCTCGACGTCACGCCATCGCTGCCGAAGCTCAAGCAGGTCAACGACGTCTACGACCAGGGCGTCATCCCGGCCTCGACGTACGCGCAGCCGTCGGACGTGCCGACGGTCGTGGTGCCCAACCTCCTGCTGGTGCGCGAAGACTTCCCGGCGGCCAACGCGTGCGCGATCACCAAGCTGCTCTTCGACAAGCAGGCGGAGCTGGCGAAAGTCCACCCGGCGGCGAAGGAGTTCACGAAGCAGCTGGCGACGCGGACCGATCCCGTCCCGCTGCACCCGGGGGCGAAGCAAGCGCTCGGCTAGGGTCGGTTCTCGTGGATGCCGGTGAGTACCTCGAGTCGGCGGTCCGCGACGTCCTGGCCGCGCCGGAGATCCGTCTCGACGACCAGGTCGGGTACGCGGCCCTGCTGCTCGCGGTCACCGGCGCCCTCGATGAGGCCGATCGCCTGGTCGAGCAGTGGCGGGCCCGCACGGAACGCCCGGTGGACGCCCTGGTGGCGGCCCCGGTCCGGGCCCGCGCGTGGGCGATGCTGTTCGAAGCCCGCGGCGGCCGTCCGGGCTGGGCCGAGGGGCTGGCGCCGCTCGACCTCGATGCCGAAGAGCGCGCGCACACGGCTTCGCTGCGCCGTCCGGTCTCGGATTTCGAGGGTGTCCTCCCGCCGGGGCCGATCGCGCAAGTGGTCGAGCACGTCGCGCCTTCGCGGCCGGATCGCGTCCGCGCGGCTCTCGCCGACGGCGACCTCACGCTGTGGGCTTCACTGGCCGGGCAGCGTCCGGACGTGGCGGCGCCGGCCGCGACGCGGGCGCTCGCCCCGGCGCTGGTGGCCGGGGCGGACCCGCTCGGCCTGCGCGAGTGGGCGCCGAGCTGCGCGGGTGCGCTGGTCGCGGCGCTGCACGAGCGGTATCCGCCGGACCTGGGAAGCTGGCCCGAACTGATCGCGGAGATCATGCGCCTGCGTGGTCTCGGCGGAGCGGGACCGCTCCTCCCTCCCCCGGCCTCCGAAGCCGCGATCCGCTCGGCCGGACTGCGGCTGGGCGTCGACCTCCCGCAGGACTTCCGCGACTTCCTCCGCACCTGCGACGGCCTCCCCGGCGACGTCGTCTTCCCGCGGCTGCTGGGCACGGCCGAGCTGCGGGCCGAAAACGGCGTGGTGATCCTCGCCGAACCCGCCGTTCTCCTGCTCTCGGCGTCGCATGTGGTCGAGGTCGATCCGGTGCTCGGCACGACGGTCCACCCGTCCTTCCGCGCGGCACTGGGCCGGCACGCCACCCTGCTCGCCCAGGCAAGCTAGCTTGGTCCCGGTGACCACCCTCACCGCGGAGAAGATCACCCCGGACAACGTCGCCGCCGCGTGCCAGCTGGCCGTCGAACCGCACCAGAAGGTCTTCGTCGCGCCCGTGGCCGTTTCGCTCGCCGAGGCCTACACGCAGCCGGAGATCGCCTGGCCGCGGCTGATCCTCGACGACGGGGAGCCGGTCGCCTTCGTCATGGGCGGCTTCCACCCGGAGGCGGAGTTCGACTTCTTCCGCTGCGGGATCTGGCGGCTCAACGTCGGCGCCGGCGTCCAGGGCCGCGGCCACGGCCGGTTCGCCGTCGAAACCGTCCTCGAAGAGGCCCGCCGCCGTGGGGAAAAGGCCGCGACCGTGCTGTGGATCCCGGCCGAAGGGGGTCCGGAGGGCTTCTACCGCAAGCTGGGCTTCCGCCCCACCGGCCAGACCTTCAACGGCGAGGTCGTCGGCCGGATCGAGCTCTAGACCTGGCCGCGCTTCTTGCGCTCGGTGTACTCGCGCATGCGCTTGGGGTAGCCGACCCGCGCGACCTCGTACACCGGGATCGACCGGCGGTGGCCGAACTGCTGGGCCGCCTCCAGGCTGCCGATCCGGCGGCGGGTCCATTCACCGTCGTGGGCGATCAACACCACAGTGGTCTCGGTGACGTTCGTCTTCGGCTCGACGAAGGCCTCGACACCCCGGCGCGAGGCTGCCCACTCATCGAGGTGATGGGTGTCCTCGGAGCTGGCTTTCCGCAGCGTACCGGCCTTCTGCCCGCCCTTGGCGCGCCTGCGCAGCGAGTCGAACAACCCCACCGCGACCACCTTCCCTCCCGAGACTTTCCTCCCTCATTATCCCGATGTCGGCGTGTGGTCGGTGTCGCACACCCGGCTAGGTCGCAGCCCGGTCCGGCGTAGTGACAAGATGGCGGGTGTCGCGCGCGCGGTTATACCGCGCACAAGCGACGACAGAGCACCACCCCACTGCTTGCCGAGGAGTTATACAAGTGACCGACACCTCCGCCGACCTCGTGATCCTGGGAGGCGGATCGGGCGGCTACGCCGCGGCGTTCCGCGCGGCCGAGCTGGGCCTTTCCGTCACGTTGATCGAGAAGGACAAGCTCGGCGGGACGTGCCTCCACCGGGGCTGCATCCCGACCAAGGCCCTGCTCCACGCCGCCGAGGTCGCCGACGAAACCCGCGACGCCGAAGCGGTCGGCGTCAAGGCCGTCTTCGAGGGCATCGACATCGCCGGGGTCAACAAGTACAAGGACGGGATCGTCTCCCGCCTGTACAAGGGCCTGCAGGGCCTGGCCAAGGCGCACAAGGTGAACCTCGTCGAGGGCAGCGGCACGTTCGTCGGCGGCACGACCGTCGAGGTGGACGGCACCCGCTACACCGGCAAGAACGTCATCCTCGCGACCGGTTCGTACTCCCGCACGCTGCCCGGCCTCGAGCTCGGCGGCCGCGTCATCGCCAGCGAGCAGGCCCTCGCCCTCGACTACGTCCCCAAGAAGGTCGTCGTCCTCGGTGGCGGCGTCATCGGCGTCGAGTTCGCCAGCGTCTGGGCCTCCTTCGGCGTCGACGTCACCATCGTGGAAGCGCTGCCGCGGCTCGTCCCGAACGAGGACGAGTTCGCGTCCAAGCAGCTCGAGCGCGCTTTCCGCCGCCGCAAGATCGCCTTCAAGACCGGCGTGCGGTTCACCGGCGCGAAGCAGGACGACAACGGCGTGAGCGTCTCGCTGGAGTCCGGCGAGACCATCGAGGCCGACCTGCTGCTGGTCGCCGTCGGCCGCGGGCCGAACTCGGCGGGCCACGGCTACGAGGAGGCCGGCGTCAAGATCGAGCGCGGCTTCGTCATCACCGACGAGCGGCTGCGCACCAACCTGCCGAACGTCTACGCCGTCGGCGACATCGTCCCCGGCCTGCAGCTCGCGCACCGCGGCTTCCAGCAGGGCATCTTCGTCGCCGAGGAGATCGCCGGGCAGAGCCCGCGCGTGATCGACGAGAGCGGCATCCCGCGCGTCACCTACTCCCACCCGGAGGTCGCGTCGGTCGGGCTGACCGAGTCGCAGGCGAAGGACAAGTACGGCGCCGACGTCACGACGTTCACCTACGACCTCGGCGGCAACGGCAAGAGCCAGATCCTCAAGACCTCCGGCGGGGTCAAGCTGGTCAAGGCCCCGGACGGCCCGGTCGTCGGGGTCCACATGGTCGGCGACCGCGTCGGCGAGCTGATAGGCGAAGCGCAGCTGATCTACAGCTGGGAGGCTTTCCCCGAAGACGTCGCGCCGCTCATCCACGCGCACCCCACCCAGACCGAGGCCCTCGGTGAAGCGTTCCTTGCCCTGGCCGGCAAGCCGCTGCACGTGCACAGCTGACGTCCCACCAGCAGAATCCAGACCCACGCAGAACTTGGAAGAGGAGTCAGCGAACGATGGCCTACTCCGTCACATTGCCGGAGCTCGGGGAGAGCGTCACCGAAGGCACCGTCACCCGGTGGCTCAAGCAGGAGGGTGACACCGTCGAGGTCGACGAGCCGTTGCTCGAGATCTCGACCGACAAGGTCGACACCGAGGTGCCGTCCCCGGTCGCGGGCACGGTCGTGAAGATCAGCGCCGCCGAGGACGAGACCGTCGAGGTCGGCGCCGAGCTGGCCGTGATCGACGACGGTTCGGGCGGCGCGCCCGAAGCTTCCGCCCCGGCCGAGGAAGAGCCCGCGCAGGAGGAGTCGGCGCCCGAACCGGAGCCGGAGCCCGAACCGCAGGCCCAGGCCCAGGAGAGCGCCCCGAGCAAGCCGGACACCGCGCCGGCCGCCGGTGGTGAAGGCACCGAGGTGAAGCTGCCCGAGCTGGGCGAGAGCGTCACCGAAGGCACCGTCACGCGCTGGCTGAAGCAGGTCGGCGACTCGGTCGAGGTCGACGAGCCGCTGCTCGAGATCTCCACCGACAAGGTCGACACCGAGGTGCCGTCGCCGGTCGCCGGCACGGTGCTGGAGATCCGCGCGGGCGAGGACGAGACCGTCGAGGTCGGCGGCGTCCTGGCCGTGATCGGCGACGCGAACGCGGCGCCGAAGGCGGATTCCCAGCCGGAACCCAAGCCCGAGCCGAAGCCGGAACCCAAGCCGGAGCCGAAGCCCGAGCCGGTCCAGGAGTCCAAGCCCGAGCCCAAGCCGGAACCGAAGCCCGAGCCGCAGGCCGCGCCCGCGGCGAAGGCAGCCGAGTCGGCCCCGGCCGCCGCGGCGAAGGACGGTTCGGCGGACGGCCCGTACGTCACGCCGCTGGTGCGCAAGCTGGCGTCGGAGCACGGCATCGACCTGTCGAGCCTGACCGGCAGCGGTGTCGGCGGCCGGATCCGCAAGCAGGACGTCCTGGCCGCGGCCGAGGAGAAGCAGAAGGCCGCGGCCGCCCCGGCCCCGGCGGCTGCCGCTCCGGCCGCGTCGGCTCCCGCGGCGTCCGCTCCGGCGGCCCCGCGTCCGACGTCGACCGCGGTCTCCGCGGAGGTCCAGGCCCTGCGCGGCACGGTGCAGAAGGCCAGCCGGATCCGCCAGATCACGGCCACCAAGACCCGCGAGTCGCTGCAGATCGCCGCGCAGCTCACGCAGGTCCAGGAAGTGGACGTGACGAAGATCGCCAAGCTGCGCCAGCGCGCGAAGGCGGCCTTCAAGGAGCGCGAGGGCGTCAACCTGACGTTCCTGCCGTTCTTCGCGAAGGCGACGGTCGAGGCACTGAAGCAGCACGCGAACGTCAACGCGTCCTACAACGAGGACACGAAGGAGATCACCTACCACGGCGCCGTGCACCTGGGCATCGCGGTGGACACCGAGCGCGGCCTGCTCTCGGTCGTGATCCACGACGCGGGCGAGCTGAGCCTGGCCGGTCTCGCGCACCGGATCGCCGACCTGGCGGGCCGGGCGCGGGCGAACCAGATCAAGCCCGACGAGCTGTCCGGTGGCACGTTCTCCATCACCAACATCGGCAGCGTCGGCGCCCTGTTCGACACGCCGATCATCGTGCAGCCGCAGTCCGGCATCCTCGGCACCGGCGCGGTCGTCAAGCGCCCGATCGTCGCCACCGACGCCGACGGCAACGACACGATCGCCATCCGCTCGATGGCGTACCTCCCGCTGACGTACGACCACCGCCTGGTGGACGGCGCCGACGCGGGCCGCTTCCTGATGACGATCAAGCAGCGTCTGGAAGAGGGCAACTTCGAGGACGAGCTCGGCCTCTGAGTTCCGGACCGTGAAGGGCCTCGCATCAGCTGGTGCGGGGCCCTTCACGGCGTTCCGGGCCTGGCTCGCCGACCACCGCGAGAACGTCTCGATGGTCGCGGACGACGGCGCCGGGCAGCGGCTGAGCCACCTCCCGGACGTGCCGCGCGTCGTGGCTTCGACGATCAAGGTCGTCCCCTTGCTCGCCTACGCGACCGCGGTCGCCGACGGCGTGCTCGACCCGGCCGAGCCGGTCCCGGTCGGCGACTGGGACGCGTTCCACCCCTTCGACGGCGACGGCCCCGTCGGCGCCGGCGCCCACCACCGGGCGCTGACCGCGCTCGGCATCCCCTGCGACGAGTACGGGATCGCCCACGACCCCGGCCGGCTCGTCCCGCTCGACGCCATCGCCACGGCGATGATCGCCGAGAGCGACAACGCGGCCCCCGACTACCTCCGCGCCCGGCTCGGCGACGGGGCGGTGCGGGCCGCGGCGGCCGCCGGCGGCTGGCCGGACGCCGACATCCGCTGGTTCTGCGGCGAAACCCTCCGCTCGTTCCACCCCGGCGAGCCGGACCTGACCGCGCGCTTCACGGGCGATCCCGCGTTCCGGACGGCGGTGCTCGAACGCGTCCGAGGCGCACCGATCTCCGCCGAAGCCGGGTGGGAATGGACACAACGGACCGCGCACGGCACCGCGGCGCGGCTCTTCGCCTTCCACCGCCACCTCGTCACCTCGGACGCCCCGGCCGCCGCGCTCGCGCGCCGGAAACTCGGCCGGGACGTCCGCTACAAGGGCGGCGCCCTGCCGCGCAGCCGCGGTTTCGGTCTCTCCGCGGCCGGCGGAACCGTCGCGATGTTCTTCACCGGAACGGACTTCCCCGAGATCCCGCTCGCCGATCTGGGCCTGGCGATCCTCGCCGACCTGCCCGGTTTCGCGCGAGACCTGGGCGTGCGGCCCGGACCCGGATGCGCGACGATCGAGGCATGCGAGTACTGATCGCCGGAGCGAGCGGCTTGATCGGGTCGGCGCTGGGCGACCGGCTGCGGCGCGCCGGGCACGAGGTCCGCACCTTGGTGCGCCGGGAAACCCGCGCCACGACCGAGTTCCGCTGGGACCCGCCCTCGGGCACCGTCGCGGACGGCGCCTTCGAAGGCGTGGACGCCGTCGTGAACCTCGGTGGCAAGCCCTTGTTCCCCGGGCGGTGGAGCGCGATGCGCAAGCAGGAGCTCACCGACAGCCGGGTCGAGCCGACCGAGGTGCTCGCCGAAGCCGTCGCCGAGCACGGTGTCGGCGTGCTCGTCAACGCGTCCGCCGTCGGGTACTACGGCCACACGCACGAGTCCACTGTGGACGAATCGGGGCCCCGCGGCCGCGGTTTCCTCGCCGAGCTCTGCGAAGCCTGGGAAGCGGCGACGGCGGGTGCGGGCGACGCGCGCGTCGTGAACATCCGGACCGGGCTGGTGCTTTCGGCGAAGGGCGGGCTCTACGGCACGCTGCGGCCGCTCTTCCGGCTGTGCCTGGGCGGCCGGCTCGGCGACGGCCGCCAGTTCATGCCGTGGATCGCCCTCGAGGACGAGGTCGGCGCGATCGTCCACGTCCTCACCCACGACGACCTGTCCGGCCCGGTCAACCTCAGCGGCCCGGCCCCGGTGACCAACGCCGAGTTCACCCGGGCGGTCGGGCGGGCCCTGCACCGCCCCGCGCCGTGGTGGGTGCCCGGGATCGCGCTCAAGACCGTGCTCGGGCAAGCCGGCGAGGAGATGGCGCTGTTCGGGCAGCGGGCCGTCCCGGCCGCGCTGGAGCGGTCCGGCTACGAGTTCCGGCACCGGACCCTGGACAGCGCGCTGACCGCGGCATGAGCGTCCCGCTTCAGCGCTGGCTCGTCGTGGGCGCGGTGTTCTGCGCCGCGTTCGTCTTGCTCGGCTTGAGCGTGGCCCGGCAGCCGCTGACCCTCGACGTCGAAGTCGCGGACGCGCTGCACGGCGTCTACGCCGAGCCGCTCGGCCGGGTCGCGCAGGCCGGGAGCGACGTTCTCGGGCCGGTCCTCCCGTTCGTCCTCGGCACGGCGCTGCTCGCGCTCGCCCTGCGCCGCCGCGAGCACATCGGGCTGTGCGTGCGGCTGGCCGTCGTGCTGGTGCTGTGCCGGCTGACGAGCCTGGTGTTCAAGCCGTTGTTCCTGCGGGAGCGCCCGCGCGACTACCCGGACCTGAGCTACCCGAGCGGGCACGTGGTGTCGGTGGCGAGCACGGGGTTCGTCCTCCTCCTGCTGTGCGCGTGGCTGTGGCCACGGCTGGTCCGCCGGGTTTCGGCCGCCGTCGCGGTCGCCGTCGTGCTGTGCGCGGCCTGTCGCGTCGTGCTGGGCGTGCACTGGGTCACCGACACGATCGGAGCAGTGCTCGCGGTGACGGGTGTCGGGCTGCTCTCAGCGTGCGCCTTGCGGCTGCTTCCCCCGGGTGACGGGCGTAGCCTCGACGGGTGAGTTCTTCCCGCACCTCTTGCCGCGCCACCACCGAGCCCGTCGACGTCCGGGAGCTCGGCACGATCGAGTACACCGAAGCCTGGGAGCTCCAGCGGAGCCGGCTCACCGAGCGCGCCGACGGCACCGCGCCGGACACGATGTTCCTGCTGCAGCACCCGTCGGTGTACACCGCGGGCAAGCGCACGGAGCCCGCCGACCGCCCGGCCGACGGCACCCCGGTGATCGACGTCGACCGCGGCGGCAAGATCACCTGGCACGGCCCGGGCCAGCTGGTCGGCTACCCGATCGTGAAGCTCGGCGACCCGATCGACGTCGTGCACTACGTGCGGCGGCTGGAGGAGGCGCTGATCCACGTGTGCGACCGGCTCGGCGTGCGCACCGGGCGGGTCGAGGGCCGCAGCGGCGTCTGGATCCCGGCGGACGACCGCGGCATCGAGCGCAAGATCGCCGCGATCGGCATCCGCGTCCAGCGCGGCGTGACGATGCACGGCTTCGAGCTCAACTGCAACGCGGACCTCTCGGCGTTCGACACGATCGTGCCGTGCGGGATCCGCGACGCGGGCGTGACGTCGCTGTCGTACGAGCTGCAGCGCGACGTGAGTGTGGAAGCAGTCCTCCCACTGGCCCGCGACGCCGTCCTGGCGGCCCTCGAGGGCGAGCTACCGGTGAGCGAGGACCGCTGGCTCCCGCGCCCGGAGGCCCCGCGGGCGCCGGGCGTCACCTTCGCGCTCCAGAACTGAAAGCGGGCCGGCCACCTGTGGACAACAGGCGGCCGGCCCGGCTTTCGCGGTCCGGAACCGTCGGACCCTTCCGCTAGCGTGGAAAACGGGGGCTGCTCAGTCCAGCTGCGGCGCGACCTCGGCCGCGACCAGCTCGATCTGGTCCACATCGGACAGATCCAGCAGCTGCAGGTAGACCCGGGTGATCCCGGTCTTCTCCCGCCACTGCCCGATCCGGTCGACGACCTCGGCGGGCGTCCCGGCCAGGCCGTTCGCCCGCAGCTCGGTGACATCACGGCCGGCCGCCGACGCCCGCCGCGAAACCTCGGCGTCGTCGCGCCCGACGGCGATGGTCAGCGCCACCGAGCGCAGGATCTCCTTGGGGTCGCGGCCGATCTCCGCGGCCGCCGCGTCGACGCGGGCGAACTGCGCGGCCGCCGCGTCGGCGCCCACGAACGGCAGGTTGAACTCGTCCGCGAACCGGGCCGCCAGCGCCGGCGTGCGCTTCTTGCCCTGACCGCCGACGATCACCGGCGGCGCGGGCGACTGCGCGGGCTTCGGCAGGCCCGGCGACTCCGCGAGCGTGTAGTACTCGCCCTTGAAGGAGTACGTCGAGCCCACCGGCGTCTTCCACAGCCCGGTGATGATCTCGAGCTGCTCGGCGTAGCGGTCGAAGCGCTCCTTCAGCGGCGGCAGCGTCAGGCCGTACGCCTCGTGTTCGGCGTCGTACCAGCCGGAGCCGAGGCCGAACTCGACGCGTCCGCCGGACATCTGGTCGACCTGGGCGACCGAGATCGCCAGCGGGCCCGGGTGCCGGAACGTCGCCGCGGTGACGAGCGTGCCGAGCCGGATCCGGCTGGTCTCCCGCGCCAGGCCGGCCAGGGTGATCCAGGCGTCGGTCGGGCCGGGCAGGCCGTCGGCCGAGCCCATCTTCAGGTAGTGGTCGCTACGGAAGAAGGCGTCGTAGCCGGCGGCTTCGGTCGCCTTGGCGACGCGCAGCAGGTCGTCGTAGCTGGCCCCTTGCTGGGGCTCGGTGAAGATCCTCAAGTCCACGAAAGTCAGCCTATAGAGACGTCGGGCTCCGTGCGCCGCAGCCGTACCAGCATGCGGACGATCACGTCCTCGATCTCGGCGCCGACCTTCTTCGGGTCCGGCGAGCTGGCGATCTCGGTCGCGGCGCTCGACAGCGCGCCGAACAGCAGCCGCGCGGTGACCTCGACCGGGACCGGCTCGACCTCGCCGGCGTCGATCAGCGACTGCAGGCCGGACCGGACGAGCCCGAAGCTGCACCGCTCCTCGGCTTCGCGCCAGCGTTCCCAGCCCATGACGACCGGGGCCTCGTGGATGGCGATCCGCTGGTAGGCCGGGTCGAGGCAGGCGCGGATGAACGCGTTGAGCCCGCCGAGCGCCCGCTCCCACGGCGAGCCCTCACCGGTCATGATCTTGTCGAGCCGGTCGTAGACGAGGCTTTCGACCTGGTCGAACGCCGCTTCGAAGAGCGCCTGCTTGCCGCTGAAGTGGTGGTAGAGCGCACCCTTCGTGACGCGGGCGCGCTTGGCGATCTCGTCGAGCGAGGTCCCCGCGTAACCGCGTTTGGTGAACAGTTCCACCGCGCTGTCGACCAGCGCCGACCGCGTCGACTCGGAGTAGTCGAGCCGCCTGGACCTCATTGTCGCCACCTTCACAACCTTACGCCCGGAGGATCTCTCCATACTCATGGTATGTTCACCTCGTCAGGTCCGTACCGGGAGTATGCCGCAGACCCGCGGTATGACCCGGACCACGGAAGGGGAGCCCCACGATGAGCTGGACAGACTTCTACCGACGGCAGGAAATCCTCGAAGCCACCGTGCGCCTGGCGGGCCGCAACCCGGCCGCGCCGCTGCCGCTCGACGAGGTTCCCGGCGCCGAAGAGCACTTCGGCACCGAGGAGAACATCCTCCTGGCCCTGCAGTACCAGTGGACGAGGACGCTGAGCGGACGCCTGCGCGCCGAGGTCACCGACCCGGACGACGCCGACGGCCTCGGCGACCACGTCGACGCCGTCACGCGCGCCTGGCGCGCGTCCGTCGAAGAGCACGAGACGCTGCGCGCGGTGCTCGACGGCGGCTACGAGCGGCACGCGTCGCTGCGCCGCATGCACGAAGGTGAGCTGCGGATGCTCGCGGTCACGGCCGGGCTGGCCGACCCGCGGGAGCCGGGCGAAGAGATCGTCAAGGTGGGTCACGCGCTCGAGGCGCTGCTGCGCACGAGCCGCGAGGAGCCCGCCCGCCGCCGTCCCGTCATGGGACACCTGCGGCGCCTGCTCGCGCCGTCGGCGTGAACAGGGTTTAGTACACGCATGACGGAGCGCTGGACCGACGCCGACATCGCCGACCAGACCGGCCGGACCGTGCTGGTCACCGGGGCGAACTCGGGGCTCGGGCTGCGCACCGCCGAGGTGCTCGCGAGCAAGGGGGCTCGCGTGCTCCTCGCCTGCCGCTCCGCCGAACGCGGGGCGAAGGCACTGGACCTCGTCAAAGCGGCCGCCGCGGGCGCCGAGCCCGAGCTCATCCCACTGGACCTGAGCGAGCTCGCCTCGGTGCGCGCGGCCGCCGCGTCGGCCCGGGAGCTGACCGGCGACAAGCTGGACGTCCTGGTCAACAACGCCGGCGTGATGGCGACCGCCCGCGGCCGCACCGCCGACGGCTTCGAGCTGCAGTTCGGCACCAACTACCTCGGCCACGCGGCGCTGACCTGGCTGCTGATGCCCGCCCTGCGCGGCGGATCGCACGCCCGCGTCGTCACGCTGTCGAGCCTCGCCGCCACCGGCGCCCGCATCCACCTCGACGACCCGAACGGCGAGCACCGCCGCTACAACGCGGCCGCCGCGTACGGCCAGTCCAAGCTCGCCGACCAGGTGTTCGCGCTCGAACTGGACCGTCGTCTGCGCGCGGCGGGTTCGGACATCATCAGCGTCGCCGCCCATCCCGGCTACACCGCGACGGGGCTCGGCAGCGGCATGGCCCGGTCGTACTCGAACCCGGTCGTCCGGTCCCTGATCGCCGGCGGCCACCGCATCGGCGAGGTCCTGTTCGCCCAGGGCCCCCGTATCGGCGCCCTCCCGCAGCTGTACGCGGCGACGGCGGACGGCGTCTCCGGGGGTTCGTATTTCGCCCCGCGTGGCCTCGGGAACCTGCGCGGTCACCCGGTTCAGGTGCCCCCGCTCGCCACCGCGCGCCTCGAGCCGCTGGGTTCCGCACTGTGGGACCTGACGGCGGAGTTGACCGAGGTCACCCCCGATCCCGCGTAGCCCGGACGGGCGTACGGTTGAGGACGTGAGTGCTGCGCCTGAAGGCCGGAAGCTGCTGCGTCTGGAAGTCCGCAACAGTGAGACGCCGATCGAGAAGAAGCCGCCGTGGATCAAGACGCGGGTGCGGATGGGGCCGGAGTTCACCGAACTCAAGGGTCTCGTTCGTCGCGAGGGTCTGCACACGGTGTGCGAAGAGGCCGGTTGTCCCAACATCTACGAGTGCTGGGAAGACCGCGAAGCCACGTTCCTGATCGGCGGTGACCAGTGCACGCGCCGGTGTGACTTCTGTCAGATCGACACGGGCAAGCCCGCTGAGCTGGACCGGACTGAGCCGCGGAAGGTCGCGGAGTCCGTGCAGGCCATGGGGTTGCGCTACTCGACGGTCACTGGTGTGGCCCGTGATGACCTGGAGGATGGCGGCGCTTGGCTCTACGCCGAGACCGTCCGGCAGATCCACGCTCTGAACCCGGGTACCGGTGTCGAGCTGTTGATCCCGGACTTCAACGCGGATCCGGCGCAGCTGGCCGAGGTGTTCGGGTCGCGGCCGGAGGTGTTGGCGCACAACGTGGAGACGGTGCCGCGGATCTTCAAGCGGATCCGCCCCGGCTTCCGCTACGCGCGTTCGCTGGAGGTCATCACCGCCGCGCGTGAGGCCGGTCTGGTGACGAAGTCCAACCTGATCCTCGGCATGGGTGAGACCCCCGACGAGGTGGCTCCGGCGATGCAGGACCTGGTCGACGCGGGGTGCGAGATCCTGACGATCACGCAGTATCTGCGTCCCTCTCCGCGGCATCACCCGGTGGACCGGTGGGTCAAGCCGGAGGAGTTCGTCGAGCACTCCCACGCCGCCGAGACGATGGGCTTCGCCGGAGTCATGGCCGGGCCGCTGGTGCGGTCGTCCTACCGCGCCGGACGCCTGTACGCCCAGACGAAGGCCCACCGCGGCGAGGACCTGCCGGAGAACCTGGCCCACCTGGCCGCCGAAGGCCCGGCCGCACAGGAAGCCGCGTCGCTGCTGGCGCGGTGACCCAGGTCACCCCACCATCCTTAAAGGATCGGTAAAGTGGGTGGCATGGCCCTGGTTTCGGACCTCCTCAGCTGGTTGCAAGGACTCCCGGAACCGGGGCTCGTCGCGGTGACCGGCGGGCTGGTCTTCGCCGAGTGCACGATCGGGCTGGGTTTCGTCGCCCCCGGCGAGTCCGGGCTGCTCATCGCCGCGACGACGGCGAACACCGTCGCGCGGTTCGTCGTCCTGTGGCTGGTGGTCACGGTGTGCGCGACGGCGGGCGACGCGCTCGGCTACCTCGTCGGCCGCCGGTTCGGCCCCCGGCTGCGCGAGACGAAACTGATCCGCAAGTACGGCCTCGACGCGTGGGACAAGGCGACGGCGGTCCTGGAGCGCCGGGGCGCGTGGGCGGTGTTCTTCGCCCGGTTCCTGCCGGTGATCCGCACGCTGACCCCCGCGGCGGCGGGAACGTCCGGACTGCCGTTCCGCCGCTTCCTCCCCGCGGCGGCTGCCGGGGCGTTCTGCTGGTCCCTGGTCCACATCAGCATCGGCGCAGCCTTGGGCGAGGCGGCGAAGCGGATCGAAGGCGTGCTGAACACGGGCGGCTTGATCGTGGTCGGCGTGCTCGCGGCGGTCGGGGTGTTCTTCTTGCTGCGCTTGAAGAAGCGCAAAGCCCTCGCCACCCCGGAACGCGAGCCCGAGCGCGTGCCCTGACCTCACCCCGGCTCTCCCGGCCCCAAGCGGCCCGATGTGGCCTTGGACGCTCGACACCCGGCTGTCCGGAGTCCACGAGGGTGTGGCCCGGGCGGACCCGGGCCGCCACCCTCCCGGCGTCAACGGCGGGCGCGCGCCGCCTTGCCGGTGGCCCAGCCGGCCAAGCCGAGCGCGAGCAGCGCCCCACCGGCGACGAACGGCCAGGATCCGGTGCCCGGCGCCGCGACCGGAGCCGGAGCCGAGGCGAGGTCGTACCCGCCGAGCTTGCCCTGCTGCCGGTACGCCGAACCCGGCAGCTTGTCGCCGTAGAGCCGGTGCACCAGCTGCTGGTACGCGGCCAGCGTGACGCCTTCGCCGACGCGCCGGCGAGCCGGGTCGTTGAGCGCCAGCACGCGGCCGTCGCGCACCCGGTACCACGCGTTGACCTGCGGTTCGGTGAACACGAGATCGCCACCGGCCTGCGCCGGGTAGGTCAGCTCCTCGGTGCCGGTGGTGAAGTTGCTCGCGGCCCAGCCGCCCGCTTCCGGCGTCACCCACACGGTGGCCTGCCGCCCGGTCGAGGCCGAAGCGCGCACCGCGTAGAACGCGAACGACGCGGGCGCGGCGCCCGGCTTTCCGGCGACGAAAGCCGGGTCCAGCGAGTAAACCGGCTGCGGCGAGCCGTCCACCGCGGGCGCCTGCACGACATTCGCGCGTTGGACGCCCGCCCGCCGGTCGAGCTGGCCGAAGAACGCCGAGAGCTGCGCGTCCGCCGCCTTGACCGCGGCGGCGACCTCACCGGAGGAAGGCTCCGAAGCCGAAGCCGGGCCACCGAAACCGAGCACCAGGGCCGCACCCGCGACCAGGACTGCGAGTCCACGGAAGAAGTTCACGGTCACGCCCCGATCCGGTAGAGGGACTGCGCCCACTGGAACTGCCCGTTGCGGACGTAGCTCGAGTGCGCCATCGCGCTGTAGCGCTGGCTGCTCGGCCACGGGTCGCCGTAGTAGACGAGCCCGCTCGCGTCGTAGCCGTAGATCACCTGGGCGTGCCCGCCGCCGGCGGTCCAGTAGATGCCGGTCTCGACCGGGCGCCGCGCGCCGATCTCGGTCTGCACCGACGCGAAGCTCAACGCACCGGTCACCGTGCCGGGCCGCAGGCCGAGCGCCTGGTAGCCCCGCTGGACGTAGGTCAGCTCGCCGGCCTGGTTGGGACACTGCGAGCCGGCCGGGTAGCCACGCGAGTAGTCGCAGAAGGTGTTCTGGCTGACGTTCGTTCCGTAGCCGAGGAACCGGGCGATGGTCAGGCCGCTGGCGGCCCAGCACCACTGGTTCTGCTCCTGGACCAGCTGGCTGATCGACAGCGTGGTCGCCTCGGTCGTCGCGCTCGCGGGCGGGGAGAGCAGGCCGGTGAGGGCCACGCACAGCGCGCCGAGCGCCATTGCTCGTCTGAAGTGCATTCGTTGCTCCTTGTCGGCAACAGGTGGGGACTTCGTGAGCTTCTCCCGTTGCCGCGCCGGGCAGTAATCCCAGCGGGGATAACACCGGCGTTATGCCGCCTATCGGGCCGGCGCCAGCCCGCACCAGCGCGCGAAATGCGGATTCCGTTGCCGTGACGCGGTATACGCGGCTTCCGCGCACCCGAACACCCGCTCGGTCACCGGAGTCCGTGCGTCGTCCTCGCGCGTCGCGAACAACAGCGTCGTCCACAGCGGGTCACCGGCCAGAGGCAACGCCACGAGCCCTGGCGGCGGCGCCGAAGCCGCCTGCGCGAGGCAGACGGCCCCCTGCGCGATGAGCGTCCCCGCAGTGCCCGCCTCCGACGTGAAGTGCCGCACCCGCGGTGTGAACCCGGCGGCCGCGCACGCTTGCAGGAACCGCACGCGCACGCAGTTTTCGTGCGGAGGCGGGAGAATCCAGTCGCAGGCGGCCAGGTCCGCCAGATCGACAACGCCGTCGCGGATCGCCGGGTGTCCCTCGGCGATGCCGACGAAGATGGGTTCGGTGGCCAGCGTCCGCACAGTCAGGCCGGCGAAGTGCCGCGACTCGGTGCCGTCGAAGCGTTCGAGCAGCGCGACGTCCACACGTCCGGTCGAGAGCAGCTTGAGCAGGGTCAGCGACGCGGGTTCGGCGTACGTCTGGACGTCGAGGTCCCCCAGCTCCTCGATGAACCGGCCGATGATGAGCAGCGGCACATACCCGATCTTGAGCGTCTCGGCAACGCCCTCGCCGTGGCGCCGGGCGGAGGCGACGAGGGCCTGCATGTCGGACAGCAGCGCGTCGGCGCGGGCGAGCACGAACCGGCCGAGCTCGGTCGGACGCACGCCGCTGGGGCCGCGGACGAAGAGGTCGCCGCCGAGGATCCGCTCGATCCGCTTGAGCTGCGCGGTGAGCGCGGGCTGGCTGACGCCGAGAACGGTGGCGGCACGGCTCACGCTGCCGCCGTCCGCGACGGCGCGGACGGCCCTGAGATGGCGCAGCTCCAGCTCGGCCACGCCCAGCAGGCTAACGCCGTCGTCCCGGGCGGCACGACCTGCGAAAGTCGGGCTTACTACATTCGGCGGTATGAGTCTCGCGGATCTTCCCCGGCCGATCGGGTTCGTCCTCGGCGGAGGCGGCAGCCTCGGCGCCATGCAGGTCGGCATGCTGCGCGCGCTGGCCGAGGCCGGCCTCACGCCGGATCTGGTGGCGGGCACGTCGGTCGGCTCGCTCAACGCGGCGGTGCTGGCCCTGCCCGGCGACGACGCGCTGGCGCGCCTGCACGGCATCTGGGCGCACATGACGCGCGCCGAGGCGTTCCCCGGCGGCGTGCTGAGCCGCGTCCGGACCCTGACGCAGAGCAAGACGCACCTGTTCCCCAACAGCGGCCTCACGACGATCATCGCCGACCACGTGGGCGCCGAGACCCGCTTCGAGGACCTGGCGCTGCCGCTCGGCGTGGTCACGACGCAGGTCGACACGGCCGAGCCGCTGCTGATCCGGTCCGGGCGGCTGCTCGAGCCGCTCCTGGCCAGCTGCGCGATCCCGGGGATCTTCCCGCCGGTGGAGCACGACGGCCGGCTGCTCTACGACGGCGGGCTCGTCGCGAACGTGCCGATGCGCCAGGCGCTGGCGATGGGCGCGAAGTCTCTGGTCGTGCTCGACTGCGCGTTCCCCGGGAAGCTGCCGGGCGCGCCGCGGACGTTCGCCGAGGTGATGATGTTCACCGCGATGATCTCCATGCGGAACCAGGCGGTGCTGGAAGCGCCCGCGGCGGCCGCGCGCGTGCCGGTGGTGTACCTGCCGGGGCCGGCGCCGGTACGTGTGAACCCACTCGATTTCGGGCACACCGAAGCACTGGCGGAACAGGCGTACTCGGCCGCCCGGGAGTTCCTCGACGGGATCTCGGTGAGCGGGCCGGGACTCTACGGGGCACCGGGCCTCGTCGTCACGTGATCCACGTCACGCCGATGCACCGATCCGCCGGGAAGAACGTCATTGCTATCGCGTAGTTTTGACGACGAATGCCCGCCGATCCCAATTTCCCAAAAAGAGACAATATGCTCCCCAAGAAGATTTTACTTTCGGTGGCCGGAATCCTCGCCGGAGCACTGCTGCTTTCCGCCTGCTCCTCCGGGGACGACGGCGGCTCGACCGCCGGCGGGACGCCCGCGTCCGGTTCCGCGTCGGCGTCCGCGACCCCGGTCGCGGTGTCGTTCGAGCCCGCGGGCGGCACGGGGGTGAACCCGGCGACGCCCGTCGTCGTCAAGGCCGCCAACGGGAAGCTCCTCGACGTCACGGTGACCAACACCGCGAAGGGGAACAAGGTCGGCGGCAAGCTCGCGGACGACGGGGCCAGCTGGACGTCGACCGAGCCGCTCGGCTACGGGGCGACGTACAAGATCGTCGCGCACGCCCAGGGCGCCGACGGGAAGCCGGTCGAACAGGACAACCAGATCAGCACGGTCGCGCCGAAGAAGCAGGCGAACGCCAACCTGATCCCGGCGCCGGCCGCGGTGGCGAGCGCGGGGGTCGGCGTCGGGCAGCCGATCGTGTTCAGCTTCGGGAAGATCGCCGTGAAGAACAAGGCGGCGGTGGAGAAAGCCCTGACGGTGGAGTCGACACCGAAGCAGGACGGCGGCTGGTACTGGATCGACGACTCGAACGTCCACTACCGGCCGAAGGAGTACTGGAAGGCCGGCACGACGCTGAAGGTGTCGGCGAAGATCTACGGCGTCGATTTCGGCAACGGTGTCTTCGGTGCGGAGGATCGCACGGAAACGTACAAGGTGCACGATTCCTGGGTCGCCAAGGCGGACGGCAACACCGAGCAGATGCAGATCTTCCACAACGGCGCGATGGTGAAGTCCATGCCGATCTCGATGGGCAAGGACGCGACCCCGACACATTTGGGCGCGCACGTCATTTCGGACAAGCAGGCGAACTACACGATGGACTCGTG
This sequence comes from Amycolatopsis camponoti, assembly GCF_902497555.1. NCBI lineage: Bacteria > Bacillati > Actinomycetota > Actinomycetes > Pseudonocardiales > Pseudonocardiaceae > Amycolatopsis > Amycolatopsis camponoti. The sequence goes on along the minus strand of NZ_CABVGP010000001.1, from coordinate 1,595,830 downwards.
CACGTACGGCGTCTGCCCGCCGGACCCGAAGGCGTACCGGTCGAACGAGAAGTTCTCGGAGCGGATCTCGAATGACGGCGAGTTCGTCCACGAGAACCCGAACAGCGTGGGACAGCAGGGAAGCTCGAACGTGTCCCACGGCTGCATCAACCTGAACGGCGCGAACGCCCAGTGGTTCTTCCAGAACATGGGCCTGGGTGACGTCGTGGAGGTGACCAACTCCGGCGGCCCGCAGCTCCCGGTGTGGGACCTGTACGGCGACTGGTCCAAGTCCTGGGCCGACTGGCAGGCCGGCTCGGCCATCAAGTAAGTCTCTGCGTTTCCCGGGGCCAGGAGCTGACCGCTCCTGGCCCCTTCTCATGCCCACCCGACCCTTCCAGGTACGCGAGTCGACCCTCCAATCACGCGTGATGCCTCCTCAATCACGCGTGATGCCCGCTCAATCACGCGAGACGCCTGCCTGAGCACGCGAGTTGGCCGGCCGCGGTGGCGAGTTCCGCCTTCAATCACGCGAGTTCCGGACCTTGGTCACGCGAGTCCGTGCCTGAGCACGCCGGCGGGTTCGCCCCAGCCGGTCGGGTCGCGTGCCTGGAGGGTCGACACGCGTGATTGGGGAGCCGACTCGCGTGATTGGACGGACGACACGCGTACCCCGACGGACGACAGCCGTACCCGGGCGGACGACACGGTCATGTCCCGGGCATGAAAAAGGGCCTGGACCGGGAGAACCGAAGTTCTCAACCAGGCCCAGGCCCTCTTCCCACGTAAGTTCGGCGGTGTCCTACTCTCCCACAACCCTTCGGTTGCAGTACCATCGGCGCTATCAGGCTTAGCTTCCGGGTTCGGAATGGGACCGGGCGTTTCCCTGACGCTAAAACCACCGAAACACTACGAAACAACACACCCCCCAACCAACAGGGGAATCATGTGGTGTTTCAGAACCGTAGAGTGGATGCGTAACACCTTCGTAGACAAGTCCTCGGCCTATTAGTACCAGTCAACTCGACAACACATTACTGTGCTTCCATTTCTGGCCTATCAACCCAATGGTCTATTGGGAGCCTTAACCCACAAAGGGTGGGATACCTCATCTTGGAACAGGCTTCCCGCTTAGATGCCTTCAGCGGTTATCCCTTCCGAACGTGGCCAACCAGCCATGCCCCTGGCGGAACAACTGGCACACCAGAGGTTCGTCCGTCCCGGTCCTCTCGTACTAGGGACAGCCTTCCTCAAGTATCCTACGCGCGCGGCGGATAGGGACCGAACTGTCTCACGACGTTCTAAACCCAGCTCGCGTGCCGCTTTAATGGGCGAACAGCCCAACCCTTGGGACCTACTCCGGCCCCAGGATGCGACGAGCCGACATCGAGGTGCCAAACCATGCCGTCGATATGGACTCTTGGGCAAGATCAGCCTGTTATCCCCGGGGTACCTTTTATCCGTTGAGCGACACCCCTTCCACCAGGAGGTGCCGGATCACTAGTCCCGACTTTCGTCCCTGCTCGACATGTCTGTCTCACAGTCAAGCTCCCTTGTGCACTTGCACTCAACACCTGATTGCCAACCAGGCTGAGGGAACCTTTGGGCGCCTCCGTTACTCTTTAGGAGGCAACCGCCCCAGTTAAACTACCCATCAGGCACTGTCCCTGAACCAGATCATGGCCCGAGGTTCAGATTCCCAATTCGACCAGAGTGGTATTTCAACAACGACTCCACAGTAACTAGCGTCACCGCTTCACAGTCTCCCACCTATCCTACACAAGCCGAACCGAAAACCAATACCAAACTATAGTAAAGGTCCCGGGGTCTTTCCGTCCTGCCGCGCGTAACGAGCATCTTTACTCGTAGTGCAATTTCGCCGGGCCTGTGGTTGAGACAGCCGGAAAGTCGTTACGCCATTCGTGCAGGTCGGAACTTACCCGACAAGGAATTTCGCTACCTTAGGATGGTTATAGTTACCACCGCCGTTTACTGGCGCTTAAATTCTCAGCTTCGCCCCGAAAGGCTAACCGGTCCTCTTAACGTTCCAGCACCGGGCAGGCGTCAGTCCATATACATCGTCTTGCGACTTCGCATGGACCTGTGTTTTTAGTAAACAGTCGCTTTCCGCTGGTCTCTGCGGCCACCCACCCCTAGTCCGTAAAGGACTTCAGAGTGTTTGGCCCCCCTTCTCCCGAAGTTACGGGGGCATTTTGCCGAGTTCCTTAACCACAGTTCACCCGATCGCCTTGGTATTCTCTACCTGACCACCTGTGTTGGTTTGGGGTACGGGCCGTGCATGCACTCACTAGAGGCTTTTCTCGGCAGCATAGGATCACTCTACTTCGCCTCAAACGGCTACGCATCACGTCTCAGCCTCATGGAACACGGATTTGCCTATGTTCCGGCCTACACGCTTACACCAGTACTACCACTCACTGGCGGAGCTACCTTCCTGCGTCACCCCATCGCTTGACTACTACGAAATCAGGTCCCACGCTCCACACACAAACCTCCATCCGAAGACTTCAGCTCATGGCTTTGGGTGGTTAGTATCAAACGCCTCGTCATGGGCGCACATGCTCGGGTACGGGAATATCAACCCGTTGTCCATCGACTACGCCTGTCGGCCTCGCCTTAGGTCCCGACTTACCCTGGGCGGATTAGCCTGGCCCAGGAACCCTTGGTCATCCGGCGGCAGAGTTTCTCACTCTGCATTCGCTACTCATGCCTGCATTCTCACTCCCACACCCTCCACGACTGGCTTCCGCCGCCGCTTCCCTGGATGCAGGACGCTCCCCTACCCATCCACACCACTAGACAAGGACTTCAAGAGTCCAAGCCGATGTATTGCATGAATGACACAGCTTCGGCGGTGTGCTTAAGCCCCGCTACATTGTCGGCGCAGGACCACTTGACCAGTGAGCTATTACGCACTCTTTCAAGGGTGGCTGCTTCTAAGCCAACCTCCTGGTTGTCTGGGCAATCCCACATCCTTTCCCACTGAGCACACACTTAGGGGCCTTAGCTGGTGTTCTGGGCTGTTTCCCTCTCGACGACGAAGCTTATCCCCCGCCGTCTCACTGCCACGCTCTCACACTACGGTATTCGGAGTTTGGTTGATTTCGGTAACCCGGTAAGGCCCCTAGACCATCCAGTAGCTCTACCCCCGCAGTGAAACACGTGACGCTGCACCTAAATGCATTTCGGGGAGAACCAGCTATCACGGAGTTTGATTGGCCTTTCACCCCTACCCACAGCTCATCCCCTCAGTTTTCAACCTAAGTGGGTTCGGGCCTCCACGACGTCTTACCGTCGCTTCACCCTGGCCATGGGTAGATCACTCCGCTT